>JAUXXD010000133.1 GCA_030681265.1 Candidatus Didemnitutus sp. | reverse complement strand
GGCCAAATATGGCTGCTCACGGCGGCGTTGCTGCACTATGTGGCGATCGCGCATTTTGTTGGCGGTCTGTTGCTCATGGCTGGATTACTCACCCGTATCGCGGCTGGCGTGCAAATCCCCATTCTGGCCGGCGCGGTGTTCCTCATTCACCGCACCGACGGACTGTTCGCCCCGAGCCAATCACTGGAATTCTCCGCGCTCGTGCTCGTGCTGCTCACCGTCGTCATGCTGTCCGGTGCCGGGCCGCTCTCGGTCGACGGCGATGGCAAACCCGTTATGCAGAACCAGCCGCCAGCATCCGCATAAATTCGGCTTCGTCGATCACCGCGACGCTCAGCGCGCGCGCTTTCTCAAGTTTGGAGCCCGCTGCTTCGCCCGCGAGGACGAAGCTGGTGCGTTTGCTCACACTGCCCGCCACTTTGCCGCCGGCCGCCTCGATCAACGCGGCCGCTTCCTCACGCGTCAGGCTCGGCAACGTGCCGGTGAGCACAAACGTCTTGCCCGCGAAAGTCGCGCTGCTGGCCGCACGGGCGTCCGGCGCGACCGGTCGCACGCCCGCGTGCAACAAATCGAGCACGAGCGCACGGTTGCGCGGTTCATTAAAAAACCCGGTGATCGCTCGCGCCATCACTTCGCCAATACCGGAAATGATCGTGGTTTTCTCCGCCACGAAATCCTCGAGCTTCGCGTCGGCCAGTGCCTGCAAGTCGCGAAAGTGTGCCGCGAGATCCTTCGCCGCCGCCACGCCGACGTGCGGAATGCCGAGCCCGTGAATCAAGCGCCACAACTCGCACTGTTTGCCGGCTTCGATCGCTGCGAGCAGATTGTCGGCGGATTTTTCCACGTTCTTACCCAGCGATAACAAATCGGCGCGTCGCAACTCAAAGATATCCGGCAACTCCTTCACCCACCCTCGCCCGACGAGTTCATCCACCATCGCGGTGCCGAGACCATCGATGTCCAACGCGGATTTGGAAACGAAGTGCGTCAACCGCCGCCGCACTTGCGTCGGGCAATTCGCATTCGGGCACCGTAGCGCGACTTCGCCCTCGATCTGAATCACGCCGGTGCCGCAGACCGGGCAATGCTCGGGAAAACGATACGGCACGCACTCGGGCCTGCGGCGCGCCTTGTTCACTTCGATCACGGCGGGGATAATTTCGCCCGCTTTTTCGACCAACACGTAATCGCCCACGCGAATGTCTTTGCGCTCGATTTCGTCGCGGTTGTGCAACGTCGCGCGCGCCACCGTGCTCCCGGAAAGCGTTACCGGTTCGAGTTCCGCCACCGGTGTGAGCACGCCCGTGCGACCCACTTGCACGGTGATGGCGTTGATGCGCGTCTCGGCGCGTTCGGGTTCGAATTTGTAGGCGATGGCCCAGCGCGGCGCTTTGGCGGTGCGGCCGGCTTCGCGTTGCAGGGCAAATTCGTCGAGCTTCACCACCGCGCCATCGGTGCCGTAGTGGAAGGAGTGGCGCAAGTGGTCGAGCTCGCGCACCGCCGCGCAGACGGCGTCGATGCCTTGCGCGGGCCAGAGCCGCTCCACTGTCGGCAGACGCCAGCGTTTGACCAATGTATGGAAGTCACTCTGCGAGTCCGCCACGGCCGGTTCGCAGAAGCCGAGTCCGTAAAGGACGATCTCCAATTTGCGCTGCGCGACCTCTTTGGAGTCGAGCAACTTGACCGTGCCTGCGGCGAGGTTGCGCGGATTTGCGTAGAGCGCCGCACCGGCTTCTTCGCGCGCTTGGTTGATGCGTTGGAACTCCGCGGTCGTGAGATAAATTTCACCGCGTATCTCGATGATGTCCGGCACGGGCGCGCCGTCCGCGGTTGCGAGATGGTGCGGCAAGGAGTGAATCGTGCGCACGTTGGCGGTAACGTCGTCCCCTTCCTCGCCGTTGCCCCGCGTCGTGGCGCGCACGAGTTGGCCGCGTTCGAAGGTCAGGCTGACGGCGAGGCCGTCGATCTTCGGTTCGACGACGTAGGCCAATTCCTCGCGGCCCAACTGCTTTACGAGTCGAGCGTGAAACGCGCGGAGTTCCTCCTCGGAATACGTGTTGTCGAGACTCTGCATCGGCAGGCGGTGCCGGTAAGTCGTAAAGCCCGCCAAACGGTCATCACCCACGGCCGGCGTGAGCGACGCGGCGCCGGTCTGCGCCGGAAACTGCGCTTCGAGCGCGGCGAGTTCTTCCTTTAAACGATCGTAATCGCGGTCCGTGATTTCCGGTGTGGCGGCACGGTAATAGAGCTCGTCGTGCCGTGCGATTTCGGCGCGAAGTTGGCGAAGACGAGCGTGGACCGCGGTGGCGTTCATGCGAGGTCGGTATTGGGCGACAACTGCGCCGATTTTTCAATCCGGCTCTTGCCCAATCGACGCAGCGGTGCTTCCAACCAGCGGCGGTAAGCCGGCCAGCGCGTATAAACGGCGACGGCGACGATGGCACCGAGCGTGTCCGCGACCCAATCAGCCGCTTGCATCGTGCGCCCCGGAGTGAAGCTCTGGTGTAACTCATCGGTCGCGCCGAACAACGATACGAGCACGACCGCGAGCCACGCGCGGCGCAGCGCAAAACCGTTGCGCACCACCAGCGTCGCGAGCAGACCGAAGACGAAAAAGTGCGCCACTTTATCGAAACCGATCATCGCCGGGCCGGCGACATTGCCCGAGCCCGAGGCATAGACGATCATCCCCGCGAGCAACACGGGCCAACACCAACCGCGCCATCCCAGATGCGCCGGAAAGACCATGCGCCAGCCTAGCGGGCGGAGGCACGGGGGGCACAAGGGTAAATCAGAGCGAAGCACGATTCTTCCCACGCACGCTAATATCCTGCCCCAATGCTTGCGAGCGCGCCGCCCGCACGCCAACTTGCCCCCATGGACCTCGAGCTCACTGACCGCGGCATTATCTGGCTGGGCGCCTTGTTTTATCTCGCCGGGTTCATTGTCGGTTGCTTCCGCCTCCCCCGCCGCCAGCAACCCGCCGGCGGCCGCACGATGCTGATCATCCTCCTCGCGTTCGGTCTCTCGAGTCACACGGCCGGACTTTACCTGCGCGGCATGGCGACCGGCGGTTGTCCGCTGGGCAACCAGTTTGAAATCATCCAATTCGTCGCGTGGTCGGCCATGGTGCTCTACTTCGTCGTCGGGCCGGCCTTTCGCGTCAGTTTGCTCGGGCTGTTCACTTCCGGCTATGCCGCAAGCCTCGCCACGATCGCCCTACTGATTCCGCAATGGGACGCCGTGCGCAACGCGCGGATCTTCCCCAATGCGTGGATCGAATTTCACGCCGCCCTCGCGGTCTTCAGCTACGGTGTCTTCGGTCTGCTGGCGCTAACATCCGTCATGCACCTCTTGCAAAATTGGGCGCTGAAACAGAAGCGACTCGACGGCCTCTTTTGGTTCCTGCCCTCGCTCGTGCAACTCAACCAGATCAACTACCGCATGCTGCTGGCCGGCGTCGGCCTGTTGACGATTTCGCTCAGTGTTGGTGCGTCGTGGTGGGTGCGGGATACGGCCTCGGTGCACTGGCCCAAGCTCCTCATCACGCTCGCGGTTTGGTTGATTTATGCGAGCGCGCTTTTCTTGCGCTGGCGCGGGAAACTCTTCGGCACCCGCCTCGCGTGGGTCTGCGTGGCGTTGTTTTTCTTCGCCATGGCTTCGCTGGGGCCGGTCAATACCAACCACCGCGACACCCGCGTCATCCTCACGCCTGCGCCCTGAGATATGGACCACGCCACCCCTGTCCTCGTTCTCCTCGGCGCCAGCCACCACACCGCACCTTTGGCGGTGCGGGAAAAACTCGCGTTCGACAGCCAACGCACCGCTCAACTCGTGGACCGCCTGCGCGCCACGACGGGCGTGCGCGAATTTGCTCTGCTCAACACCTGCAACCGTATCGAACTCTACAGCGTCGCGCACAATTCTGCGGCTATTGACGCCGTTCGCCAAACGCTGAGCGAAGTAACCGGCTGCGCGCCCGCGGAACTTTCCAGCGTGCTGGTGCAACGCGAAAATCACGACGCCATCGGTCACCTCTTCGATGTCGCTTCCGGGCTCGACTCCCAGATCGTCGGCGAAGTTGAAATTCTCGGCCAAGTGAAGGACGCCTACGATCGCGCCCTCGCCGCCAAGTGGACCGGACCGGTGCTCAACCGCGTGTTCCAAAAAACTTTTCAGGCAGCAAAACACATTCGCACGCACACCGGAATCGGTGCCGGACAGATCAGCATCGCGACGGTTGCCGTGGATTTGGCGGGCAAGATTTTCGGCGAACTCGATCCTGTGAAAATCCTTGTCGTCGGTGCCGGCGAGATCGGCCTGAAGACCGCGCAAGCCTTCCAAAGTCGCGGCGCGCGCTCCATCACCGTCGCCAGTCGCACGCTGTCACGCGCCGAAGAGACCGCGGCGGCGACGGGCGGCTGGGCGGCCACGATGGCCGAATTGCCCGAGTTGCTCGCCGCTTCCGATGTCGTTGCGAGCTCCACCTCGTCACCGAATCTCGTCGTCACCCGTGAACTGGCCGCGGCGGCGATGAAGCACCGCGCGGGGCGTCCCCTCTTTTTGATCGATCTTGCCCTGCCGCGCGACATCGATCCGGCGTGCACGGCCGTGCCAAATGTCTACCTCTACAATCTCGACGACCTCGCACAGATCGCCGAGTCGAACTTGGCACAGCGCCAAGCGGAAGTGGCGAAGTGCCGCGCGATTCTTGCCGAACGCACCGCGCATCTCTGGCCACAAGTTGCGCATTCGCTGGGCAGCGTCGCGCCGCAAAAACCGTCCGGGTAAATACCTTGCCACGAGGCCGCCGAAGCGGTCGGTCGCGAGTGTTGGTATGCTCTGCCTGCCCTAGGGCAACGCCCGCGCTGAACTCGCCCCAATCGTCGGCGCGTGTTTGAACTGCGCGCGCTTGATCGCGGCATCGAGATCGGCGGATTTAATCGGCTTCGAGAGGTAATCGTCCATGCCCGCCGCCAAGCAAAGCTCGCGGTCGCCCTGCATGGCATTGGCGG
>JAUXXD010000121.1 GCA_030681265.1 Candidatus Didemnitutus sp. | reverse complement strand
GTCCAAGTTCCGACGAAGGGCATCACATAGGGTAAATGCGTGCTTTCATCGGGCCCGATGATTTTCAGGTCGAGATTGTTGACGAGGCGGCTGGTGCGGGAGTCGTGGCTGGTGGTGGCGGTGCCCGCCGGATCCGTCCAGCACAAGGTCGCGCGGATCGGTGAGACGCCGTCCCACGTGAAGTTTTGCGAGACAGTGGTCGTGGTGGTGTTTAGTTGGGATTCGTTGACGCGGATTCTGAGCGGATTGGCGGCGTGATCGCGCAAGAGATCGGCGGCGGTCTTAACATTGATCAGGCCCCAACCGCTGCGGTAGTCGGGACCGGCCGTGCCCAAATCGTCGGCGGTGTGGAGCAACAGCGCCTTGAGCGTGCTCGCGCGCATGGAATTGCCCGGAAAAAGTTGGCCGTAAAGCTGCACCAACAACGCGGCGGAGCCTGCGGCGCTGGGGCCGGCCATACTGGTGCCCGAATAAATGTCGTAGGCGGTGTTGGAGGTTGCGATGGGGGAATAAACTTCGTCGCCGTTGGTCACCAGATCGGGCTTGATGCGACCGTCGTCGGTGGGACCCCAGGAGGAAAAATCGACGACGGCGGCGGCAGCGACATCCCGCTGGTTGCCAATTACGGCATCGGTCGTGGCACCGATCGTGATCACGTTTTTGCCAATGGATTCCCAGGCGATGGTATCGTAACCACCACGGTAAATGCCATCGCCGGCAGGATGTAAGGAGCTGTTGTAAGCGGTGGTGGCTGAGCTGGTCGAGGAGAGGCTGACACTCTCGCCATTCACGGGATCGTCAGTGCCGTCATTACCGGCAACGCGAAATGCGAGCAGATACGGCGTGGCGAAAATAACCGCATCGATGTCGCGGGCACCGACGTTGTATTGGCCGAACTCCGGATCGTAGCCGGTCGTAGTCGTGCCGGTGCCATACCAGACCCACATCGGACTCGTTTCTCCGGTGTAATCCCAGCCATTCGCGGAGCCATAGCTTTGATTGCCGATGTAGATTTTGGTCGATTGTCCGGCGGCCGTCGCGCCGTCCGCTGTCATCTCGGCGTAGTCGTCATCCCAATCATAGGAATGAATCGACACCGCCGGGGCCGCGCCGCGCGCCGATGCGACGACTCCCGCTGCGCCCACGGTGCCGGCGACGTGCGTCGCATGATCGTCCAACTCACCGGTGTTCTTCGCCGTGACCCGTCCTACCAATTCTTGGTGAGTGGAGCGGACGAGACCGCCGTCCCAGACGCCGACAATCACGCCGCTGCCGGAGAGGGGCGGCGTCTCGGCTTGGAGGAGACTGGCGCCGGAACTGCGCGTGGCGTTGAGGTTGAAAGTTGCCCGGTAAATCGGGCGTCCTTGCGCATCAAGGTCGAAGACTTCGCGCACGCGACCGCGTGGACCGACCGTGCGCAGCGGCAAGCCGAGTTCGCGCGCACGCGCCTCGGCGGCAGCCCGGCGGCTTTGTTGAAGCGTTCTCATTTCCTCTACGGCGCGTTCGCGCGCGACGGGATCGGAGAGATCTCCGGCGGCCTCGAGAATATCCGCCACACTACGACGCGGTGGCGGCGTAGTCGCGTCGGCGAGCGCCGGAGATTGGAACGCGGCGCCAAGCGGAGCCGGCGCGTCCGGGGCGCGGCCAGCCGGTGTGGATTCAGCGGCGGCAACAATGACGGCGGACTCCTGCGTCGTCGGCGGCTTGCCCGGATCAACTCGAACGAGTGGCTCAGAAGATATCGGCTGCTGTTGGCGGATGAATAATCCGGCGAGCGCGAGGACGAGGGCAAGAGCGAGGGCGATTAGGACGATGGGGCGGAGGTGCATCTTCTCGGCGGAGCGCGAGTTTGCTACATTGCCGCCTGATCGGAACCTGCCGGAGCGATTGGCGTCAGGGAAGCAGAATCTATAGCCGGCGGACGGTCGCCGTTATTTCACATTCCGGCGGTTCGGCGACAGCGCGAAATTTTCGCGTCGTTGGTGGTTGTGGTTCGACCTCAACAACGTCTTGCCTTGCTCTCTCGCCTCCCTACTTGTTGTCGCCCGCCCCATGTGAATACCAACGTCCGCCTTGCCCTGCTTGCCGGATTGGTCTGTCCGGGCTACCTCGCTAAATTTAATGCCATGTCGACGCGACAAGTATGCTCCCGCGTATTTGCCCTGACCGGCCGGCAATGCGCCAGAGGCGGTCGCGGTTCACCGCTGTGCGCGATTGACTCTCCCCATCCCTCTCGCGCTTACGCATAGCTCACTTTCATCGCCGCGCACGTCACTTCACTTTCTACATGCACCAACTCGCTTCACCGGCGCCTTCGCCGTCGATCCTCCGCCGCTTCTTTTTCGTCGGATTTGCGCGCCTATGCGCTGCCATCGCGCTTTCGTTTGGCGCGCTTGAGGCACCGGCGAAAATCGGTGCCGCGCACCAGTTGCTCCTGGGTAACCCGAGCGGTGCCGTCTCCGACCCTGCGGCGCGCAACAACTACCTGATCGTGCGCGACCAGTTTGCGATCAGCTACAACGACTCGCTGGGGCAGCCGAATTGGGTGAGCTGGAATTTGACGCAGGAGGATCGCGGCAGTTCCGGGCGCACCGACGCGTGGTCGGAGGATCCGCTTTTGCCCGCCGGATATTATCGCGTGCAACCATCCGACTACAACGACCCAGGACTCAGTCGTGGCCACATGTGCCCATCGGCCGATCGCACCGTGACCACATCGGACAACACGTTCACCTTTCTAATGTCGAACATGGTTCCACAAACGTCGCACAACAACGGCGGCGTGTGGAACAACTTCGAAATGGAAACGCGCACCATCGCCGGCGCCGGCAACGAAGTGCTGGTCATATCCGGCCCCAGTCATTTTTCCGGAGCCCGCATCGCCAGCGGCAAGGCGGCCATCCCCGGTTACGTTTGGAAAATCGCCGTTGTGGTGCCGGTCGGTCCGCAACCAGTCAGCGAACGCATCACGACCAACACGCGGGTGATCGCCATCAAAGTGCCCAATGTCACTTCCGGCCTCAGCAGCGACTGGCGCACCTACCTCACCAACGTAAATCAAATCCAGCAGGACACCGGCTTGACCTTCTTCACCGCGCTGCCCGCCGCGACGGCGTCGGTGTTGCGCACGATGATCGACGGACGTCCGTTAACCGGTGCGCCAGTCATTGCGACCAATCCCACCGCCCAATCGCTCGGGCTCGGCACCACCGCAGTCTTCACCGTCAGCGCCAGCGGCGACGCACCGCTCAACTACCAATGGACCTTCGAGGGACAACCGGTCGGCACCAACAGCGCCACGCTCACCATCTCGAATGTGCAACTCGCCAATATGGGCCATTACCGCGTCACCGTGTCGAACAACATTTCCAGCGCGACGAGTGAGCAGGCCCTGCTCGTCGTCACCGGCGTCGCCCCATCTTTCCTTAACGAACCGGTTTCCCAGACCGTCAACGCCGGCTCGACCGTCGTGTTTTCCACTCTCGTGGCCGGTTCACCAACGATGACTTATCAGTGGCACAAGAACGGCCAGCCGCTCGACGGTGCCCACGCCGCCACGCTCACGCTCCACAACGTGCAGTCCGACCACGCCGGCACCTACAACGTTGTGGCAACAAATTCCGACGGCAACGCCACGAGTGCTGACGCCACCCTCAGCGTCACCGCGCGCGCTCCGGTCATCACCGCACAACCCGTTTCGAGCATCGTCGGCCCCAACGGCACCGCCCGTTTCACCGTCGGACTCGTCGGCTCCGAACCGTTCACTTATGTTTGGCGCAGGGGCGGCACCCCGATCGAAGGCAACGCCTCGGCGGCGACGGCCTCGCTCGTTTTGCCCAATGTGACCGAATCCCTGATCGGCACCTACGACGTCGTGATCACCAATGCACAGGGCATGGCCACCAGCGACACCGCGCAACTTGTCGTCAGCTCGTTCTCCGACGGCGCGCTCAATTACGCCGGCGGCACCTACCGCCAGAATTTCGATTCACTCAGCGCCGAGCACGGCTACGATTCCAACATCGTCGGCTCGCTTTCCGGCAACGGTCCGTTCCCACTTACCGCCGCACCTTTCAACGGCAGTGATCTCGGAGGGTGGTGGATGGTGAAGCATGGCGGCTCCGGCCTACAGGCGCGGTTCAAGGTCGACGATGGCACCTCAATCAATGGCGCGATCTATTCCTACGGCGCGAGTGGTTCGAGCGAACGCGCGCTCGGTTCGCTCGGCAGCGGTTCCACTCAGTCGCGGTTCGGCCTCATGCTGAACAACAACACCGGCCAGACGCTCAGCGAGTTCACGATCACCTTCGTCGGCGAACAATGGCGCGAAGGCAACGGCGCCGCCAACGTCCTCGCGTTCTCCTATGCCATCGGCGGAAGCAATCTCAACACCGGCAGCTTCGTGTCCGCCCCCGCGCTCAGTTTCTCCGCGCCGATTAACGGCACCACCGACAGCAACGGCATCATCCTCGACGGCAACGCCCCCGCCAACCGCCGCAACATCAGCGCCACTGTCAGCGGCATCGTCTGGCCCGCCAGCTCGCGCTTGATCCTCCGCTGGACGGACAGCGACGACGCCAACAATGACGACGGTCTCGCCATCGACGATTTTGCTTTCACTGCCGCCGCAGCCGGTCCGGTTGCGCCCGTCATCATCGGCACCACGCCCACTCACGACGCGTCCGGACAGTCCGCCACTGCGCCGATCACGGTGACCTTCAACCAACCCGTAACGGTCGCGTCCGGTTGGTTTACCTTGCGCAGCGCCGCTTCCGGCGTGCTCCCCGCCACTGTCAGCGGCGGGCCTAGCACCTACACCATTACGCCGAGCGCCGCCTTTATGTTCGGTGACACCATCACGGTTGATGTGCGGGCCGACCGCGTCACCGACGCCGCCACCAATACATTGAACCTAGCGGAAGATTACACCTTCAGCTTCCGGGTTCTCACGCCCTTTGCTCCCCTCATCACCACTCACCCGGTCCCGCGGCATGTTTTCTCCGGTGAGAACGTGATCTTCGCCGTGACCGCCGAAGGCACCGCCCCCATCACCTACCAATGGCGCAAGGGCGGTCAACCCATCGCCAATGCCAACAACCCCACCCTGACACTCACCAACGTGCAGGCAGCCGATACCGGCAGCTACGACGTCGTCCTGACGAACGGCGTCGGCAATGCCACCAGCAACGCGGCCACCCTTACCATCAGCGTCCTCGTCACCAGTGTCGTGACGTGGGACTTCACCACGGCAGCGCCGAGCAACTCATTACCAGTGGGGCTCACCGGCGGCACAGTCACCCAAGGCAATAACAATGGCACGACGACCCTGCTGACATCGGGAGTGGATTCCACCTATCCCGGAGCCTCCGCTGGCAACAACGCCGGGCTCGCGGCGCGCACCGGCTCGCTCAATACCGCGACGAACGGCTCGGCGTATTTCCAATTCACCCTCACGCCCGCCGCCGGTTCGCGTCTCCTTGCCACCGGACTGGCCTTCGGCACGCGCAGCACCTCGACTGGGCCGAAAGCCTACGCGCTCTACACCAGCGCCGACAACTACGCGACGCCCGCCGCTTCCGGCACCCTGACCAGCGACAGCGTGTGGGTGATGCGCACGCCATCGTTCACGACGGTCATCGGCTCACTCGACGCGCCGATCACTTTCCGTCTCTACGGCTACAACGGCAGCGGCTCCGCCGGCGTCGGCACCGCCAACTGGCGCATCGACGACCTCGCCCTCACGGTGGCCATCCAGACGCCTCCCGCGATCACCTCCCAACCGGCCTCCCAAACCGTGGCCGCAGGCAGCGATGTCACCTTCAGCGTCACCGCGACCGGCACTGAGACACTGACCTACCAATGGCGACACAACGGCAACGTCTTGTCCGGGGCCACGAGTAACTCGCTCAGCCTGTCCGCCGTGCAAGCGGCCCAAGCAGGTAACTACGATGTCGTCATCACCAATCCGGTTGCCGCGGTTACATCCTCCGTCGCCGTGCTCACCATCAGCGCCGCCAGCGGCTACGACGCATGGCGCAATGAAAACTTCGACACCAACGAACGGGCCAACGCCGCCATCAGTGGTCCCGCCGCCGTGCTCACGTCCGACGGGTTGACCAACCTTCTCAAATACGCCCTCGGCCGCGCGCCGCGCGCATCCGGGGACAGTCTCGGCACACTCGACACCTCCGCCGGACAACTGGCCTTCACTTACGCACGGCCCGCCGCGCGCACTGACATCACTTACGCCGTCGAATCCTCCAGCGACCTTGTCACGTGGAGCGCGGCCAACGTCACCCACGAACGCCTTGAGACCAACGCCGGCACCGAAACTTGGCGCGCCACCGCGCCGCTCCCCGCCGGCACCCGCACCTTCCTGCGCCTGCGCGTCTCCACGCAATAAATCCGCATCGCAACTTCGCGCCGCACGACGCAGGACGAATTCCCGCGGCCACCGCCGCACCGACTTCAGCCCGGCTTCCAAACCCTGTGCGGCGTATTTGCGAGTGGTTGTCGCACTCGAATCACCATACGAATGCCGTGCGCGTTCGCGTGTGCTCATGCTCCCCAAAGAAAAACCCCGGACTGTTATGTCCGGGGTTGGAAAATTAAACTCGTGCGGGATTATTTTTTTCCGCCCTTTTTCGCTTCCGCAGCACTCTTCTTGGCCTCGCGCTCAGCTTTCTTTGCTTCGGCCGCAGCAGCTTTGTCGGCCTTTTCAACTTCTTGTTCGTCCTTGTTGATCTTGCCGTCCTTGTTCGTGTCGTATTTCGCGAGCCGCGCTTGTTTGTCGGCTTCTTTCTTGGCGTCTTTTTCCGCCTTCATCGTGGCCGTTTCGGCTTCATCGAGCATGCCATCGTTGTTGGCGTCGTATTTTTTGAGGTCGGCTTTACTCGGGCCTTTTTCTTTTTTGCCTTCGCCGTCTTGGGCGGTGGCAACAGTGAAACCAACAGCCAGCGCGAGTGCGGCGGCGAAGAGATAACGAAGGAATGAGAATTTCATAGCACTATCAATCTGGCAATTAGTCGCGTGCAACGCAAGCTGCGCCGAACACCAATTTTCGGGTGATTTCAAGGCTTGACGATCAACCGCGTGCGCTGCGCAGGCGTGAAGTAGCGTCGGGCAAAGCTTTGTAAATCGGCAATCGTCACCGCATCGATGTGCGCCGCGTAGTCACGCCAGTCGTTTACCGGCAGTCCATACACCGCAGAAACCGCCGCTTGCGTTGCGCGGGCGGCGTTCGACTGCATGGCCATGCGCTTGCCTGCTTTCAGGCGAGTTTGGCACCGCACCAATTCGTCGGCGCGAATTTTACCGGAGCGCACTCGTGCGATTTCGCGAGTGAACTCTTGCAGCACTTCTTGGTAGCGCTCCGGACTCGTGCCGGCGAAAAAGTAGAACATTCCCTGCGTCATACTGACGAGACGACTTGAGCGAACAAAGTAGGCGAGGCTCTTCTGTTCCCGAACTCGTTCAAAAAGATTGGAGGACATTCCACTGAACAACTCGTCGGCGACCTCGCTGACAAAATAATCGGCGTCTTTGAGCCCGGGGCCAGTGTAAGCTTCGAAGACCACCGCTTGTTGCCGCGGTTGAATCTCGGTGAAATCACCTGCGCGCACCGTCAGATCCGCCGCTGGAGGCGCCCAGTTGCCAGCAGGAATGCGCTTGAGGAAGGCTTCGAGTTTCGGGTGCAACACGCGCGGGTCAAAATCTCCGGCGACTGCGAGCACCGTATTCCCTGACACCATCAATTTTCGCCGCAACATCACGAGATCAGCCACGGCGATTTGCGATAATCCTGCTTCATCGCCGATGGTTTCCACGGCCAATGGATGTGATCCGAAAAAGAGTTGGCGCAACTTGCGTCGCCCCACCGAGACCACGTCGTCTTGCACTTCTCGCAGGCTCGCCAGCGAGGCATCGCGCTCGATCGCGAGTCGCGCCGGTTTGAAGGTGGGTTGCAAAATCGCATCGCTCAAAAGCTGCAATGCGAGCGCGGCATCGCTGGGCAGCACATCTGCGTAAAGCCCGAAGCTGTTTACTCCACAGAAGGAATTGAATGCGCCACCGACACTCTCGATCGCGAGCGCGACGGATTCGGCGCTGCGGCGTTTCGTGTCCTTGCTCAGCAACGTTGCCAGCAAGGCGTTGGCCCCACGTCGCTCCGGAGTCTCGGCCAAGGCGCCGCCGGCGAAGGCGAGCCGCAAATGCAAATTTGGCAGCTGGGTATTGGGCTGAAGCAAAAGCCGTGCGCCGTTGCTCAGTGTTATCTCAGTGAAATCGAGCGAGGTGGCCAAGCGCGCCGATTCGACCGCGCGAACAGGCATGGCTGTTTTCGGATTCGAAGAAACCACGGTCAGTCGCTCGTGCACCAAATAGGTTTTCAAAACGCGCTTCAGATCAGCGGGAGTCAGCGCAGTGAGTCGCTCGAAGTAGCGGCGCGTATAATTCATGTCGCCAACGACTACCTCGGCCGCACCAAGGCGACTCGCCTGCCCCGCCATCGTTTTGCGCACGTTCACTTCGGCCGCCACGACTTGGCGAACCGCTTTGGCTAGCACAGTTGCGTTGATGCCCTTCACTGCGACGCGAGCAACCTCGCGCATAATGGCGACCTCGGCGGCAGCGCGCTTATCTGCATCACACAGGAATGAGACATAGAAGAGGCCGCTCGTGCCGGGACTCCAAGTCATCGCGTCAACTTGATGGACGAGTTTCGCTCGTTCGCGCAGTTCCTGCCACAGAATGGAGCTGTCGCCATGGCCCAGCACCATCGCGAGCAGATCGAGCGCGGGAGTGTCGGCGTGTGCCAAACCGGGTATTTGCCAACCGAGGCCACAGCGGGAAATTTGCACGTCCTCAAAACTATGGTGGTCGCGACGTGTGAGTTGCGGCAATTCATCCGGCACGAGCACTGGGGCAAGACGACGACGTGGGGCGCGTCCAAAATGCTCCGCAATTGCAGCACGGGTCGTGGCGGCGTCAAAATCGCCCACAATAACCACGACGAGATTATTCGGTGCGTAGCGCGCTTGGTAATAGCTGTGCAGCGCCGGGCGCGTCGTGGCAGCGAAGACCTCGCGGTGGCCGATGATCGGTTGTCGATAGGGATGTCCGCGAAAAGCGGTTTCAAACAGCGCTTGGCCGAGACGTTGATCGGGATCGTCGAGGCACATGTCGATTTCGCGCAAAATGACTTCCTTCTCCTTGATGACTTCGGCGGCAGGTAGGGTGGAGTTGAGGGTCGCATCGGCCAACAAATCGATGGCGACGGGCGTATGCTCCGAGGGCAAATCGATGTAATACACCGTGCGATCAAACGTGGTGTAGGCGTTGATGTAGCCGCCATGAGCTTGCACCGTAGCGGAGATTTCGCGTCCGGCGCGGCGCTTTGTGCCCTTGAAAAGCATGTGTTCGAGGAAATGCGAAAGCCCGGCACCAAGGTGTTCTCCCTCGTGGATGCTGCCGGTCTTGACCCACACTTGCACGGAGGCAACTGGTGCGGACGTGTCATGCTTGAGCAGCACCGTTACGCCGTTAGGTAGCGTGTAACGATCAACTGCTTCACCCCAGAGGCGCTCGAGCAGTGGCAAATCACGGGAACGGAATGAGGAAGTATTAGACATGAAAGCGGTAGAAAAATGGGAATGCGCAGCGGACAAACGCGAGGTGCGACGGAAATGGACGCGCGTTAAGAGTTACCCAGTGAGCCGAGCGACCCCTGACGCCGCTTGCTCCGGGTAGGCTTGAAGGGTTTCACGAAGGCGTCTTCGAACGTGTAAATTTCGCCGAAATCTTCGCGCCGATCATTTTCCGTCTTACTGAAAACGTTGTATTCGATGAGGTTGAAAACGAGATCCCCGATATCGCTACACCGGGCAACACCCCAAGAACGCATAACCGTCAACGCCAGCGGACCAAATTGCTCGAGCGCAAATTCGCGAATTCCGTGCAGCAATTCAGGCCCAGTCACATGCTGGGATTTGGCCGCCCGCTCCGGTTCGCGTTTGTTAAGTTCCTTCACCGTGTAATCGAGCCCTTGGCGCAGGAACACATACGCCTTTCGATCAAAGCGTGGGTCCTCTTTGCAAATGAGTTCAACTATTTCGGTAAATTCCAAGTCTTGCATTCCGTAAAGTAGAGTTAGCTATCACATGAACTTCCTGCGCGCAACACCCAGAGGACACACCAGATTAACTAGGGTTTCGTCCGACATTCTCTAGGGCCATCCAGAAGCAGTAATTTTTTGTGTAAAAATAGAAGGTAAATCCCTAATCGCAACTCGCCCTTGCGCCGATGACACCTTAGCTTGCTGGAACGTCACCAATGATTGCGGCCACCCAATCAAATCACCCTCTTGGCGCTATTCCCTCTGGAAATTCGCCATCTCCTGTCGAACTCGGATGCGAACGTCTGAAGGCAGGCGGCATGCGCATAACCAAGCCCCGTATTGCGTTGCTGGAGGCGCTGGCCCGGCATTCCGCGCCGCTGGTAATCGAGCAATTACATCAAGAACTTGCCCGAAATGCCTGCGATTTAGTCACGGTCTACCGGTGCTTGGCGGTGTTCGAGCAAGTTGGCATCGTGCGACGCAGTTTTCTGCACAACGGCACCGCCCAATACGAACTAACACTCAGCAGCACACCCAAACGTTATAACGTTGTCTGCAAATCGTGCGGCGCTGCCGAACCGGTCGATTATTTTCCGGTTGAAGGGATCCAGGAGGTGCTGCGTGCGCGAGGCTATGCAAACCTCTCTCATTTAGTGGAATTTTTCGGTGTCTGTCCCGCCTGCCAAAAAGCAAACTCCAAGCGCCATTCCCACTAGTTTGGCGCCAATCTGGGCGCCACCGCCCCGGCACCAGTTGAATGCGGCGCAAAAAAGCCACCGTGCACCACGAAGGCTTTGTCGAAAATGGAGCCAACAGTCGGATTCGAACCGACGACCTACGCTTTACGAAAGCGTTGCTCTACCAGCTGAGCTATGTTGGCGCTAAAGAACCGAGGCGGGATTTCGCGCCCCTGTCTTAGTGCTGGCAAGCTCGTTTTTGATTCGAAGCAAAAAACTCAGAGACAGGCACCGGCCCGCGTGAGCACTTCATCACGACGCTTCCGGGCTACCTCGACCGACTTCGTCTCTAGCGAAGCGCGAATGCGAGACTTGGTCAACGGCGTGGGGTGCACGGTGTAATGCACATACCAAGTGCCGTTGTTATTCCACAAATGGTGGTTAAGATTCGACGCGCGGACGCGCAGCGACGGGCGCGGAAAAATCTGCGCATTCGCCCGAACATCGGAAGTCGGGCGATCCGTATCCGTGCGAAGGAAGGTCGTTTCTGAATCTTCCGCGACAGAATCGCCGACGGAGTGAGGGTGGTTTGGAGCAATCATGGGACAAGGTATTTTAAGCAGATCCTGTGCCGGAATCGGCTCTAAGTATTAAGTTGGGTTGGATTGTTGGGGATGGGGGAAAAAGAAAAGCCGCCTTGGGCGGGCGGCTTTTTCGTTCACTGGAGAATGGTTGAGGGCTCCTAGGAATGAGAAAGTCGCGCAGAAACGGCGGCGCCTAGAATAATCTCCACGCGTTTCGACGCAGTCGGATTCAGCAGCCCGTTTTGGTGAGACGTAAACATGCTTCGCAGGTAAGTTATCGTGACGGTATTCATCCGCCAATCTGCGTCAATTGTTTTCTTAATAGTTATAATCCTGACTTAACGCAGCGCCCCGATGACGCCCAACGAAACCGCGCTTACCGCCAGCCATAGCACGAGACTCAAGCCGAAAGGCCGCCAACCCATGTTGCGCAAATTATCCTTCGACAGGCTCGCGCCGATTAAAAACAGGGTTGCCGCCAAACCCGCTTTCGCCGCGCGCGCCAGCCACGGATAGATTTCCTCGCCCGCCGGCACAAAGGTTGTCACGGCCGACGCCACGAGGAAAAACACAACAAACCACGGCACCACAGCAGTCGCGCCACGGCACTTCTCCTGCCACGCCAGCACCGCCACCAACGGCAAAATCCACAACGCCCGCGCCAGCTTCACCGGCACAGCGACCGCCAGCGACTCCGCCGAATAGCGCGCCGCTGCTCCGACCACTGAACTTGTGTCGTGAATCGCGATCGCGGCCCAATAGCCAAATTGCTCCGGCGTCAGCTCCACCCAGTGGCCAATCGCGGGAAAAATAAACAGCGCGACCGCATTCAGCACAAAGACACAGCCGAGCGAAACGGACATCACGCGCGCCTCGGCTCCCAACACTGGCCCGACTGCGGCAATCGCGCTGCCTCCGCAAATCGCCGTGCCTGCCGCAATCAATCGCCCCGTGACCCGCTCCACCCCCAGCACGTGTGCCAGCCAAACTCCGGCGAGGAGCGTCGACGCAATCGTCGCCGCCGTCAGCACCACTCCCGTCGAACCCGCGCGAAGCACCGCCTCGAATTGAATTCCAAACCCCAGTCCGACCACGGAAGCTTGCAACAAATATTTTTGCACCTTCGCGGCCCGCTTCGCATCGGTGTTGCCCACGAGAATCGCAAACACGAGCCCGGCGAAAAGTGCCAGCGGCGGCGTCACCATCGGTAAGCACGCGCCCGCGGCCAAAAGCCAGAGCAGCGGCGTTTTCCAAGTTGGCGTGGGTGCTTGCATCCTCAACGCTTGGCAGCAGTCCAGACTCGACTCCAGCCGGGAAAACTCTGCCCTCGCACTAATTTTGAAGACCGACCTCTTTGACTTCCCGCTCCCCGAGCACCTCATCGCGCAGACGCCCGCGCAACAACGCGACCAATCGCGCCTGCTGGTCGTGCACCGCCGCGAGCGCCGGATCGAGCACCGCCACTTCCGCGACATCGGTGCCTACTTGCAGAGCGGCGATACGTTGATTCGCAACAACGCATCCGTGATTCCCGCGCGCCTCCACGCGCGCCGTCCCACCGGCGGACAAGTCGAGTGTCTCCTCTTGCGCCCCGCAGCCGCCACGCACGAGTGGTGGTGCCTGCTTCGACCGGGCCGCAAACTTCCTCCTGGAGAAAAATTCAGCCGCGACGGCCTGTTCACCGCCACCGTGCAGGAGAAAAATGACAACGGCACCTTCCGTGTTGCGTTCGATTGCGCCGACGGCAGCGAGATTCTCGCGGTCGCGCAACGCATCGGCGAAATGCCCTTGCCGCCCTACATCGCCGCGCGCTCCGACGACTCTCTCAAACAACTCGATCGCGAACGCTACCAAACGGTTTACGCTGCACCCGCGCGCGCGGTCGCGGCCGCCGCACCGACCGCGGGACTCCACTTCACCACCGAATTACTCGCCCAACTTGCCCAGCAAAATATCGCAAGCGCCGACGTCACCTTGCATGTCGGCCTCGGCACCTTCCGGCCCATCATGACCGACGACGTGGAGGATCATGTCATCCATCGCGAGATCTACGAACTGCCCAGCGCCACCCAGCGAGTGCTTTTCGCCCCACCGAGACGCCGGATCGCCGTCGGGACGACCTCGTTGCGTTCGATCGAGGATTTCCGTCGCCGCCACGCCGCACCGTTGGAACACGACTACGTCGGGGAGGCGGACATTTTCGTTTATCCCCCTTCCCGCTTCACCGCGACCGACGCGCTTCTCACCAATTTCCACCAGCCCCGCTCCACCCTGCTCTGTCTGGTCTCGGCGTTTCTCCAACCGGGGTCAATCGACGGCGTTGCGTGGCTCCGCGAAATCTACGCCGAGGCGGTCGCGCGCGAATATCGGTTCTTCAGTTATGGCGACGCGATGTTGATCCTTTGATTCGCGCAGTTGCGCTATCGCTGAACCCGACTAATGGTCTGTGCTCAATTCTATGAAATCCCAAAGCCTCCTCGCATTATTCGCTTTCTCTGCTCTGGCCGCGACTGCCGTCGCCGACACGTGGACGATTGATACCCGCCACTCCTCCGTAAATTTTTCCGTGCGCAATTTCTTCGTGCCGGTTGAAGGATCCTTCAAGGTTGCCGAAGGCAGCATCCAATTTGATCCGGCCAACGTCGCAGCCAGTTCGCTTACCGCCGTCGTCTCCGTTGCCTCCGTCAACACGCAGGACGCCGACCGCGACGCCCACCTGAACCGCGCCGATTTTTTCCTGACCGAACAGTTTCCCACGGCGACGTTTCAAAGCACGAGCTGGACTGCAGCCGGCGAGAACCGCTTCACCGTCGTCGGCACGCTCACGATCAAGGACGTCACCAAACCCGTCACACTCGACGTCGCGTTGCTCGGTTCGGGTCCCGGCAATCGCGGTCGCTTCATTTCCGGTTGGCAAGCCACCACACGCATCAATCGCAAAGATTGGGGCGTCACTTACGGCCCTTCGATTGCGGACGAAGTCGCGCTCACGATCAACGTGCAGGGCGTCAAAAAAGAATAATTCCCCACGCGCGCAGTCGCGCTACCCGCACTTGCAAGGTCGGTCCGCCAAGGCCGGCCTTTCTTTTTGGCGTTCCCGTGCTAGGGTGCGCGCGTGACCCAGACTGAACTCCAGCAACTGATCGACGACGCGACCTTTGACTTCACCATGGGTGAGAACGACGCCGCGTTGGCCAAACTCGCGCAGGCCACGGCTGCGGCACCCGACGCATGCGCCGCGTGGCACGCACTCGCGGAGATCAATTTCAATTTGCGCCGCTTCGACGACGCGCTCGCCGCCGCGGAACAAGCCCACCGCCTCCGTCCCGACGATCTCTTTATCAACACCACGCTCTCGCGCGTGTGGATGGAGAAAGGGGACAAGGCCAAAGCCGAACACTACGGCGCGCAGGCAAAAATCCAGAGTTGGAAAGAGCAGTTGCAAGGCGACGCACCGTCCGATTGACGCTAATTTCACCCCAACAGGGGCCGATTGACAGGCGCCGCCGGCCCCACCTACCCTCACCCTCCTATGGATAGACCCGTCTACCTGCTCGAATTCGAGAAACCGCTGCGTGAGCTCGAGAAACAGCTCGATGCGCTGCACCAGCAATCGCTCGAAAACAACATCGACATGGCCGCCGAACTCACACTGATCGAAGGCAAGCTCGAGCAAACCCGGCGCGAGATTTACGAGAATCTGACCCCGTGGCAGCGCGTGATGGTGGCCCGCCATCCGAAGCGCCCCTACGCCCTCGATTACGTCGCGCGGCTCTGCACGGATTTCCAGGAACTGCACGGGGATCGCCAATTCCGCGATGACCAAGCACTCATCGGTGGCACCGCCTTTTTCGACGGACGCGCCGTCATGATTATTGCGCAACAAAAAGGGCGCGACACGCGCGAGAACATCGTGCGCAACTTCGGCATGCCGCAACCGGAGGGTTACCGCAAGGCGCTGCGCCTGATGAAACTCGCCGAGAAATTCGGCCTGCCCGTGCTTTGCTTTATCGACACTCCCGGTGCATACCCAGGCGTGGAATCCGAAGCGCGCCACGTTTCCGAAGCGATCGCGGTCAACTTGCGCGAGATGGCGATGCTCAAAGTGCCCACGATCGCCGTCATCGTCGGCGAAGGCGGCTCCGGCGGCGCGCTCGGCATCGGCGTGACGGACCGCGTGTTGATTTTCGAAAATTCGTATTACTCGGTGATTTCACCCGAAGGTTGCGCGGCGATTCTCTGGAAAGACCGCGCGCATGCCGCAAAAGCCGCCGAAGCACTCAAGCTCAACGCCGCCAATCTCAAGGAACTCGGCGTGGTCGACGAAGTCATCACGGAACCGCTCGGGGGTGCGCACAACGACACCGACATGGCGGCCACCGCGCTGCAGGACGCGTTCCGGCGCCACCTTGGCGAGTTGCTCGAAAAGAAAACCGAGCAACTCCTCGATGATCGCTACGCACGCTACCGGGCGCTCGGTGCGTTCACTGAAGTGGCCGCGGATTGATCGCCTTCGCGCCGCCCGCCAGCAACGCCGTCGCCTTTGCTGCGCGGCGTTTTTTGCGGGTCCCGCGATCATCTGCGCTACGGTTGCAACCAGAGTTGTTTCGCGGTGTAAGCCACGCGGCGCTCCGCGATTTTTTCGCGAAACTCGGCCGGCATGCGCGGATCCAATAATTGCTCGGCGCGGTCCAGGGCAGCGAGAGCCGCCGTAAAATCGCCGTTCGCGGCATAAGCGGCGGCGAGCGTGCCCCAGACGGCCATGTTTTTCGGCTCCAACTCGGACGCCTCGTGCGCGAGTTCGAGTGCGCGCGCCGGGTTACGCAACGCGGCCTCCGGCGTCGTGGAGAAAATCCACGCGAGATTATTGCCGGCGATGACATTGGTGACCTGTTCGCGCAAAGCGCGTTCGTAGAGTGCGGCAGCCTCGGCGCGACGCATGAGCCGTTCAAATTCGATGCCCGCTTGCGCCAGCACCCGGTAGCGCTCTGTCACCGGCGCGGCTTGCGCCCCGCGCTCAAACTCGGTCACGGCCTCGGGCCATTGCTGTCGATTGAGAAATAATTCCCCGCGCCGGAGATGCGCCGGATAGTTTTGCGGATCAAACTGCAGTGCGATTGCGAAGGTATTGAGCGCGTCTTGGATTTCGTTGCGCGCCATTTGCAACATCGCCAGACGATACGCGGCGGCGGTGGGCTTCTGCTCGAAGTTGACGCGGAACAGCAACATTTCGCGGTCCACTTCCTCCGGCAAACCAGTCGGCGCGGCGTAAGGCAAAGCTTCCAGCCAGACGGGCACCTGCCGACCCGCGAGCAACCGATAGCCAAAGGTCTGTGTGATCTGGTCGTCGCGCAAATCTGGATGCAGCAGCCGCGCATATTCCACGATGTAGTTGCCATCGCGCAGGAACGCCAAGTGCGTGACGCCGTGTTTGCGGATCAGCGCCGCGGCGGCTTCGTCGGTGGGCGCGGCGTTGATGGCCGCAGCCGCTTTGAGGCCCGCCAAATTTTCCCAATACAACGTGCCGAGCGATTTGAAATCACCGAAGAACGCTACGTTGACCGACGTGTTCGGGCTGGCGAGCAACACGACTTCGCCTTCCGGCTGCGACTCGCGGATCGTTTGTGCAACTTCGCGATAAACCAACTGGCGCGCATCACCGGCGGTAATTCCTTTTTGTCGGGCGTAGACCAAACCCTCCTTGCCCCGCAAGTAGAGCGACGGGCCAAGCAACGCACTTAAAAAGACCACCGCCGTCACCAGCGCGCGCACACGCGATTTCGCCACCCACTCCACGCGGAGCAACATCGTCAGCACAGCGATCAGCAGCAGTGTGTGGCCGGGCGCGGCGTTCATTGCCCAACGCGATTGCCAAAAACCCAACGCGTGCAGCGGCATGGCCATGCACAATGCAAATATCAGCGCCCAACGATCAGCGCGCGGCAACAACACCATGGCCGTCACGGCACCGAGATAAAGCGCCGGCCAGAGGATGAACGTGTCGTAATGCGACCAAATGCCCTCTGCCGTATAGCGCAGCCCCAGCGGGAGAAACTCGGTAATCGTCTCGTGCAAGCCGACCAAGAACGGGTCGCGCAGCATAAAAACTTTCGGCCCAAAGGCGACGATAGCGAGCGCGGGAGCCGCCGCCAACGGCAAGGCCCACAGCACGGTCAGTCCGAGTCGATTTTTTCCGCTATCCAAATATTGGCTCAGGCCGAACAAGACCGGCATTAAGCGCGCCAAGATTTCGCCGCCAGCCAGCCAGGCCAGCGCATAGAGTGGATGATTGACCTCCAATCTCCACCCCAA
Organism: Candidatus Didemnitutus sp.; assembly: GCA_030681265.1. GTDB lineage: Bacteria > Verrucomicrobiota > Verrucomicrobiia > Opitutales > Opitutaceae > Didemnitutus. Next base: position 3,532 of record JAUXXD010000121.1, on the reverse strand, counting down.
GTGGCCGGGAAAATATTCCAGCAAATAGAAACCCAAACTCACGAGCGCCCCAGTGCGTCCCCACGAGCGCCAGACCTGTTTATCAAATTCCGCTCCGGCTACGCGCATTTGCGCGCGACCGACGACTGACGCGACGAGCGCCGCCAGTGCCACCACGGCAATCGCCGGCACCGCGGAGGCTGCACTGACCCACAAGGCAAACGCTCCCCAAAAACCCGACCAGCGTGCGGCACTGCGCGCCAATCGTTTGCCGTCACGCGGGCCCGCCAAAATCCACCCACCGCGCATAAAATACGCTCCCAGTCCCATGCCCACCAACGCGGCGATCGTAAGTCCGTGGTGATCCGCGTAGCCCGGCCAAAATCCTTCGTAAAGACTGCGATGGCCGACAAAAGCCAGAGCGACGACGGCACCTGCCACTAGCCCGCTACGACGCACGGCCCACCAGGACATGCCGACAGCAAACAGCATCAACAACGAGAGGTTGGACCACATCGCTGCTTGCTCCGTGGCGCGGGTGAGCGGTTCGCCGGTAATCTTGTGCCACGCCTGTCCCCAGCCCGCGATCCACCACACAAAACCAGTATTCCAGTGCACCTCGCGGCCCTGCGGGGCGTTATCCAGCTCGGTGCGACGGACGCGTAATTCATCGGCACCCTGCGCGTGCACTGCGTAGCGAATCCACATGTGGCCATCCACGGTGAACTCCGGCCGAATCAATTCATAGGGCAGCGAAATTTGGATGTTAGCGCGCTTCGCCTGCGAGACGAAATTGGCATGGTTCGCAACGATCCAGCTGTGCAGGCTCGCCACCAATAAGGTGAAGCTCAACACCAGCACCAGCCACCAACCGTCTCGTTTCGACATGCCCTACCTCCATCCGGCCCCGCAGTGAGTTTCGAGCAAAATCTGTCGCACGACACCCGCAGCTCATATTTCCACACCCCATCCCGCAAGCAGCGACAACTACAGATCGGCTCTCCGCACAACAACGCGGCCCAGATTCAAAAAGGAAGGCGGTGACTGGAGGAAACAAACCGCGCGAGAAATAATTCGTCCATGCCTGCAGAAAAGGGGACCGCAAAATGTTCAAACCCACCGCTGTGCGCACGTGTCAGGAGTCGCCTAGGCGTAGCTCTACCCATTGTTGAGGCCGGCCCAAACTGTTAGATTGGCCCCGGTCATAACCCCTGCGACATCCAACAATGTTGCACGGAAGTGTTAGTTTTCCTCTCGCCCACCACATTCCGTCCATGAACACCCCTCAATCGGGCACGTCTCGCCGTGCTTCCAAGTTGCTATTACTCGGCACTGCTCTGCTCGCGCTACCTGTCGCGGCATTTGCCCAGTCGTTAAATTGGATCGGTAACTCCACCGGTTCGTGGCAAACGGCCAGCAATTGGACGGAAAACACCACGCCCGCTGGAGTGAACGCCCCCTATGACATCATCATCGCCCCCACTGGTTTTCCCGCGAACGGCAATCTCGTGGCCACGATTCTGGCCGGCGGAAACTACACCATCCGTTCCCTCACGGTGAACAACGCCAACGGCATTCTCGGCAACGTCAGCAACAGCACCGGCCTGCGCATCGCCTCCGCCAGCAACAACACCACCGTCATCCATCGCACGACGACTTTCGGCACCGCCGGCATCACCATCATCAATGTTACGAACAACATTGGGGTTTCATTTAATGCCGCGACGTCTTCCGGAAATAACTCAACCATCACGATGAATCTGGGCTATTCCGGCTTCGGGACCATCCACACCGACGCCACTTCCAGCTTCACCGTTAACGTGGCAAACTCCACAATTGTCGGCACCGGTGGTATTATTAAAACTGGTGCTGGCACCCTGCGCCTTTCGGGCAATCACACTTATGCCGGCGGCGCTGAGTTGGTTGAGGGCATCACAGTGGTGCAATCCTCCGGCTCAACCAGCAGCGGCACGATCGTCAGCTCGCCTTTCGGCACCGGTTCCGTCAAACTCAGCGGCGGCTCGATGGTTAGCTCGAGTGATACCGGCCGCACAATCTATGGTTCCGTTCAGCTTAACGGCACTGTCGCGATAACCTCGAATACGACCGGGCAGGATGGCCCTTTCACGATTTCAAACACTGCGACTGGAGCCGCGACTACGTTACTGACCAATTCCACGCTGAATATCGCGACGACTGCCAATTGGAACCAAGCGATTTCCGGCGGCTTCGGTCTCACCAAAACTGGCGCGGGCAAACTGCTCCTGAATGCCGCCAACACCTATAGTGGTTCGACCACGGTTTCAGCCGGCACCCTTGAATTGGGCCCAACTGGCTCGCTGGCCGGCTCGCTTACCGTCGCCAGCGGCGCCACCCTCAGCGGCACCGGCACCATCGGCGGCGCAGCCACGATTTCTGGCATCCACAGCCCCGGCTTCTCCCCCGGCATCCAGACCTTCAGTGGCGACCTGACCTACAATAACGGCGCAACCATCAACTGGGAACTCACCGACAACACCTCCACCCAAGGTGACCCGACCCCAGTTTACGACCAAATCTTCGTCGGCAGCACGCTCAACTTCGCAGGCGCCACGTCGCTCACCCCGATTTTCAATGCCGCCGGCTCTGCCACGGATTGGAATGCCGCGTTTTGGAGCACCAATCAGACTTGGAAAATCTACGACGCCGTCTCCGTGCTCAACTTCGGCAACCTCACGCTCGCGGGCTCCAACTATGCTGATTCGTTGGGCGTGTTACTTAACACCGCCCGGCCGGCCGCCTCCTTCGGTCTGTCTGAAGTGAGTGGCGATGTTTACCTCAACTATTCGATTCCGGAGCCCTCGACCTATGCAGCCTTGTTCGGTCTGATCACGCTCGGCTTCGTCGTCTGGCGGCGTCGCCAAGCCGCTTTGGTGAAGTAGTTCGCCACCGCACGCAAATTGAAGTCGGAGCCGCCTAGTGGTTCCGGCTTTTCCATTACCAACCTGCCGCACGTAGCGTAGTTCTACCCATAGCTGTATCCCAGAATTCTCCGTATACTACCTCCCGTCAGTCAAAGTGGCCTTCTAACCCCTCAATTGCCTGAGGCTTCCTGTCCGATTTCCCTCCAGTTGCTGAATCCATGATCACCTTTCGTTCTCACCAGCTCAGTCCTGTCTCCCGCCGGCTGATGGTTGGCGCTTTGTTGTTCACTTTGCCGCTCCTCGGTTTCGCTCAATCCCTCACGTGGCAAGGCAACTCCACCGGCTCGTGGGCAACAGGAACGAATTTTGCGGAAAACCAAACCCCTGGCGGCCCCGACGCGCCCTACAACATCATTATCGCGCCGACGGCCCCCGCGCCCAATGGCAATCTCGTGGCCACGATTCTGGCCGGCGGCAATTACACCATCCGCTCGCTGACGGTGAACAACTCCACCGGCTTTCTTGGGAATATCGGTAACACCACCGGACTGCGCATCGCTTCTGCCAGCAACGCCAATGTTGCCCTGAACCGCACTATCACTTTCGGCACACCGAGCATAACGATCATTAACGCGACCAACAACATCGCC
>JAUXXD010000120.1 GCA_030681265.1 Candidatus Didemnitutus sp. | reverse complement strand
TTGCCCTCGCCCGAAAGCACCATCGCGACGCGCGAACCATCAGGACTGAAGCGGCCACCGCTGTTGGTGCCTTTGAAGCTCACCAGCGTCGCCAATTGCTGCGTGCGCAGATCGAGCGTGTAGATGTCGGGAAAACCCGTGCGGAAACTCGTGAAAATAATTTTGTCACCGGCCGGTGCCCAACGTGCACCGACGATTTGTTTGCCTTGCACGGGATAGCTTTGCACTTCGCCGAAAAAGAGATCGCCCGTCATAATCGTTTTTTGTCCGCCACGTTCGGAGACGAACGCAAGCTTGCCCGCAAAAAATCCCGGGAGGCCACTCGTCTTTGTCACGGCCACATCGGCCGCACGGAGCAGTGCGTTGCGCGCGCTGGTGCCGGCGACAGTTTCGCTGTGCACGGTCGCGCCACCACGCGTGACGGTGACGCGCACTTGGGTCGCGCTGACGGGCGCGAAATCGAGCACGAATGCGCCGCCGGTCGCGACAAGGCGGTAGCGGCCGTGCGCGTTGAAGGCGACGCGCGCGAGGTTTTGCAATTCGGTGTTCGACGACGTCACCGAGACGGCGAGCGCGTTGATGCCCGCGTCAACATCGACGACACCGATGTCGCGTTGCGCGACGGCGGGAGCAACGAGAGCGACGAAAAGAAAAAGGAGGGCGAAAGTTTTCTGCATGGCGGGAAGCTGGAAATTACTGATGAGGAGGACGACCGGGAATTTGTTTTACTCCCAACACACTACGAGCAAGGTCAAAGCCTTCTCTTTTCCAAGCCATTTTCATTTTCCCTGTGACTTCCGACTCCATCAAAGACGCTCTCAAACAAGTAAAGTATCCCGGCTTTAGCCGCGACATTGTGTCGTTCGGCTTGGTGCGCACGGCGGCCTTCGATGCCGGCACGGCGAAAGTCTCCCTTGCGATCACGACGTCGGACCCGAAGGTGCCGACGCTGTTGAAAGCGGAGATCGAAAAATGTCTGCGCGCTCTACCGGGCGTGACGGACGTGATTATCGAGCTCGCCGTTTCCGCCGCCAAACCTCCGGCCACTGCCGGTCAAGGCAACCAAGCGGGCGGCGCCGCGCCGGTGGGCATCAAGCACTCGGTCGCGATCGCGTCGGGCAAGGGCGGCGTCGGCAAATCGACGTTCGCGGTCAATCTCGCGTGTGCGCTCGCCCAAGTGCTCACGGCGCGCGGTCGCCCCGGCCGCGTGGGGCTGATGGATTGCGATATTTACGGTCCGTCGGTGCCACTGATGATGGGCATTGAAGGACGCCCGGAAATCGACGGTGAAGCGCTCGTGCCGCTGGAACGCCACGGCGTGAAAGTGATGTCGATGGGCTTCCTGGTGGACGAGAACACACCGCTGGTCTGGCGCGGACCGATGGTGATGAAAACCATCCAACAATTCGTGCAAAACGTGAAATGGGGCGAAATCGACGTGTTGCTCGTTGATATGCCACCGGGCACGGGGGATGCGCAGCTTTCGCTCGTGCAAACGCTGCCACTCGACGGCGCGGTGCTCGTCACGACGCCGCAATTGGCTGCGACCAACGTCGCGCGCAAAGGCGGCATCATGTTCCAAAAAGTCAATGTGCCGCTGCTCGGCGTGGCGGAGAACATGAGCTGGTTCGAAGATGCTGCGGGCAACAAGCAAACTTTGTTCGGTGAAGGCGGTGGTGCGGCCACAGCGGAATCACTCGGAACCGTCCTCCTCGGCCAAGTGCCGCTTTACACGGATATTCGCGCCGGTGGCGATTGCGGGATGCCGGTGGTCGTCAATCAACCGAAGGGTAAGCCCGCGAGTGTGTTCCACACTATCGCCGAGACCTTGCTGACAAAACTAAAGGTCTAGTCAGTTGACAGAGAGCAGGACGAAATACTTATTAACGCCATGAAGTTTTCCGCCGGAAATCCTACGCAGCGTGATTGGCGTGCCGATTCCTGTCGTTGAGAGGCGCACCATGACGAAATCCGGCAGCATGCAAAGCAAAGGCAGCAAAGAGTTCGTCAAACAGTCGAACCTCTATCAGGAATTTTTGGCTGAGCGGGAAGAGATTCTGAAGCACAAGTGGATCGAGTCGGAACGACTCGGCTACGATATCGGTTTCGAACGCGCGCTCTTGGATTGGATTCGCAAACACCGCGATGCGTGGCGTTCGAATCGTCGTGCCCAGACCGCAGCCAAGCGTGAAACCATCACGCCCTTTACTGCGGTGCACTGACGCGACGGCGGCGGGCACGAAAAAAGCCGGTCCATGACCGGCTCGAAGAACAGGAGCGGCGCAAGGCCGGCCGTGCTAGTTACTTAATCTCCTTATGGAGCGTGTGGCGCTTGAGGTGCGGATTATACTTCTTCTTCTCTATGCGCTCAGTGACCGTCTTTTTATTGCGCTTGGTGAGGTAGCGCGAGACGGGTTTGCCCTCTTTGCGGGCTTCGGTGCATTCCAGGGTGACGGTTTCTTGCATGGCTTAAATAGGTGAAAGGGTCAGCAAAGCCCACGCGTTGCCCCGTGCAACCCTAAAGTTTTTTGGCGGGCAGCCGCGCCGTGCAGCTCGCGTTAACTCGCCCCAGTTCAGACCGTTACCTTTTTCTCGGTCAACGGAATCATCACGCCTTGGCGGAATAAGGTCACTTGTCCTGTGCTCGACGACACCACCATGGCGATGCAATCCGCTGCCACCGAGATGGCCAACGCCGCCGCATGACGCGAACCCAACCCACCCGGTAAAGAATGCGCGTGATCCGGTGCTTGCAGGAGTGATCCAGCGGTTTCGACCACGCCGTTGCCGCGGATAATGAAAGCCCCGTCGACCGACGAAAATTCCTTGATCGTTTCATCCATGAACGGATTGAGAATATTGCGATCCTCGTCGCGGTAGCCGTAAAACGGATTCATCACGAGCGGCTTGGAGAGGCGCTCGACCGTCTCGCTGTCGCCAACGACGAACAAGCAACCCACCGGGCGACCTTCGCGGCCTTCGACCGCGAGTTCCGTGGCGACACCGATGATGCGTTCCAGCACCTCGGGTTTCACGTCTTTGGGCAACAGGTCGGTGCGCCCCGACAGCAAGGTCTGAAATTCCTTATCCACATCCACGACGACGACGGTGTCGAATTGGTTGCTGCCCGCGATGCCGCCGACGCAGCAAACGCGATCGGCAAACTCGATCGTGCCGCGCGTCAGGCCGACGAGCACCGCACTACGCAATTGCGCGAGGCGCTGGTTGGAAAATGAGCGCACTTGAATGGTATCGGAATAGCCACCGGGCTGATCCTCATCGTCGGACAAGTTGCGCGTGACGAGCAACGTTTTCAGTCCACTGCCCCACTTGGGTGGTTCGAAGCTGCCGACGAACGTGTCGCCGAAAATCATGATGGCTTTGCAACCGGTGCCGCGCGCGATTTTGCCCGCTTCGCGGAGCACGATGCGGTTGATGCGATTGGCGGTGGTCGGCACGGGCTTCGCCGTGATGCCACCGAGGCCCGAGTGGATGCGTTGGTAAAGCGTATCGACATCCGGCGCGTGCACCAAACTCGCGACGAAATCCGGTTCCTTGAGCAACCGAGCCAGCGACGCGAGCACCTTGAGATAATCGCGCGTGCGCTCACTCGCGATGAGCATGATGACGAGTTGCACCGGCTCGTTTTCCATTTCGCCCTCGTAGCGAATGCCGGACACACTTCGACCGACCGAGAGCACGTAGCGCTTCGACATCTTGGTGCGCACATGCGGCAACGCCACGCCGAGCCCGAGGTAGGTCGTTATCGTGTTTTCGCGCCGCAGCAGACCTTTCAGCAACGCGGATTTGTCGAGCCTCGGCAACCGCTCGAGGGTGAGTTCCAACAATTCCTCCAGCGCCCCTTCCATGTCGGTGTGGGTGAGGTCGGCAACGCGTCCGCGTATGAGGTATTTGTCGAGTCGCATGGGGGAGGGCCGCGTGAAGCGGCATTAAAGCAAAACGAAAAAGACGGAGCGCGCGCGGCGGTTAATTGGTTGCGTGACGGCGCGGCGCGGGGCGCGAAATTACTTTTCCCACTCGAGCGCGCCCTTCTTCACTTCGTAGAAAAGACCGAGCACCAGCACGCCGAGGAAGAACATCATGGGAGCAAGAATGGAAATATTGTTCGCGAGAAAATCACGGTAAACAAACGTCCACGGAATGAGAAACACGACTTCGATATCGAAGATGATGAAGAGCATCGCGGTGACGTAGAACTTGACCGAAAACCGTGTGTGGGTGGAGCCCACAGCGGGCACGCCGCATTCGTAGGCGGTGTCCTTGATGCGGTTGCGCTTAAAGCGCTGACCAAATAGATGACTGGCACCGATCACGGTGCCGGTAATGACCACGGCGAGCGTCACTTGGACAAGAAGCGGCAGATAGTCAGCGGAGGGCATCAGGCGTTAGCGTTGCGGTGCGCGGGGACGGTTCAAGGTGAAAGTGCGGTCACTTTTGGCGAATTTCATGCGCGCTGCTCAGGGACGCCCGAGGGGCAAGATCCGCGCGTTCTCCGTCTTGCGGCTGCCGACGCCGAGTTGCTGCGCAAAATCGAGCATGCGCGACTCGTCTTCGCCGATCGCGGCAAAACCAGTGCGTTTGCGCGCAGCATTCATCCGCGCGAGCATCAACGCATCGAGCAACACCGGATCGGCGCTGCCCCAAAGTTTCGGCTCCGAGACGGTGTAGAGGGAATTGAAATACGGTCCGCCGATGAATTGATAGAGTTGCAAGCTGACGAGTGTGAGCACCCAGCCTTCGCGCAATTCCGGAATCGCGGCCATCTCTGCCACGGCCGCCGGGGCTGTCGCAGGACTCTTGAAAAAGCGAAACGTGTTACTCGCGTTCCACAACGTCGCGTTGACCAGCGCGCCGTTGATGCCGAGCACGGGATGATCGGAATAAACCGGCAGATTGATCCAAAAATCTGCATCCACAAAGAGCGGCGTCGCGAGGAAGCTCTTGCGATCTTCTTCGAGCGTCGTGGTGCCCTTGCCTCCCGCCGCGACTTCGACGGCGCGGTCATTCGTCACCGGATCAAACCGCGCGGGCAACGGGCTGTCGTAGAACCACGCCGGATCGTAGAACTTACCTGACTCGAGCACGTAAACCGGATGGTCCGGAAAGGGCGCAATGCCGGTGGAAAACGACGGCAAAAACCCCGTCAAGCGCAGGCGTAACGGATTCAGGCCCACGAGGAAAATATCTTCGTTGCGATAGCCGCGTTTATTCAACGACGCGATCACCGCGCGCACCAAACCGAACGGCGTGGCGAGTCCCGGACCGGAGTCGGTGTAAATTTTCAGCCCGACTTTTTTCTTCGTGCTGGGATTTAGCGCACGACCGGTGCTGCGTTCAAATTCCTGCAACATCTGCTCCACCGCGTAGCGATAGCTGCCCTCGCTAAAATCGCTCAAGTTCGCTTCCCACACCGGCAAATTGGGCAAGGGCGCGGGTTTGGCCGTGGCGGGCGCGGCCTCGGTCTGGGCCAACACCACGGGCAGCGTCAGCAGAGCGGCGAGGAGCAGCCCGCTGGAGCGAACAATGAGAGGGAAATTGGATAACATGGGGGAGGAAAGACGTGCGTGAGCGCCTGCTCGTTGCAGCAGCGGCGCACGTTGACAGACCGCACCGGCGCGGAAAAGTTTAATCTGAATTTTTGCCACAGTGCCCGCGCCTCCGTCCTTGCCGGATGCCCGGCACGCGGCTTGCCTTGGTCGCGGTGGCGGAATCGATGCTTTTTCGCTCGTGCCGCGTCGCCAACCCCCTCTCGCTCTTCCGCCCTTGCCCGTCATCAAAGCCAGTAGCCTCCGCGACCTGAAACTGCGCGTGAATATTCACGACGTGGTCGCGCGCACGGTTGCGTTGAAAAAAGCGGGCGGCAACCGCTTCAAGGGGCTCTGCCCGTTTCACAGCGAAAAGACGCCGTCGTTTCATGTTTCGAGCGACAAGGGTTTCTACAAATGTTTCGGCTGCGGCAAAGCGGGCGACATCCTCTCGTTCGTGATGGAGACGGAAGGCCTGCTCTTCACCGAAGCGGCCGAGACGCTCGCTAAACGCGGCGGCTTCGAACTCGAATACGAATCTGGCTCCGGCGGTCCGACGCGCGAAGAGCGCTCGTTGCGCCAGGAGATTTTTGATCTCCACGACCTCGCCGCCGATTACTACCGTCAGGCCTTTCGCGCCGAGACGCCCCACGGCATTTACATCCGCGACTACTGGATCAAGAACCGGCGCTTCACACTCGATTTGGCGGACGAATTTCGCATCGGCTTCGCGCCAGTCGAAGATCAGGCGCTCGCCGCCTCGTTGCTCAAACGCGGTTTTTCCGACGGGGCGTTGCGCCAATGCGGACTGTTTTTCGTGCGCGATGGCGCGCCGCTCACGAGCCAGACGATGCGGCCGCGTTTTCGCGGGCGGTTGATGATTCCGATTCGCGACCACCAAGGCCGCGTCGTCGCCTTCACCGCGCGTCAACTCGACCTCACCCCCGCCGACGATCCGGCGCGCGAAGCCAAATACGTCAACTCGCCGGAGACGCCGATTTTCACGAAGAGCAATTTGCTCTTCAACCTCGACCGCGCCCGCACGCAGGCGAAGGACGGCCACCCCTTCGTCCTTGTCGAAGGCCAGCTCGACGCGTTGCGTTGCTGGAGCGTCGGCCTCCACACCGCCGTCGCGCCCCAAGGCACGTCGATCACCGACGGACAACTGTTGCTGCTGCGCCGTTACCATCCGCAGGTGGAATGTTTTTTCGACAGCGATGCCGCCGGGCAAAAGGCCGCGCTGCGCTTTTTGCCACTCGCCTTGCAGGCGGGCCTCGAAGTGCGTTTTCTCGTGCTCGCGGGCGCGGAGAAACTCGATCCCGATCTGCTCTTTCTCGAACGCGGACTCGCCGCCTATCAGGAGATGCGCGCAGCTGCGCTCGGGGCGATGGAGTTCGCCGTGCAATCCTTGTTGCCCAATCGCCTCAGCGCCGGTGCCGAACAAAAAACCCGCGCCGCACAAGCGCTGTTCGAAATCATCGCGCACGCCGAGAGCGACGTGGCCCGCGCAAGTTTTATCAACGAAGTCGCACAACTCTTGCGTCTCCCCGTCAGCGCGCTCGAACACGATTTTCGCGCCGTGCTCGCGCGCCAGGCCGGTCAGGCGCGCTTCGCGCCACCCGCCGCCGAAACCGCCACTGCCGCCACTCCGACTCACTCCGCCAACGCGCACACCAAGGGCGCCGAGTCGCACCTGCTTTACCTGTGTTTGCACGACGAGCGCATCCTCGTCGCCCTTTCGACGCAGCTTCCGCACGAGTGGATCAACGCCTCCACCCTCGCCGGTCGCCTGCTCGACCGCTTCCTCGCCGAAGCCCATCACAACGGTTGGCCGGGCCGCGACCGCATGGACGAACTCCTTGAGACAGAGGAAGAAAAGACGCTTGTCGCCAACTTGCTTTTCGAAAATCCCGGCGACGAAGACATCGGCAAATTCGCCAGCGACGGCCTCCGCGCCTTGCAACGTCTTCATTTGGAACCGCAACTACGGCAAATAGAACTTGAAATAGCCAATGAGCAGACAAATGGTGACGTTCACCTATTTTCACTCTTGAAGCAACGCGCTGATATTCTCCGACAGCTCCAAAATCCGCCCAAGCTGGTCCTTGCTTCCTGAGCGCCGTCCGCCTCTTTTGCTTCCTGCCGTAACTCGTTCCGAGCCCGACTTTATCCTGCCATGCCGCGTAAATCCAAGCCTGCCGCCAAATCCAGTAAAACGAAAAAGCCCTCGCCTGCCAAAAGCAGCCCTGCGCCTAAAGCGGCTAAAGTCGCGCCCAAAGCCAAAGCGGTAACACCGAAGGCCGCGCCTGCTGCGGCCAAAGCGAAACCGGCCGCCGCCGCCAAGCCCGCCGTTGCAGCCAAGCCCGTTGCCACTGCAAACAAACCCACCGCCGCCGTCGCCAAACCCGCGGTCGTCGTCGCGCCCAAGCCCGCAGCTCCTGTGGCCGCCAAAACGACACCTTCGCTCGCTGCCAAGGCGACGCCAACACTCGCCGCCGCCGCCGCCGCCACGAAGGATCTCAAGGGCAAAGGCCTCGAAACGCTTTCCGGCGATCTCAACGACAAGATTCGTC
>JAUXXD010000112.1 GCA_030681265.1 Candidatus Didemnitutus sp. | reverse complement strand
GGCCACAGTGCCGTGGCGCAACGCCTGGGTTTTCATTATCGATGCCGATGAACGCGCCACGCCTCAACTCGAAGCGGCAATGCGCGCCGTCCTTGCTCAACCCGTGCAGACCCACGCCGGCTATTACGTGAATCGGCGCTTTTGGTTTCTCGACGGCTGGCTCAATCATTGCGGTTATTTCCCCAGTTGGAATGTGCGCTTTTTCCAGCACCGCCTTGGCCGCTATGAAAAATTCGCCGCCAACGGCGATACCGGCAGCGGGGACAACGAAGTCCATGAACACGTCGTGCTCCAGGGCACCAGCGGTTACTTGCCCGGTGAAATGGAGCACTACGCTTTCCCCAACATCGCCACATGGGTCGAGAAACATAATCGCTACAGCAACTGGGAAGCGCGCCTGCAACTCGCCGGCGCCGCCGAGGAAGCCAGCCACACTTCCCTGGATGCCGGTCTGGCGCGCAAACGCTGGTTGCGACGTCTGGCTTGGAAATTACCCTTCCGCCCCACGCTCCGTTTTTTTTACCATTACATCTGGCGTGCCGGTTTCCTTGACGGTTACCGCGGCTTCGTTTTCTGCCGTCTGATGGGCTGGTATGAGTTTCTCAACTCCACCAAGGCCGCCGAGCTGAGACGCCAGCGCCCCTAGCATTGTCCGTTCGTCGCATATTTTTCGTTAACCGCGTTTATTGGCCCAACGAGGCCGCCACCGCGCAATTACTCACTGACCTCGCGGAAGCGTTGGGCGCCCGCGGTTGGGAAGTTCACGTCATTGCTTCCGGTGACCACGGCGTGACCCTCCATCGTAGAGTCACTATCCACCGCACCGGCGGTTCCGCCGAACATCGTGGGCTTTGGTCACGGGCGCTCAATTACCTGCGCTTTTTGCGAGCCGCCCGCCGCATCCTCACGCAGCAATTACACGGTGGGGAAATTGTCGTGCTCAAAACCGATCCGCCGCTTTTGGCGGCTGTGGCAACCGGTGTGGCGAGTCGGCACGGTGCCCACGTGGTGCATTGGATTCAGGATATTTATCCCGAGATTGTGGTTCGCCATGCGGGCGAGTGGTTTGCCCCGTTATTGCAGCCGCTGCAATGGTTGCGCAATCGTGCCTGGCGGCGTGCGCGGTATTGCGTGGTGCCAAGCGCGGATATGCGTGAACCGTTGTTGCGCGCCGGGCTGCCTCCAACCCGACTGAACGTATTCCCGAATTGGGCGCCGCGGGAGTTGCAGGAGCCCGCAACTGCGGAGGAGGTCGCCGCTGTTCGCGCCGCGTGGAATGCGTCAGGCAAGTTCGTTGTCGCCTACTCCGGCAACCTCGGCCGGGTGCACGAATTCGACACCATTCTGGGTGCCGCGGCTCAGTTGCGCGGCGAATCCGTGATTCAGTTTGCATTCGTGGGCCATGGTCCCCGTTTGGCCGAGGTAAGTCTCGCCGTCGCGAAAGCGCGTTTAACCAACGTCCAGTTCTACTCGTTCCAGCCGCGGGAAAAATTGGGGGCATCGCTCGCCGCCGCCGATGTTCATCTCGTCTCGTTACGACCCGGTTTCGACTCGTTGGTAAATCCGAGCAAACTTTCCGGTATCTTGGCCGCCGGGCGCCCAGCCTTGTTTGTCGGTCCGCCAGAGAGCGCGATGGCGACTTTGTTACGCACCCGGGCGTGCGGCTTGAGCTTTTCCAACGGCGACAGCGACGGCTTGGCACGGGCGATTCGCGCACTGCAGGCTGACACCGCGCGCGTGCGCGACCTTGGTAAAGCTGCGCGTGCCGTCTACGACGAAGCACTGACTCTCGAAGTGAACGTCAATGCGTGGGACACGATGCTGCAGCGACTCACGAAATCGGAATCAACGTTGCCATGACACTTTCCCGGCGACTTCATTCAGTGCCGCCCTCCTCATGACTCCCGCACGCAAGGTCACTTTAGCGCTCATTGCCTTCGACGCCTTGGCGGTCGTCGTTTCTTTTAACCTCGTCGCGTGGGGCCGTGGGCTGATCGAGATCAACCAGCCGATTATCGCCGCCCTGCAGTTGCCGGTCATCATTCACTTTCTGGGCGTTTATTTGATCGATGGCTACAGTCACCGCACCGACATGCTTTCGGTTACCTACGCGAGTTTGCATGTGATTGCGCAATCGGGCGTGCTCTTGCTAACGCTGCTGCTGACTTACGTGTTTATTCCGACAGGGTTTCAACTGCAATCCAGTCGTTTCGTGACCGCGGTTTCCTACCTGGCGATCATCCCGGCTTCAATCGGCTACCGCCGGTTGCTTTACCTGCGCATCCACGCCAAAGACCAGCAACGCTACTTTCTGTTTCTTGGCAATGCCGCCAGCAGTTTCGCTTTCAAAACGGAGTGTCAAAACTGCAACATGAAGCAAATCGTCCTCGCGGCCAGCCATGACACCACCGAAAACGGGACCGTTCCAGCCACCACCTCCCATTTGCCCAATTTCACGGAAGTGGAAGGGTATCTTGAACAATACCATGGCCGCATTGACGCGATCGTCCTGCGCGAATCGAGCAGCGAGCTCCCTGCGCCACTTGCCCAACGACTGATCGAATTGAATTTTTCCGGCGTTCCAACTTACACCTTGGAACTCTTCCATCAGGTTTATTGGCGCAAAATCCCACTCTATCGACTGAATCAGACATGGTTGTTTCAAGAAGGTTTTCAGATCGCCCGCGAACCCGTGTTCGAGCGACTGAAACGATTGAGCGACATTTTTTTTGCCATAATCGGCCTGCTCCTCTTCTTGCCGATTTTCCCCATCCTGGCGTTCCTCATTTGGGTAGCGGATCGCGGTCCGGTCTTCTTTCACCAAACCCGTGTTGGCCGGAATCGGGTTTTGTTTGAAGCCTACAAATTGCGCTCCATGCGCGTGCACCACGAAGGCGACGACTACACGCGCGAAGGAGATGAACGCATAACCTGGATTGGAAAATTTCTGCGCAACACCCGACTGGATGAAGTGCCCCAATTATGGAACGTGCTGCGCGGCGATATGAGTCTGATTGGGCCTCGCGCTGAGTGGGTCAAATTGGTCCAAGAGTATGAGCGGCAGATCCCCTGCTATCATTTCCGCCACTTGGTCAAACCCGGCATCACCGGTTGGGCCCAAATCAACTACCCCTACGGAGCCAATCTCGAAGACACGATGCGCAAGCTGGAGTATGACCTCTACTACATCCGCTTTTTTTCCTTTGTCCTCGATGCTTCAATCGTGCTGAAAACGATTCAGGTGATGCTGTTTGGCAAAGGACGGTGATGAATACCAGTTACCACCGCAAAGCCACCGACCTCCTCACTGCACTTGCGCGCTCCCCTCGCGACGTGCTGCCCTACTTCTGTCACCTGCCCCTGTGGGGCAGGCAACCGCTGGATCTCGAGTTGCCGTGGTTTTCCTATCAAGCCATCCGCTTTCTCGAAACTTACGTCCAGCCGCAGCATCGCATTTTCGAATTTGGCAGCGGTGGCTCCTCTTTTTTCTTCGCCCGCCGTGCCGCGCAGATCAAGTCAATGGAAAGCCACTCCGAGTGGCACCAACAAGTGCAGACGGTGCGCCAGCTGCGTGGCATTACCAATCTCACCTGCGAGCTTCACTCGCTGCGCGATGGGGAACTGGAGGGATATCGCGAGAGCCCCTTTTTTCATCAGGTCACGACGGAGTTGTGGGACATAATCGTCATTGATTGTTTTTGTGGCTTTTCTGACGGCACCTACGGCGAATTGCGGCGACACGCGTTCCAGCTCTCTCTTGGTCAAGTCGCACCCGGTGGCATCATTATCCTCGATGATTCATGGCTGTATCCCGAGTTGCTCATTCCGCAACTCGGCTGGAAAATCAGAAACTTTGTCGGCCCCGGCCCGTGCCGTTACGGTGTCACCTCCACCGCCGTTTTTTTTCGGCAATAAGCTTACGCGATGCGCAAACGCAGCGGATCACTCCGGGAAAATCCGATTAATTTCCCCTTTTGAAAAATTACGACTTCATCTGCATCGGTGGCGGTAGTGCCGGATTCAACGCCGCACGCATTGCGACCGACCAAGGTTTAAAAACCGCCATCGTCGATGGCGCGAAGGAACTCGGCGGACTCTGCATCTTGCGCGGCTGCATGCCATCGAAGACCTTGCTCTACAGTGCGGAGGTCTTACATCACGCGCGTCATGCCGCACGCTTCGGTCTTCGTGTGCCGTCCGCCAAAGCCGACATGGCCGCCGTGCACACCCGGAAGAAGCTGATCATCGGTGAGTTTGCCGATTACCGTCTCACCGCACTCACCAAGGGTAAATTCGACCTTTTCCGCGCTCACGCGCGCTTCCTCGATGCGCACACGCTGGCACTCAGCGATGGACAGCGTCTGCGTGCTGATCGCTTCCTCATTGGCACTGGTTCACGCGTCAGTGTGCCTCCCGTGCCCGGATTGGCGGCAGCGAAATTCTGGACGAGTGACGACGTGCTCGACCTTGATTTTCTGCCACGCAGCGTGCTCGTGCTCGGCGGTGGGATCGTGGCGTGTGAACTAGCGCAATTTCTCGCCCGCATGGGCAGCAAGGTCACCCTCATCCAGCGTAGCGCGCAAATCCTGCGTGGTCACTCCCCCGAAGCCGCGCGCGTTGTCGAACGGGCTTTTCGCGACGAAGGCATCGAGGTTTTCACCGGCACCGCAATTCAAGACATCCGACAAGACCGGCGCGGCACGACCGTGCGTTTCTCCCAAACGGGTAAACTAATATCGCGCCGCGCCGCCCACCTTTTTAATGCCTTGGGTCGCGAACCGAATACTAGGGCACTCGGCCTCGACTCAGCCGGAGTGCGAACCCGCCCCAACGGTCAGATCATCACCAATCGCTGGCAGCAAACTAGCGCGGCGCACATTTACGCGGCGGGTGATTGTTCCGGGCCGGCGGAGATTGTGCATGTGGCAATCCAACAAGCCGAATTGGCCGCGCGGCACGGCGCGGGCATCAAGCAGCTCAAGCCCGTCGATTACGGGATGTTGCTCTCGGTGGTGTTCACTGATCCGCAGTTGGCGACGATCGGCGTCGCGGAAAGTGCATTGCAAACAAAGGGCGTGCCGTATCTCGCGGCAAGTTACCCGTTCGATGATCACGGCAAGTCGATCTTGATGGAGGCCAAATACGGCCACGTCAAAGTGCTGGCCGAGCCGCAGCGCGGACGAATTCTCGGCGCCGAAATAGTCGGCAAGGACGCCGGCGAACTCATTCATTGTTTTTCTGTGGCGATGGCATTGCGGGCAACGGCGGCCCAAATGCTGGCGGCACCGTGGTATCACCCAACGCTGGCGGAAATCATCTCCTACCCGCTCGAAAATTTGGTCGAGCAGGTAGCGAAGCGAAACTAATCCGACCCTGACCGGCTGCGCTGACGGGCCGTAGGTGTGGCCGGTTTCTGTGTCTCAAGTGCGGTTTTGAATTTGCCCGTGCAAAAGCGCGGCGCACGGTGTTGCCATGCAAAATTACCAGACTCCTCTTTTTCTCACCGAACTCCTGCGAGCAAAATCACCCTCGGGAGCCGAGGCGCAGGCCCAAGCAGTCTTCGACCAATTTGTTAAGCCACATGCGGAAACATTCGCGAACGACGCGATGGGGAACCGCCTCGCCACGCTTAATGCCCAAGGTGCGCCAACGTTAATGTTCTCCGGTCATATCGACGAACTCGGCCTGATTATCACTTACGTCAACAAAGACGGCTTCATCTACTTCGCCACGATTGGCGGACACGACCGCACCATCATCTCCGGTCGCCGCGTCATCATCCAAACTGCCACTGGACCCGTTAAGGGAGTGACGGGCAAACGCGCGATTCATCTGATGGAGGAAGCCGATCGCAAGAAGGTGCCTGAGATTCACGAAATCTGGATCGATATCGGTGCCCGCACAAAAGCCGACGCCCTCAAGCGCGTCGCGATCGGGGATGTCGCGACTTACGATCACGAATTTGAATTGATCCACGGTTCCGTCGGCACAGCCCGCGCCTTTGACAACAAAGTGGGCGCCTACGTTGTCGGTGAAGCACTCATCCGCTTGCATCAGGAAAAGCACCAGCTTGCCGCCAAGCTTGTTTCTGTCGCCACCACGCAGGAAGAAATTGGCGTGCGTGGTGCCACAACGTCGGCTTTCGCCGTCGATCCGCATGTCGCACTCGCGGTCGATGTCGGCCACGCCACTGACCACCCTGATTGCGACAACCGCAAATACGGCGAAACCAAGCTGGGTGACGGTCCAATCATTTGCCGCGGTCCGAACATCAACCCCAAAGTCTACACACGATTAGTTGAGTGCGCCCGCGCCGCGAAGATTCCCTTTCAATTGGAAGCCGATCCACGGCCGACGGGCACGGATGCTCGCGCAATCCAAATGGCGCGCGGCGGTGTCGCCTGCGGTTTGGTTTCCATTCCGCTCCGCTACATGCACACGCCCAGCGAAGTCGTCGATCTCGAGGACGTGGAAAATTGCGTGAAGCTCTTCGTCGCCTTCGCCAAATCGATCGAAGCGGGCGAGAGCTTCAACTGGTAAACCGCACTCCCGTGCGTTGAACCGATTTCAGCGCGCCACTGTTCGGCGGCGACGGAACCACGCGGTGCCGAGCAACGCCAGCGCACCCGCCAGCGCGGCGTAAGTTGATGGCTCCGGAATCGCGGTCGTGATGAAAGAGTGGTAACTCGGAATGCTCGCGGCCAAAGTCACATTGCCAAACACTGCGGTATTGGCCGGTTGGTTGTCGGGTGATTGACCGGAACCGAACGTGCCGATTGCACCGAGCACACCGGCCAAATACCACGTGCTGTTGCCGGAATTAAAATAGAACGCCGCACCGCCTGAGTCGCCCACTTGAGCCATCGTGCGGCCTGCCGCGCTAGTATAGTTCATGTAGAAGGAAGATGTCACCCCAGTGCCAATGTCGTAGCTGGCCGTTCCGCTCATGCGCGAGTCGCCCCACCTCATCCCAGCTCCCGCAACCGTGGTATAACCAGATTTGTCGGTGCCTGCCCCGGCGGTCCACACATCGTCGTTCGCTCCCGGATTGGTTGTAATGCCCCATTGCGTGAACGTGCTTGCGCCTTCGGTGCGCCCGTCACCGACCATCCGGATTGTGCTGTTGAGCGCGGGATTCGCGCCGGAGAGGAGCGTGATGTTGGGCAGGCCGGGGTCGCTGGCAATGCGGAACAGAGTCAAATCGGTCGTGGAATTGTCCTGGTTGCGCACGATGATGGACGAACCGGAAACCGCCGGATAAGTATTGCCGTTCAACACGATGCTGCCCGCACCGATGTGCGTCACGGTCAACACCCAGAACTGACCACTGTAATTGCCGAGATAGATGCCATTGTCTCCGACGTTGGCAAAACCCGGATTGCCCGTGCCCGGCGGCGCGGTGAAATTCTCTGTGCCCGTGCCGCCGTTGATCACTAAACCGCGAGCAGTTCCGGCAACAAGAGTGAGCACAAGGAAACTGAGCACGAGACGGCGCATAGTGAGAAAAACTAGGCGGCGTCTTTACTGGGGGTAGCAGTGGATTTGCTCCGCCCGCTCCGCTTCATTTGCGGTTTCTTGCGACCGTCAACGACCGCACGGTCGATGACCACTTCGACGACGTCATTTCGTTGCGGCAACTCATACATCACATCGAGCATGAGCTTCTCCAAAATCGCCCGCAGCGCGCGGGCGCCGGTCTTTAGCTCGATCGCCTTGCGACTGATGCCGCGAATTGCGTCGCGCGTTAACGTCAACTGCACACCTTCCATCGCAAACAATTTCGCATACTGCTTCACCATCGAATTCTTCGTGGAGAGCAGCACTTGCTCGAGGTCATCGATCTTGAGTTCGTCCAACACCGATACGACAGGTAAACGGCCGATGAACTCCGGAATCATGCCGAAGCGCACCAGGTCTTCCGGCGCGACCGCGCGCATCATCTCGTCGGGCGTCAGCTCGTGGTCCTGATCGTTGATGTGAAATCCCAGCGAGCGTTGCCCGAGACGTTTCTTTACTACCTGATCAAGACCCACGAATGCGCCACCGCAGATAAAGAGGATGTTGGCCGTGTTGACCTGGATGTATTCTTGGTTCGGATGCTTGCGTCCGCCTTGCGGCGGCACATTGCACACGGTGCCTTCGAGGATTTTAAGGAGCGCTTGTTGCACCCCTTCGCCCGAAACATCGCGCGTAATGGAGACGTTTTCTGTCGTGCGGCGGATCTTGTCGACTTCATCGATGTAGATGATGCCGCACTCGGCCTTCTTCACGTCGTAGTTGGCCGACTGTAACAGGCGCAAAACGACGTTCTCGACGTCTTCGCCGACGTAGCCCGCCTCGGTTAACGTCGTCGCATCAGAAATTGCGAACGGCACGTCGAGAATCTTGGCCAGGGTGCGCGCCAGGAGTGTCTTGCCGGAACCGGTCGGACCGCAGAGGAGAATGTTGCTCTTCTCGACATCGACGTCGCTGAACTCCGCGGGCATCTCGATGCCCTCGCGCGCGGCCTGGCTCGGGTCAAAGTTGAGGCGTTTGTAATGATTGTAAACCGCCACGGAGAGCACCTTCTTGGCGTGCTCCTGGCCGATGACGAAGTCGTCCAACGCAGCGCGAATCTCGGCGGGTTTGCGCAATTTGAACGTCGAAGGCGCTCCGGCAATCGGGCTTTCCCCTGCCGTCGCCGCTTTAACTTCGCGATCGATGATCGTCTTGCAGACATTGACGCACGAGTCGCAAATGTAGACGCCCGGTCCGGCAATGATTTTGCGGACTTCCGCCTGCGATTTACCGCAGAACGAACACAGGGTCATGCGCGAGGATTTGGCCATGTTGGTATTATTTCGACCGAGGTGGTCGATTTAGTCGAGGGGTTTTTCCCGAGGTGACGCAGAGGGCGGCGGGGCTTAGTCCGCTTTCTTCTCGGCGATTTGCTGGGCGTCGCGTGTGGATGAAACCACGTGGTCAACGATGCCGTAGGCCTTGGCTTCTTCCGCGCTCATGTAGTAGTCGCGGTCGGAGTCTTTGGCGATTTGGTCGGCATCCTTGCCGGTGTGCTTGGCAATCGTCTGATTGAGCGTCTGGCGCCAGCGAAGAATTTCTTTGGCCGCAATGGCAATATCGGCGGCTTGTCCGCCGGCACCACCACTCGGTTGGTGAATCATCACCCGGCTGTTGGGCAAGGCGAAGCGCTTCCCCTTCGTGCCGGCGGCCAACAAAATCGTGCTCATGCTTGCCGCCATGCCGATGCAATAGGTGACAACGTCGCATTGCAGGAAGTTGATCGTGTCATAGATGGCCATGCCACCCGTGACGACGCCACCGGGCGAATTGATGTAAAGATGGATATCCTTCTTCGGGTCTTCCATTTGCAGGAAGAGCAGCTGCGCGATAACGACGTTGGCGACGTTGTCGTCGATCGGTGTGCCGATGAAGATGATGCGATCCTTCAACAGGCGGCTGTAAATATCCATCGACCGCTCGCCGCGGCCGGTGTTTTCGAGAACGATGGGAACGTAGTAGCTCATGCTTTGGCGGTCGCCGTGGTGACGGTAGCTTTGGACACGAGGAAATCAAGGGCCTTATCGAACAGGATCTGTTGCTGCAGCGCGCGGAACTGTTCGCGGTCCTTGCCAAGATCCTTGACCAGCTTTTCCGGCTTCGTGCCGGAACGCATGGCTTCGCGCATGAGCCAGTTGTTGATGTCCTGCTCTTCCACTTTCAGCCCTTCCTTTTCGGCAATCTTGGCGAGCAACAATTGCACTTTAACCCGCGAGACGGCGGCCTTCGTCGCGCTGTCGTGGAGCTCTTTCTTGTTTTTCTCAAATTCTTCCTGCGGCACGCCGCGGCGCATGTTTTCTTCGATGAACTGGCGGAGCGCGCCATCGCGTTCGGAAGCGACCAGACTTTCCGGCGCATCGAAATTGGCCTGCGCCACGAGCGAATCGGTGATTTGGCGGCGTTGCTCGGAGCGGTTCGCATACTCTTTGCGCATCGTGAGGCTCGACTTCACCTGCGCCTTGAGTGCGTCGAGGCTGTCCACTTGGTTGGCTTTGAAAAACGCTTCGTCCAACTCCGGCAAAGCGCGCTCGCGCACTTCCTGCACTTCGATCGCGTATACCACGGCCTTGCCCGCCAATGTCGGCACGGGGCCGAAATCCGCGGGGAAGGTCACGGTGACGTCCTTCTTCTCGCCAGCGTGGAGACCGGCGATTTGTTGCGCAACGCCCGGAAGCAAACCTTCGTTCGCACCTTCGACCTCTTCCCACGTTTGCGGCGCGGCCGCGTAGATGGCTTTATCGCCGACGATGTCGGTCAGCGGCTTGCCGTCGAGCGTGCCGGTGTAGCCGAAGCGCACGTAGTCGCCCTTAGTGGCAGCGCGGGTCGCCACTTTGAAATCAGCGCGTTCCGAGCGCAGACCTTCGATCACGCCATCAACTTCGGCATCAGTCGGCTCCGTTGGTTGGATCGCGGTGGAGATGCCAGTGTATTCGGGCAAAGTGAATTCTGGACGCACATCCATTGTCACGGTGATCGTCACCGGAGCGCCGGGCGCAACATTGCCTTCTTCGACGTTAACGATCGCAAGGACGTCGAGCTTCGACTCCTTCATGCCTTCTTGGTAAGCCTTGCTGACGACGCGGCCTTTGAATTCTTCCTTCAAATCCTTGGCGAAGCGTTTCTCGATCATCGCGGCCGGAGCCTTGCCGGGACGAAACCCCGGCAAACGAACTTGGAGGGAAAATTCCCCCAGCAGCTTCTTGTATTCGGCATCCACTTCGCTCTGGTCGAGCGTAACAGTGATGGACTTGCGGGTGTCGGTAATGGCGTTGATTTGGACGTTCACGGCTTGAAATTCAGAGTGATAGTTCGATGGAAAAGAGTTCGAGGTAAGTCGTGCCGCTTCGCTCGGTCAAGGTCTGTTTCGGGACGGCGCGACACGAATCCGCCTTGGTTTTTCCTCAAGGCACTCCCAAGCTGACGCGCGCTATGCCTTCTCTCGCCCAACTCCTTGCCCAGCACGAGCGTATCCTCGTGCTCGATGCGGCGTCGACGGAGGTTCACCTCGGGCTGCTAGGCGGGGGGCAGGAGCCGATGTGGCACCATTCGTCCGACGAGGCCGGCAAAGCCCTTTTTCAACTACTAGAGGATTGTCTTCGCGCAGCCGATCTCCCTCTGGATTCGATTTCAGCTTTCGTCTATTGCGATGGCCCCGGCTCGATGCTGGGGGTGCGCACCGTGGTGATGGCCATCCGCACCTGGCAGGCACTCCAACCTCGCCCCGCCTATCGCTACCACAGCCTCACGTTATTAGCTCATGATCTCCTAACTTCCGGGCGGGCGTCCGCGCCGTGTGGTGTCATCGCCGACGCGCGGCGCGACCACTGGCATGTAACGCCGAGCAACGCGCAAGACGGAGTCGGTGCGCTGGAGCGCGTCCCTAAAGAAAAGTTGCACGACGGCGCGCTTCCCTTGTGGCACTCGACCGCATTTCGCGCTTGGAATCCCGTGCCTAGCGCGGCTCAAGACGTGCCCTATCTGCCAGCACAATTATTCGCGTCACAATGTGACACCGACCTCCTTGAGCGCACCGAGATGCCGGATGTCTTCCAACACGCCGCGCCGGAATACAAGAAATGGTCGGCGCAAATTCACCGGGCTCCGACGACGACGGAATCATGACCACCACGGCGTCGCTCCCCCTGCGTTGTTGGGCCGAGATCGACCTCGCGGCGCTCGAACGCAACTTAAAGTTGATCCGCGCCTCGTTGCCGCCCCACATCCGTTACGTAGCGGTGGTGAAAGCAGACGCTTACGGTCACGGCCTGCCGCACACGGCGGCGCGTTTGATGCATGCAGGGGCCGATTTGTTTGCCGTGGCCAACCTCGCCGAGGCAATGACCATCCGCGAACTCAGCGCTGATTGGCCCATTTTGCTGCTGGGCGCCACCCTGCCCGAGGAGGCCCGTTACCTCGCCGAATACGATCTCGCGGCCACCGTTTCCGACCTGCCCGAAGTCGCCCGGCTCAACGCCATCGGGCAAACCGCGGGCAAACCGATTGCGGTGCACCTGAAAATCGACACCGGCATGGGACGCCTTGGCGTCTGGCACGAACAAGCGCAGGCACTTTACGCCGCGATTCGCGCCGCGCCCGGGCTGCAGCTGACAGGTGTATTCACCCACTTCGCGAGTGCGGACGACAATCCCGAGTTCACTGCCCTCCAGCGCCGCTTGTTCCTCGCCGCGCTGCAGTCGTTTCCCGATTTGGATCCGGCGTCGCTTTTCCTCCACGCCGACAACAGCGCCGGACTGGAAACCACTCCTGGCGAGGGCAGCCTCTTCAACGCGGTGCGCGTTGGACTGTTACAATTCGGTGTGTTGCCGCACCCGCACTCGCTGCTCGCCCGCGTGCACACTGAGCCGGTCTTCAGTTTCCACACGCGCGTCGGTTTGGTGAAATCGCTCCCGCGCGGCACTTCCATCAGCTACGGCCGCACGTATCAATTGCGCACCGACGCCCGCGTCGCCGTGCTCACTGCCGGCTATGCCGACGGCCTTGCCCGCGCCTGCAGCAACCGCGGCGCGGTGCTCATCCGCGGGCAACGCTGCCCGATCCTCGGTCGCGTGTGCATGGATCAATCGATCGTCGATCTCACGACGGTCACCGACGAGATCGTCAGCGGCGAACCGGTCGTGTTGGTCGGAAAACAAGGTGCTGCCGAAATTGCCCTTGGCGAATTCAGCGCTTGGGCCGGCACGATCCCGTGGGAAACACTCACTTCCGTCACGAAACGCGTCACCCGCATCTACAAGACTCCGCTTGGAGTTTGAAACCAACCGACGTCCCGCAGCGTCATTGCCCACGTCCCTCTCGCCGATGCCGCTCCCCTCGTTTTCGCTCGCCCCCGATCAAGTTTGGCAACCGCTCCCGCTCAACGAGTGGAACGAGTCCGCCGTGCGACACTTGCTCTCGCGGCTCGGCTGGACGGCCACTCCGGCGGAAACTGCGCGCACGCTCAAAGAAGGACCAGTCGCCGCGATGCGCCGCTATTTCGCGCGGTTGCCCGCGTTCTCGATGCCACCGTTGGTGGCCAAGATTGAAGAAGAGGCGCCGGAGTTGGCGCGCCAAGTTGCGCGGGGCGACGAAGGAGAGAAACGCCAAGCGCGCCGCATCGTGCGCGAGCGTTTCCGCGAAGGTCTCTTTGAGTTGACGCTTCACTGGCTGCAACAGGCAGCGAAACCGGAAAATGCTCCCGCCGAAAAATGGTTGCTGTTTTTGCAGGACGTCTGGGTCGTCGGCGCGGAGAAGGTGCGCAATCCCGCCCTCCTTTACCAATACCAGGAACTCCTGCGCGCGGGAGCACTGCGCAACTACCCGCTCCTGGCCAAGGCCCTCTCGCGTTCGCCCGCGATGGTGCAATACCTCGACTTGCAGCAGAACAAGGCGAGCGCACCTAACGAAAATTTCGCGCGCGAGCTCTTCGAATTGTTCACGCTCGGCGAAGGCAACTACACCGAAAACGATATCAAGGAGGCCGCGCGGGCTTTCACCGGTTACCGGCAGCAGCTCGGCAAATTCGCGTTTCAACGCCGCCAGCATGACAGCGGACGCAAAACCATCTTCGGTCGCACGGGCGCGTTCACCGGCGATGACGTGATCGACCTCGTCTTCCAGCAGAAGGCCGCGGGATCGTTTATGGTGCGCGAGATGGCGCGTTTTTATCTCACCGAACACCCCTTGCCTGACACCTACGCGAATGACCTTGGTGCGTGGTGGGCGAAACAGGATTACAACCTCGGCAAACTCGTGGTCGCATTTTTCACCAGCCGGCTATTTTATGCGCCGGAGTTTCGGGCGAATTTCATCAAAAGCCCGATTCAGTATTATCTCGGCTTGATGCAGGACCTCGCGCTCACGCCGCCTCCGTTGCCACGGCGCGCAATCGCGTCGTTGCGTCAGATGGGACAGACGCCGTTCAACCCGCCCAATGTCCGTGGCTGGGTCGGCGGCAAGAGCTGGATCAATTCCGCCACGCTTGCCGCTCGCCGCGCCACCGCCAACGCGCTCCTCAGTCCTGTGCCGGAAGCATTGCTCAATGGCGACGAACGCGCCGCGCTACGCGCTGCCGGCGACATCGGCGACTTCACGGTGCGTCCGGCACGATTTGCCGAGTGGGCCAAACTTCCTACCGCCGAGTGCGCGCACGTGCTGGTATCACTCGCACTCCCGCGCCGCACGCATGACACACGTCTGCTCGCCTCCGTTGCCGAACTCATTGACGACAGCAGCCAGCGCCGCGATTTCACGCTGCGCGCCGTCCTCGCCACTTTGTTGGAATCCCCCGACTATCAACTCTGCTAACTGATGAATTCCCCTCACGAGTTGCTCCCCTCCACGCGCCGCGAATTTTTGAAGACCAGTTCGCACGGCATCGGCCTGCTTGCCTTCAGTCATTTCGCCCCGTCGTTTCTCGTCGAATCAATCGCCGCGCAAGCGCCCCGCGCCGAAAAGGACCGCACCATTCTCGTTCTCGTCCAACTCGCCGGAGGCAACGACGGACTCAACACCCTCGTGCCCTTCGCCGATCCGCTGTATCGCCGTCTCCGTCCCAACCTCGCGTTGCCCAAGGAAGAGTTGCTGCGGATCAACGACTCCTTCGCCCTCCATCGCGCGTGTGCGCCGCTTCACAAATTGCTCACCGAAGGGCAACTCGGGATCGTGCAAAACGTCGGTTACCCCAATCCGAACCGCTCGCACTTTCGCTCGATGGAAATCTGGGAAACCGCGAGCGCCAGCGAACAGTTTCTCTCCACCGGTTGGCTCGGCCGCTATTTCGACAACGCCTGCTCCGGTTTGCCCGAGGGCACGCCCTACGGCGTCAACATCAGCAATGAGGTTCCGCAATCTTTCCTGAGCGAAGACGCCCACCCGACTTTCAGTATCGCCACCAACAATCGCGGTAGCCGCGGCGGGCGCGACAACACCGCCCTGTTGGAGCAATTGTTGCAATCGCCGGAACTCACCAACCACGATCACGCCAGCAACGCAGGCTACTTGCGCCACACGATGATGGACGCCCTCGTCACCGAAAAACGCTTCCAGCAAGTGCTCAGTCGTTACCGTCCCGGCGCCGAGTATCCGGGCAATAGTTTCGCGCAATCACTGCGCAACACCGCCGCCTTGATCGCCTCCGGCAACGAGACGCGCGTCTATTACGTCTCGCTCGGCGGATTCGACACTCACGTCAATCAAGGTAACACCCACGCCAATCTTCTCACGACGTTGAGCGAAGGCCTCGCGGCCTTTCAGCGCGACCTCACCAGCAAGCAACTCGATGGACAGGTGTTGACGATGACATTCTCCGAATTCGGCCGCCGCCCCAACGAAAACGAAAGCAAAGGCACCGACCACGGCACCGCCGCACCGCTCTTTGTGCTGGGCTCGCGCGTCAAAGCCGGCCTCCACGGCCAAGCTCCGAATCTCGACGTCGGGCGCAATCAGGACCTCGCCTACTCCACGGATTTTCGCTCGGTTTACTCCACCGTGCTCGACCGTTGGCTCGGTTGCGACGCGCCCAAGATTCTCGGCAGCGAGTTTAAATCCGTCGGCTTTTTGTAAGCCGCACGTTCCGCTTAGACCGCGACGAGTTGTTTGATCTCCGCGATGCGCTTGCGCGCAGCTTTGTAACCGCACGCTTCGATCTCGGTGAAATGTCCGGTCGTGAACATCCCGAACTCACTCACGCCTTCCGGTTGGATCACCACGTGGCAATGCTCGAAACTCTCGCGCGATTTTGAAAACATCCCGACTTCCAGTGAGCGTTGCAGCACGGCGAGCGACGAACCGAGATCTTCCTTGGTCCACTCCCGCAGCGGGCTGGCATGCACGCCCAGCGTCACATCACACATTCCCTGCAAGAGACGCACCGGAAAATTATCAATGATGCCGCCGTCGCCATACCACCGGCCCTCAATTTCCACCGGTGAAAACACCATCGGGAACGACGACGACGCCAACACCGGCAACAGCAGCGGCCCCGAGTCGAAGACACGCGACGTGCCACGCTGTAAGTCCGTCGCCACCACTTTCAGCGGCGTGCGCAATGCCGCGAACGAATCCACTGGGAAATAGCGCTGAAACAGAGGGACCAACTTGATCGGATCGAGCAGTCCCGGTTTGCCAAACGATACGTGCGCGATGCGAAACGGATCCGTTGTTTTGAAAAATTCCAGCATCCCGATCGGACTGTATCCTGCGGCGTAAAGGGCCCCGACCAACGCGCCACCGCTAACGCCGACGACACAACTCGGCACAATCCCTTCCTCCAGCAGTGCGCGAATAACTCCGATTTGCGCCACTGCTCGTGATCCGCCACCCGACAGCACCAGACCCAGCCGACAACGCGCGTTTGCGGGCGATGATTCTCGAGAAAGTGAGACGCTTTCTGGCATCACTTTCACCTTATGCAGCAAGCGGCGGCGGGACGAGCAGTAAGCGAACATTGCACGCTTTTTGCCAAACCGCGTGCCGCCCACGATTCTTGAGTGCGCATCTGGCTACTTCGCCCACCGGGCATCTCTTACGCAGACGGTTTCCCAATACCAAATGCCGTGAAGCCGATACGACGCAGCTCCGCGAGATCGAGAATGTTGCGGCCATCGAAAACAAACGCGGGCTTCGGCATGACGGCGAAAATGCGTTCGAAATCGAGTCCCTTGAACTCGTCCCACTCGGTCAAAATCGCAATGGCATGGGCGTTGGCACAAGCCGCATAAGCGTCGCTCGCCACACTCAGACGCGGATTCTTCTGACCCTTGCCCAAGGTGCTTTCGGCGATTTCTTCCGCAGACACTTTCGGGTCGTAAACGCAGACGTTCGCATGCTCCGCCAGCAAGTCGCGGCAAACTTGGATCGCCGCCGCTTCCCGCGTGTCGTTGGTGTCTTTTTTAAATGCGAAACCGAGCACGGCGATTTTCTTATTCGTGACCGTATTGAAGAGCTGTTTCACGATGCGCGCGGCAAAGCGCGCTTTCTGCCAATCGTTCATCGACACCACTTGCGTCCAATATGCCGCCACCTCGGGCAGCCCGAAGCTTTCGCAAAGATACGTGAGGTTGAGAATATCCTTCTGGAAACAGGAACCACCGAAACCGACTGAGCTCTTGAGGAATTTCGGGCCGATGCGGCTGTCCTTGCCAATCGCGTTGGCGACTTCATCGACGTCCGCGCCTGTCGCTTCGCAGAGAGCCGAGATGGAATTAATCGAGGAAATGCGTTGGGCCAAAAATGCGTTGGCCACGAGCTTGGAAAGTTCCGACGACCAAAGATTCGTGGTGATGATGCGGTCGCGCGAAATCCAACGAGCATAAACATCGACCAGCGTTGCCATCGCCTTTTCGCCTTCGGGAGTGCGCTCGCCACCGATGAGCACGCGGTCAGGGTTTGTGAGATCTGCCACCGCTGTGCCTTCCGCGAGAAACTCGGGATTGCTCAAGACCTGGAATTTCAATCCGTTGCTGCTCGCGTTGAGAATTGTGCGGATAGCATCGGCGGTCTTCACCGGAATCGTCGATTTCTCCACGATGATCTTCTCGCCGGTCGCATGCTCGGCAATGGAGCGCGCCACGGATTCGATGTAGCAAAGATCCGCCGCGCGTCCCGCGCCGACGCCGTAGGTTTTCGTCGGCGTGTTGACCGACACAAAAATCATGTCCGCTGCCTTGATCGCGTCGTTGATGTTGGTGGAGAAAAACAAATTCCGACCGCGCGCAGTGCGCACCACTTCGTCGAGGCCGGGCTCGTAAATCGGCAATGTGTCGCTGTTCCACGCGGCAATCCGTGATGCATTCATATCGACGACCGTGACTTGGATATCGGGGCACTTCAGGGCGATCATCGCCATCGTGGGACCGCCTACGTAACCTGCGCCAATGCAACAAATTTTCATAAGAGACCGCAAGGTTGCCTGCCTCCTTCTTGGAATCCAAGGAAGATTTTGAGGCGTCAGAGGGTAACTGGGCGGCGCAAAGTTCACCACCCAGCCGTCAAAATCTCAGCGGGCAAATCGCTGGGCAACACGCGCGAATCGCTCACCAGCGACGCGAAGTTGCGCTGGCGAAAGCACACCGTAGCTGGCGCGAATCCAGTTCGTCTCCGGCTTGTCTCCGAAACAAAGGTCCCCCGGCACGTAGAGCACGCCTTCGTCAACGCAGGCCTGGCAAAACTCTCCGTCCATTCCCGTATTGAGATTTCCGGGCGCGCACAGCCAGAGATACATGCCGCCCTTCGGCACGTCCCAAGTCCAACCGAGTTCGAGCAGTCCACCCGCCACCAAGGCTTCGTGGAGTGCCAACATCTTGGCCTTGTAGCCACGCCGCACTTTCGGCACGTGGTTTTCGAAACCGCCGTTGCGGATTACTTCCTCGAACAGAGCTTGGCCGTAATTTGAAGTGCCAAAATCGTGCGTGCCTTTGATCGCCAGCATCTGCGTCAGCCACTTCTCATCCGTGCAGTAGGCATAACCCACTTTGGCGCCAGTCGAGAATGGTTTGGTCAGCGTCGCGATATAAAGCTGCGGAAACGCCGCCCACTCCGGCAAAGTCAACGCACTGCGCGACGGATGCGGTTCATCGTAGAAGAGTTCACGATACGCGACGTCTTCCAACAGCGGCACCACGAGATCGTGTTTGGTCAGCAAGCGACCGAGCATCGCCTTGTCGCCTTCTTCCAAGGAACGGCCCGCAGGATTTGAAAAATAACTGACGAGATAAACCGCCTTCACCCGCGCGAAGTCGCCGGACAGTTTCAACGTCGTGAGAAATTGCTCCAAATCCGCTTCGTGCAGGCGACCTTGATCGTCGTAGGGCAACGAAATACAACGCGCCCCGAGTCCCGTCACGACGTCGAGAAACGCAAAATAACTCGGCCGGTCGACGAGGACAAGATCACCGGGATTGCAGAGCGATTGCACGGCGATGTAGAGCGACTGTTGCGAGCCGTTGGTGATCATGAAGCGCGACTCCATGTTTTCGGTCGGCAACGTCGGCTCCCAATACTGGAGGCGGGCCGCGAGCATGCGGCGCAACTCGGGACGACCCTGCGCCGTGCCGTATTGCAAATACTCCGGCTCACCTGCCCGCGCGGCAAGAGACTGCGCCGCGGCCACAAACTCGGCGAGCGGCAGCGTCGAGTTATCGGTGAATCCTGCGGCCACGGAGAGCAGATTGGGATTCTCCAGCGCGGATTTCATGAGGCGAGCGACCGCCGGTAGCCGCGCGCGTTGGCCGAGCGCGGATAATGTGGGGGTCGCCGATTGCGTGGTCATGGTTGTCATAGTCAGGTTTTTCGCGGGGTTGGAAAGGAGGTAATGTGCAATAAAAAAGCCGAGCGAAATGCCCGGCTTCAGTGGAGTCTCTACGCCTGCAACTAGGCAGGATTGGGTGCTGGGGCAACAGCATCACCCGGAGAGGCATCGTCGGTGGTAGCTCGGTCGGCTGACTTGGCAGCGACGTCCTTGGCGGCGGCTTTCACCATCACAATGGGACTCTTAATTTCGCCGTGCTTGAGAATTTCGAGGACGTGTTTGCCTTCGATCGTCTCGTGCTCAAGCAGCGCCGCGCCAATCTTGTCGAGGACGGCGCGGTTGTCGCCGATGATTTGCTGCGCCCGACGGTATTGCGCATGTAAAATTTCCGAAACCGTCATGTCGACTTTGCGCGCGGTATCTTCGCTCAAATGCGCCGAACGCGTGATGTCGCGACCAAGGAAAACCGTATCTTGGTTCTCCCCCATCGCCACCGGCCCGAGGTCGCTCATGCCGTAATCGCACACCATCGCACGCGCGATACGCGTGGCTTGCTTGATGTCGCCATAGGCACCGTTGCTGAAATCGCCCGTGACCAGCTCTTCCGCGATGCGTCCGCCCATCGCCATGCAAATTTGATTGAGCAAACGTTGCCGCGGCTGCGTGAGGATGTCTTTCGTGGGCAGATAAGTCGTCGAGCCGAGACTTTGTCCGCGTGGAATAATGGTGACCTTGTGCACCGGCATCGTGCCGTCATCGAGCACCGCTTGCACGACAGCATGACCCGCTTCGTGCCACGCGATGAGACGCTTTTCGGCATCATCCATCACGCGACGACGCGAGAGGCCCCACAAGACCTTGTCCCGCGCCTCATCGACGTCGGACATGTCCACTTTCTTCTTATTGCGACGGGCCGCGAACAACGCGGCTTCGTTGAGGAGATTAGCCAACTCGGCACCCGACAAACCGGGCGTGCCGCGCGCGATCACCGACAAGTCGACATTGTCCGCCAACGTAATCTTTCGCGCGTGCACGCGCAGGATTTGTTCGCGACCCAAAATGTCCGGCAAATCGATCGAAACTTGGCGATCAAACCGGCCCGGACGCAGCAACGCGCTGTCGAGCACGTCGGGACGATTCGTGGCGGCAATGATGATGACACCTTCTTGCGCTTCGAAACCGTCCATCTCTACGAGCAACGAATTCAACGTCTGTTCACGTTCGTCGTTGCCACCGCCCAAGCCAGCACCGCGTTGGCGACCGACAGCGTCGATTTCATCGATGAAAATCAAGCAAGGCGCGTTCTTGCGGCCTTGTTCAAACATGTCGCGCACACGGCTCGCACCGACGCCGACAAACATTTCGACAAAGTCCGAACCGCTGATGGAGAAAAATGGCACTTCCGCTTCGCCGGCGATCGCTTTGGCGAGGAGTGTTTTGCCGGTGCCCGGAGGACCGACCATCAAAATGCCCTTCGGAATGCGTCCGCCGATGCGTTGGAATTTTTTCGGGTCGCGCAAAAATTCCACGACCTCGCTGACTTCTTCCTTCGCTTCATCGCAACCCGCGACATCGGCAAATGTGATGCGGTCCTTCTCGCGCGTGAGCAATTTTGCACGGCTCTTGCCGAAGCTCATCGCGCCTTTGCCAGCGTTGCGCAGTTGCCGCACGAACAGGAAATAGAGCAAACCAATAACGATGACGAACGGCAGGATGTTGTAGAGCAGCTGCGTCATCGCCGTCGTTGCCGGCTTTTCGACGAACACCTGCGTCTTCTGCAAACGCTCGAAATTACTGTCCGTCAGGCGGCCGGTCGAGTGAAACGACTTGGTCAACGTGCCTTCGCCGCCATCAGAACTGCGCAGACGCAACGTCGCTTCCTTCGTCTCGCCGGTCACGATGTAGAAATCGCGACCCGCCGACGGATCAGGCCGAATGAAACCTTCCACCACATGCCCTTGATCAGCCAACTCCAGCACCTGATGCATCTTCAGCATCGCGGGCTGCGGCGTCTTCGCCGGGTTAAAATAGAACAACGCGATAATCGCTGCGATGATCGCAAACCAGATTATCATGACTTTCGGCTGAAAACTCTCCGGTGGGATATTTTTCAACGGGCGGCGGCGCTTGTTTTCTTCTTGTTCGGGCATTCAGAGATGGACTGGAAAGCTACCGTGAGAGTTCCATCGGAGATGTCAAACGAAGGGCGGGATGATTTTCGCGACACCGCGTCATCTGCTTTTCGCTCTCTGTAACATCAACTTACCCGCGTGCACCACGGCGAAATCGCGCCGTCCGAGACTGAATCGCGTATTCACCCCGCGCCGCACCGCCGCAAGCAATTGTTCAAAGCCCACGCGCGACAAGTCAGTCTCCACCGGCACGGCCAGCAGCCATCGATGCACCGCCCGCCGCCAAATCGCTAGCGGATAACCGCGAAGCTTCTCCAAATCCAGCTTCCCACGGTGCAACGGCGCGAGTTGCGCCAACCAGGTTTCGAGCGCTTCGTCATCTTCTTGCAAACGCTCGCGTGAGAGCGCCACGCCTCCGGCGACGTCGCGTCCCGCCGCCTCCGTCCACGTCGGCAACACCGACAAGCGCACGCGATTGCGGAAAAATTGTCCTTCGGCGTTGGTGCGATCTTCGCGCCATTTTGCACCGACCGTTTCTAGCGCCGCAGTGAGTTCTGCTTTCTTCAATCCAAGCAGCGGACGCAACTTCGTGCACCCAACAGTCGCGCCCGCGCTGACCGGTCGCGGAGCCGCCAAGCCAGCCGTGCCACTGCCCCGCGCGAGTCGCATCAACATCGTCTCGGCCACGTCATCTTGATGATGCGCGACCCACAGCAATTTCGCACCGAGCTTCGCGAGCCGTTGCGCAAAAAACTTCTCCCGCGCGGCACGCGCCGCCGCCTCGCTCACTTTCGCACGTGTGGCGCGACGCCACGCACCTTGTTCGAAACGCACACCAAGCGCCGTGCACAACTGCGCGCAAAAACGCGCATCCGCGTCCGATGCGCGACCGCGCAACCGATGATTGAAATGCAAAGCCACCAGCCGGTCGCGCCGCTCCGGCCAATGCGCCCACAACAACAGCATCAACGCCACCGAATCAGCGCCGCCCGACAATGCGACGGCCCACGGCGTGGAATTGCGACTGCGTTCGGCGCACGCGAGTGCCGCCGGATGCAATCTTGCTGACGGCACCAACTCCGCGAACTGGACAGCTCGCGCCGGCCAGTTCCGCGGGAGTTGAGTGGCACGCGTCACTTGAAGCTGAGATATTCTTTACCGAAATACGGCACGAGCGCCGCCGGAAGCTTCACACGTCCATCAGGCTGCAGATTATTCTCGAGCAACGCCGCAAACACTCGCGGCACGGCGAGGC
Source organism: Candidatus Didemnitutus sp. (assembly GCA_030681265.1). Lineage (GTDB taxonomy): Bacteria > Verrucomicrobiota > Verrucomicrobiia > Opitutales > Opitutaceae > Didemnitutus. Next base: position 1,293 of record JAUXXD010000112.1, on the reverse strand, counting down.
CGGAGCCGTTCATCGTGTGGACGAGTTCCGGTTTGCCGGTCTCCGGATTCCGGAAACGAATCTGCGCACGGCGCGCTTGGAACGTCTCGAAATTCGAGCAGCTCGAAACTTCGAGCCAGCGCTTTTGTCCGGCGGCCCAAACTTCGAGGTCATACTTCTTCGACTGCGCAAAACCGAGATCGCCGCCGCACATCAGGAGCACGCGGTAAGGCAACTCGAGTTTTTGCAACAAGCTCTCGGCGTCGGCGCGCAGCTTCTCCAACTCGTCGTAGCTGCTCGACGGATGAACCCATTTGAGCAGTTCGACTTTGTCGAATTGGTGCACGCGGTTCAGGCCACGAACATCTTTGCCGTAGCTGCCGGCTTCGCGACGGAAACACGGCGTGTGGGCGCAGCGACAGACGGGCAACATCTCCACATCGAGAATCTCGTTGCGGTAAAAATTCGTCAGCGGCACTTCGGCCGTGGGCACCGCGTAGAGGCGATCCGGCGTCGTCTCATACATCTGGCCTTCCTTGTCGGGCAGTTGGCCCGTAGCGGTGGCACTCGCGGCATTCACGAAGATCGGCGGACTCACTTCGGTGTAACCCGCTTTGACATTCTCATCCAAGAAGAACTGCAGCAACGCGCGCGACAGTTTCGCGCCGTCGCCAATCAAAAAGGGGAAACCCGCGCCGGTCACTTTGGCGCCGCGCGGAAAATCAACGAGGCGCTCGAAGCCGTTGATTTCCCAATGCGGTTGCGCCACCGGTGAAGTGTTGGCCGGATCGCCGAACGTGGCGTGCACGACATTATTATCCGGCGTGCGGCCTTCCGGCACGGACGCGTGCGGCAGATTCGGCATCGTCAACATCGCGGCGTTCCAACGTTCTTCGACTTCCTTAAGACCATCCTCCTTTGCTTTCACTGCGGCGGACACGGCTTTCATTTCCTGCACTTTGGCGAGGAATTCAGGTGAGCCTTTTTTCAGCGCCGCCATCTCGGTGTTGGCCGCCTTCTGCTGCGAGCGGAGCGTTTCAACTTCCGTCAATTGCGCGCGCCAAGCCGTGTCGATGGCAAGGACGGCGTCGAGATCGGCGTCGAGATGCTTCTTGGCAATCGCCGCGCGCACGAGCTCGGGAGAGTCACGGAGGAGTTTAGGATCGAGCATAGAAGCGGCAATTAACCGAGGAACCTAGAGGTCCAGCAAGGTGATTTTGCGTCGAAGACCGAACGAAACCGCGCAATTACGCCACACTTCCTAAGCAAAGCGCGGTTGAAAAACCCGTCCGCTGCCACTCCGCGTGGGCTCCG
>JAUXXD010000106.1 GCA_030681265.1 Candidatus Didemnitutus sp. | reverse complement strand
GACGACGAGACCGGCCTGAGCTATTTTGGCTTCCGCTACTTGAACTCAGGCACCGGGCGATGGCTAACACGAGATCCGTTCAATGAAAGTGGCGGTGTGAATTTATTGGCTTTCGTCGAGAATGATTCGCTCAACTATTTTGATCCGGATGGAAGGGCCAAATCCGGATGGACTCTTAGCCAAATCCTCGGTCCAAAAGATCACAATAAGTTGTCCGTGCTGGGGTTAAGACTTAAGGAGGCCGAAAAGTCGGCTCGTTTAAGAGATGCCCAAAGCATGGCAGTGCTGGAAGAAGCCAGGAATGCATACCATGCCGGATTGGTGGAGGCGGCTGGGACACTCGCTGCTGTTGGAGCAAAAGAGGCCAATATAAAGCAAATAGCCGATGTTCTTGATGCTGCGCTTTCGGGGCGGAAAAGCGTCATTGACCCAGAAGCAATCTTGAAGCTTGGATATGGGTTTGTTTGCGTCCAGGCGGTCATGAAAGTATATAATTGCTACGCCTCTGCCTTGGACGAATGCGAGCGTCAGCGTTGTGACAGAATGGCGGAAGCGGCGAAAAGATTATGCACTCCAGGTTCAAAATTATAATAAGTATAGCTGTAGTGGCGTCACTGTTTATAGGTTACGGAGTTGCGCATTTCACCTCAAAACCTAAGAATGAGCATCCTCGGGTTTCATATCCGTTGATGCTCGGAACCAGTGGCTACATCCTGCATTTTAGCGAAACCAAAGAAACAGGAGAGTTTGCTTTTGCGTTTCTTTGTGAAAACGAGAAAAAGCCGTCAATTTCTGTCAATGTAGTAAAGGACTCTGTTGTCATCTTGACGGCTATCGAGCGCGATGGAGTAGCTCTGATGATTTTGGATAAAGACGGGGACGGTATCCCGGACGAAGGCATTGAGCGGGATAAGAAGCTGGGGCATCTGTCCAAATTCAAAATCGAAGCGCGTCGCATGACTATCGACTAAAATGGTTCCAGGCGCAGTCAACGCCCGCCGCAATGCCGCGCGCTACCATGATGGCTTCCGCCTATCGCGGCGACGTCCGACGGCACGGCTGCGGGGCCTCAGCTACGATCGCTCCCCGCAGCACTTCCTGTGTTACTTGCCGCGCGTCGCAGAGACAGGGACCGTTGCGGCCAGTCTTATTTCAGCTTTGCCGATTGAGCCCGCTGGAGGATCTCAGCTGCGTCTAGTTGCAAGGCCCAAGCAGAGGGACTGGGGCGTTCCTGGAGCTACAGCTACGACACGCTCGGCCAAGTCGCCTCCGCGCAGAAGAAACGTGCGAACGACGACGCGATTCCCGGTTACCAGTTCGGCTACACGCACGACGCCATCGGCAAACGCACCGAAACCGAGGTGAACGGCCGCACCGCGAGCTACAGCGCGAACCTGCTCAACCAATACGAGCAGCGCGAAGTCCCCGGTGCCATCGACGTGCGCGACACCGCACCCACCCCGGGCGGAAAGGACTTTCTGGCGCCGTCGTTCATTGGGCTGGCGGGGCCTGGTTAGGCATTGGCTGAAACGGAGAAATATCTGGCAATCTCTCCTGCTAATGGCCCTTATTAATGGTGCTCCATGCCGGAATTATATCCCTTAGTCGCTCCTTTTGTTCCGTCGAAACTTCTCTCCCCCTTAAAAACGCACCGCGCGACGCGCGACGCGCGGGCGGGGTGCGTTTGCGAATAGTCCCATGGCGTCCTTATGAATGACTCCGCGCCGGCCATTTTTCTCAGCTATGCGCACGAGGACGTGGCGGCGGCGCGGCGCATTGCGGATGCGTTGCGCAGTGCGGGCATCGAAGTGTGGTTCGATGAAAACGAATTGCGCGGCGGTGATTCGTGGGACGCGAAGATCCGCCAGCAGATCGACACCTGCGCGCTCTTTATCCCGATAATTTCCGCGAGCACGCAGGAGCGGAGCAAAGGCTACTTCCGACTCGAATGGAAACTCGCAGTGGACCAAACGCACTTGCTCGCGGCGGGTGTGCCGTTCATCGCGCCCGTTGTCATTGATGCGACTACCGAAGCATCGGCCATCGTGCCGCCGGAGTTCATGCGGGTGCAATGGACGCGTCTCACCGATGCGTTGCCTACGCCAAATTTTGTCGCGCAAATCAAGAAATTGCTGGGTGGAGAAAAAACTGTCGGAACGGCTTCACGCCGCGATCCTACCGAGCCTTCGCGGCATAAAGCCGCTCCTACCACCAGACCAAGCTGGCTGGTGCCACTCGCCGCCGTGGTGCTCGCGGTCGCGGGCTACTTTGTGTGGCAAGGCACGCGCCCTGTGACGCCAGCCACTGCCGCCTCATCCGCCACCAATATCCCCGCCCGCCCTGAGCTCATCGAACGGGCTGCTTCTTCAGACAAATCCATCGCCGTGCTCGCCTTCGCCGACCTGAGCGAGGCGCGCAACAGTGAGTATTTTTCCGACGGCATCAGCGAGGAATTGCTCAATGTCCTCGCCAAGGTGCCGGGACTAAAAGTCTCTGCGCGCACGTCAGCGTTCTTTTTCAAGGGCAAGAATGTGCCGATTCCGGAAATCGGCGAGAAACTCAATGTTGCCTACATCGTCGAGGGCAGTGTGCAGCGCGCGGGCGACCGCGTGAAGATCACCGCGCAGCTCATCAAGGCGGCCGACGGTTTTCACGTGTGGTCGGACACATTTACGCGCGATGCGAAGGATGTGTTCGCCGTGCAGGAAGAGATCGCCGGCCGCATTGCCAAAGAACTCTCGCTGAAACTCGGCGTGAGCTCCGCGGCGGCGACCGCCAAGATCAACCCGCAGGCGTTCGAGCTCTACCTCCAAGGCCGGCAGGCGTGGAATTTGCGGAACGAGGCAGGCTACGCGCGCGCAGAGGCGCTGTTGAATCGCGCCCTTGAACTGGAGCCGAATTTTGCCCGGGCCATCAGTGCGCTCGCCGACGTCTGGCTGATTCGCGGCACCGAGACGATTGGCCTCAGCGCCTTTGGCCAGCGCGATTCGACGGCGCTGAAGCAGATACGATCCCAGATCGAACGCGCCCTCGCCCTCGATCCCAGTTCCGCCGAAGCATACGCCTCGCTCGGCAACGCGCTCCAATATAACTGGCGACTATCCGAGGCCACGCGCGCGCTGCGCCAGGCCGTCGCGCTCAATCCCAACTATGCCTCCGGCCACCAGTGGCTCGGGCGCGTGCTTTTGTGCGACGGTTACTACGACGAGGGGCTCGCCGCCCTGCGCCGCGCCGCCGAACTCGATCCGCTCTCACCGCGGATTCTGGATAACTATGCGATCGGTCTGCGCCTGTTCGGCCGTTACGAAGAGGCGCTGGCCGCAGACGAGCGTGCCCTCGCGCTCCAGCCCGGATCCCGACAGGCGGGCGTCTGGCGCGCGGTCGAATTGTCCGGCCTCGGCCGGCACGAAGAAGCCATCGCGCAGGCACGCCTGATGACTGGCGAGGTTGAAGACTATGAGAGATTCCTGATTGGCGTGTTGGCCGCGGGGGGCGCCCGCGCGGAAGCCGAGGTTCTGCTCAGGAAGATCCCGGCCAGCGAAAAGGGCCGGATTTTCCGAAGTCTGGTCGCGCTCGGCCGACCGCAGGAAGCCCTCGAATTCGTGGATGCCGCGTCGCTGAGAATTTCCGATATGGGAGATTTTCACACCGATCCCAATCTCGATCCGATCCGCTCCGACCCGCGCTTCGTCCAACTGCTCGCCACGCTCGATATGACCGAAGCCCACGCGCGCGGGCAGGCTTGGCGGGCGGCGCAGGAGCTGAAAAAAGGAGGAGCGAACCGATGAGCGACTCGAACAAAGCCGTTTTCCTTTCCTACGCGCAGGAAGATGCGGCGGCCGCCACGCGGATCGCGGAGGCGTTGCGCGGCTTCGGCGTCGAGGTGTGGTTTGATCAGCACGAACTGCGCGGCGGCGACCAGTGGGACGCGAAGATTCGCGGACAAATCAAGGCCTGCGCGCTGTTCATTCCGATTATTTCTGCGACCACGCAATCCCGCGACGAAGCTTACTTCCGGCTGGAGTGGAAACTTGCCGATGATCGCTCGCACCTCATGGCCCCGGGCAAAGCCTTTGTCGTGCCGGTCGTCATCGATCAGTCGGCGGAATACGGAGCGGCCGTGCCCGAATCGTTTAACCGGGCGCAATGGACGCGCCTCGCCGACGGTCTGCCCTCGACGGCTTTCATTGAGCAGGTGAAAAAATTACTGGGTGGAGAAAAAACTGTGGGAGCGGCTTTACGCCGCGCTTCTGCCGAGCCATCGCGGCATAAAGCCGCTCCCACAACCAGACCAAGCTGGCTGGTGCCGCTCGCCGCCGTGGTGATTGTGGTGGCCGGTTATTTTGGGTGGCAGGGCACGCGTCCGACAACGCACCCCGCCGCCGCCTCATCCGCCTCCGATCTCCCTGCTCCTCGCTCCTCGCTCCCCGCCAGTTCTTCCGACAAATCCATCGCCGTCCTGCCGTTCGCCAACCTGAGTCCGGACGCGGAGAATGCGTTTTTCACCGATGGGATGCACGATGACTTGATCACTGCCTTGGCGAAGATCCGCGACTTGAAAGTCATCTCGCGCACCTCCGTCATGCCTTACAAGACCGGCACGCGCAATCTGCGGAAGATTGCCGAGGATCTCGGCGTCGCCACCGTCCTCGAAGGCAGCGTGCAGCGCGCGGGCAATCGCGTGCGGCTCAACATGCAGTTGATCGACGCGCGCACCGACGCGCACCTGTGGGCCGAAACTTACAACAAGGAGCTGACGGATGTCTTTACGATTCAAGCGGCGCTGACGCAGGAAATCACCACCGCGCTCAAGGCCAACTTCACCAACGATGAGCGCGCCCTGATTGCCCGACGGCCGACGCAGAATCAGGCTGCCTATGATCTTTACCTGCGCGCCCGCGTGTTGGATCAGGATATCAGTGGAGGCGCGTCACGTCAGGAATACGAGCGAGTCATCGCCTTCTACGAGCAGGCAGCCGCCAAGGATCCCGCGTTTGCGCTGCCCCATGTCCAAGCCTCGATCCTGCACGGCACGATGTATTGGTTTGCGCCGCTCGATGCCACCCCGGCGCGGCGGGCTCTTGCCCAGGCAGCGGTGGAAGCCGCGGAGCGCCTTGCGCCGGGAGCGCCCGAGACCCACATGGCCCGGGGTTCCTTCGAATACACCTGCAACAACGATTGGGGAAAAGCGCTCGCCGAGTATCGCGCCGCCGAAACTGGACTGCCCAACAATGCGCAACTGCACTACCGGATCGGTTTGGCGCACCGCCGGCTCGGTCAATTGACCGCGGCGTTGGACCGGTTCGAACGCTCGAACACCCTCAATCCTGGTGTCGTGAATGAATTCTCCACCCTCGTCGACACGTTGCTTTCATTGCGCCGCTACCGGCAAGTGATCGAATTGTGCGACCGGTGGGAAGCGACCTTCGCGGCGGACGTGCGAGTGGAAAGCAATCGCATCCGGGCCCGACTTGGACTGGACGGGGATCGCACCGCCTACCTGCGAGGGATGGCGGCACTTCCGCCCGCTGGAACCGACCTTTACGGGCTCGATGCGGCTTATCAGAACGCCCTGCGCGTCGGCGATCTGACGACGGCAGAACGGGTGCTCGAAGATCCGCGTCTGGCGGTCGTGGTCAGTGGAGGCGGAGCGATCAACGAGCCCGTGGTCCTCCATCGCGCCTTGCTGGCCTGGCTGCGCGGACGGCCCGACGACGCCCGCCGCTGGGCGGACGAAGCCGTCGTCGCCATTCGCCAACAGAAATCAGCACCCCGGCAGGAGGCGTGGGCGCGGATGAGCCTTGCTCGCGCCGATGCCCTCGCCGGCCGGGTCGACGAGGCGCTGCAGGGCGCCCGGCTCGCGCTCGACGAACAAACCGCTCGCGACGTTTATGCGAGCGCAACCATGGCGAGTGAATACGGCCGCGTTTTGCTGATCTGTGGCCGGCGCGAGGAAGCGCTGGAAGTGTTGCGCGAGGTGGTGGCGAGGCCGTCCCAATCGTCCACGGCGACACCGGGAGAAATTCGCTTCGATCCGGTTTGGTCGTTGCTGAAGGACGACCCGCGATTCGAGCAGATTCTGAAATCCTCCAAGCCGTTATGATCTCACTCAACTTAACCAATCTTTCGACACCGAGCGCACGGAGAGACCAAACCGAGGTCACGGAGCAATGCTCAGTGTTCTCGGAGAGCCTCTGTCTTCTCGGTGACTCAAATCCAGTTTCTGCGTATGAGTGATCCCACCAAAGCAGTTTTCCTTTCCTACGCGCATGAAGATGCGGCGGCCGCCACGCGCATCGCCGAGGCCTTGCGCGGCTTCGGCGTCGAGGTGTGGTTCGATCAGAACGAGCTGCGCGGCGGCGATTCGTGGGACGGCAAGATCCGCCAGCAAATTCGCGACTGCGCCCTTTTCCTGCCGGTGATCTCGGTTAACACGCAGAGCCGGAGTGAGGGTTATTTTCGCCGGGAGTGGCGGCTCGCGGTGGATCGCACGCACGACATGGCCGAAGGCCGCGCGTTTCTTGTGCCGGTGCTGATCGACGACACCGACGAATACGCCGCGCTCGTGCCCGAGGACTTCCGCCGCGTGCAATGGACGAAACTCAGCGCTGGCCGCCCGACGCCGGAATTTGTCGCGCAGGTCAGGCGTCTGCTCGACGCGCCCGTCGTCGCGGCGCCAGTGAAGCGCGCCCCGAGCGCGCGCGCACCACAACAGTCGACACCTCCGGTGCAGCAACTCCGCGAGGCAGGCGCACTCGTGTGGATCTGGCCGCTCGCCGCCGTGGTGCTCGCCGTGGTCGGCTATTTTTGGTGGCAGAGCACGCGGCCGACGAAGCCTGCCGCACCGGTCGGCGTGTCCGCTGCGACGACCACCGCCCTCGAAAAATCCATCGCCGTCCTGCCCTTCGCCAACCTGAGTCCCGATGCGGAGAACGCGTTCTTTGCCGATGGCATGCACGATGATCTCATCACCGCGCTCGCCAAGATCCGCGACCTGAAGGTCATCTCGCGCACATCGGTGATGCCCTACAAGACCGGCACGCGCAATCTGCGGAAGATCGCCGAGGAGTTGGGTGTCGGCACCGTGCTTGAGGGCAGTGTGCAGCGCATCGGCAACCGCGTGCGGCTCAACATGCAGTTGATCGACGCCCGCACCGATGCGCACCTCTGGGCCGAGACCTACAACAAGGAGCTGACGGATGTCTTCACGATCCAGGCGGCGTTGACGCAGGAAATCACCACCGCGCTCAAGGCCAACTTCACCAACGACGAGCGCGTGCTGATTGCGCGTCGTCCGACGCAGAATCAGGAGGCCTACGATCTCTATCTGCGAGCGCGCATCCTTGATCAGAACGTGCAGATCTTTTCCCCCAGAGAGGAATACGAGCGGGTCAGCGCTCTCTATGAGCAAGCCGCGGAGATGGATCCGGCCTTCGCGCTCGCGCACGTGCAGGCCTCGATTTCCCACGGCCAGATGTATTGGTTTGCGGCGCTTGATCCCACCCCCGAACGCCGGGCCCGGGCGCTGGCCTCATTGGAAAAAGCCCGCGCCCTCGCGCCCGGCTCACCCGAGGTCCGGCTGGCCCAGGGCGCCTTCGAGTATTCCTGCAACAATAACTGGCGCGGCGCGCTGGCGGAATATCGCGCCGCCGAGCGCGGCTTGCCCAATGATGCGCAGCTGCAATACCGCATCGCTCTCGCACACCGCCGGGTCGGCGAATATCATGAGGCCTTGGCGCGGTTGCAGCGGTGCGAGGCCCTCAACCCGAACGACAGCCGCGGCATCACCACGCTGATTGAAACGACCATGGGCCTGCGGCGCTACCCGCAGGGGGTGGCCCTGATTGACCGCTATCGCGGGATGTTGGCCGGAGATGGGAGTATCTCCCTTTGGAGGATAAACGCGGCCTACGAACTTGATGGCGACCTGTCGGCCTACCGGCGGGGCTTGGCGGCGCTGCCGCCGCTGCAGGCTGACCGATTGGGATTGAACGCTGCCTACCGGTTTGCCCTTGGGATGGGCGACCTCGTGGAGGCAGACCGCATCTTGCAGGATCCGCGCTGGGAAACGGTGCCTGGAGCCGGCGGAGTGGTTAACGAGCCTGTGGCCTTGCACCGGGCGGAATTGGCGTGGTTGCTGGATCGCCGCGGCGAGGCGGCCCGCTGGGCCGGCGAGGCCATCGCCTATTACCGCGGCCGAAGCTGGAATGCCCGCCAGCAGCCGGTGGTGCAACTGGACATCGCCCGGGCGCAGGCGCTGGCGGGCCGGGCCGAGGAGGCGGTGCGCGAAGGCCGGGCCGCCTTGGCGGCGCAGATGGCGTTCGACTCCTTCAATCAATCCAACTTGCGCGCTCCCCTGGGGCAGGTGCTGATTGTGGCGGGCCGGCCGGAAGAAGCCCTGGCGTTGCTGCAGGAAATCATCGCGGCATTCAGCAGCATTACCCCGGGTAGCATCCGTCGCGATCCGTTCTGGTCGCGGCTGAAGGACGACCCGCGCTTCGAGGAAATTCTGAAGTCCGCCAAACCGCTATGAGTTCAGCAGAGATTCCAAGCCATTCACCGCAGAGGCACGAAGACACAGAGAAAAAACTTTGCCACCTGCTGCATTCCCGGGCTCTCCGTGTCTCCGTGCCTCTGTGGTTCAAAACTAAATGAGCGACTCGAACAAAGCCGTTTTCCTCAGCTACGCGTCGCAGGATACCGAAGCCGCGAAGCGCATTGCTGAGGCGCTGCGTGCCGCGGGTGTCGAGGTATGGTTCGACCAGAACGAACTCGTGGGCGGGGACGCGTGGGACAAAAAAATCCGCGGACAGATTTCGTCGTGTGCGCTGTTCGTGCCGATCATCTCGGCCAACACCAATGCCCGCTCCGAGGGTTACTTTCGGCTGGAGTGGAAACTGGCCGTGGATCGTTCGCATCTGCTGGCCGACGATCATCCGTTTCTTTTCCCGATCGTCATCGGCGAGGTCGGCGATGCTGCCGCCCGCGTGCCGGATAAATTTCGCGAGGTGCAATGGACGCGCCTGCGGCTCGATGAGACGCCCGGCGAGCTGGCCGCGCGGGTCGCACGACTGCTTTCCGGCAATGTAGGGGCGTCGCTTGACGACGCCCGCAGGCGCCCGCAAGCGACGCCCTTACAAAAGACTCCCATCCGCTGGCACTGGTGGATGATCTTCCCGATCCTCGGCACGATCATGGGTCTGATGTTCGCGGCGTTGCCGCTGTGGCGGGCGTTTCAAGGTCCGCCGGATAAACAGCAAACCCAGACCCCAGACCCCAAACCCCAGACCCCAACCCTCTCCGAGGCTCGCCAGCTCGCGGCCAAGGCACGGTCATTGATCGATGCCATCGATTCCACCGCAGATGACTTTGCCGCCGCCGAAGGTCTCATCAAGCGGGCGATCGAGCTGGATGCCACCGATGGCGAGATCTGGGCGGTGTCGTCGCGCGTCAACAGCGCCTATCTCAGCCGCGGTTTCGAGCGCTCCAGCTCTCGGCGCGAGACGGCCCGCAGCCAGGCCGAGCGCGCGGTGAAGCTGGCGCCCGATCTGCCGGAGGCTTGGCTCGCGCTCGGACGCGGCATCGCGATGACCGATGTGGTCCGAGCCGAGGAGGCGTTCCGTCGCGGCCTGTCGCTGGCGCCGGAGGACGGACGTCTCCTGCTCGGCCTCGGTTCGATCTACCGGCAATCAAACCGCTTCGACGAGGCCCTTGCCGTTTACGAGCAGGCCGCCGCCTGGCCGGAGTCGCGGGCGCTCGCGCGTTACGACCAATACCTGATCCATTTCTACTCCCGGCGTTTCACCGAGGCCGACCGTTGCCTGCGCGAGTCGATCAGCATTTCCAAGTCCAGCAACATGGTGGCGGGCCTCGCGTTGCTGGCAGTGACTTGGCGGGGCGACATCCCGCAGGCCCAGCAGGTGCTGGCGGAGGCGCCGGCGAGCATGCGCGGGCAGACGCGCCTCGCGCTGGCCGGCGTCCTCGTCAACCTGATGGCTGGGCAGCCCGATGCGGCCTTGCGGGATTTCGATCGGCTGCCTGCAGACTATGTCAACGATGCTTGGTATACCGGACCGAAGGCCCTGCTCGTCGGCTTGGCTCATTATCAGGCCGGCCGCCCCGAAGCGGCGCGCATCGCCTGGGAGTCGGGCCTAGCCGTGGTGCGTCGCCGTCTGCAGGAGGCGCCGAACGACTTGGAACTCCACCTGCGATTCGGCGAACTGCTCGCTTGGACCGGCCAGACCGAGGCGGCGCTGCAGGAAGCGCGTATTTTCGACGAACTCCAGCGAGGCCGGCTGCCCGACTGGACCTACTCGTCCGTGCGCATCCATGCCGCCCTCGGCCGCGTCGACGCCGCCCTGCCGTTGCTGGAACAGCTCCTGGAAGCGCCGTCGTCCAACCGCTGGCCGCTGACGCCGGCGCTGCTGCGGATCGATCCGCTCTGGAGCAAGCTCCGCGGCGACCCGCGCTTCCAGCAGCTGCTGGCCCGCGCTGAGGCGGTGGAGCGCGTCGCGCAGCCGCCCCGCGACTGGCCGAAGGATCCGGAACTGAAGAAGGTCATCGGTCTCATCGAGGGCCTGGAGGCGATCCCCGACGACTTCGCCCTTGCCGAGGAAATCACGAAGCGCGTCCTGGACCGGTCGCCGACGGATATCGAGGCGGTGACCGTGATGGCCCGGTTGCAGGCCCAATTCATGCGCCGCGGTTTTGACCGGACCGACGAGCGGGCCGCGCTGGCGAAACGCTATGCCGAACGGGCGTTGCAGCTCGCCCCCAACGAGCCTGAGGCGATGTGTGCCCTGGCCACCTACCACTTCAGCCGGGCCACCGGGGAGACCTCCCGCACCGAGCAGTTGTTGCGCCGAGCCATGGAGCTCGATCCCACCAGTCCCCGCCCGGGCCGGCTGCTGGCTGATCTCTACAATGTCACGAACCGTCCGGCGGAGGCGATCACCCTGGGGCAGGAAAACGTCCGGCGGTTCCCCCACGACGTGCTGAGCCATTACGACCTGGCCCGGAACTACAAGGACCAGGGGCGATATGATGAATTCGACCGGGAACTCGACGCGACCCTGGCGCTGGCGCCGCTGCCGAACGCCATCGTGTGGAAAGCCCGGCTGCAGTTCGGGCTGCACAACGACTTCGCCGGCATGAAGGCCTGGCTGGACCGGGTGCCGGACCGGGTGCGCGGCACCGAGCGGGCGGTCTTCAGCTACTTCCTCTACGCGGCCTTTGGCGGCGCGCCGGTGACGGGCCTGGAGGCGTTGCGCGACTTCCCGCAGAAGTGGTTCACGGATTTCGAATACGCCGGACCCACGGCGCTGCTCAACGCCTCCCTGCTGGAACTGCAGGGCAAGAAGGAGCTGGCCCTGCGGCAATACGAGGTGGCGCAGGGCGAGATCCAGCGCATGCGACAGACGGACCCGGCGCGGATCGGCCTCAGTCAGGTGGAATTTTGGACCTTGCTCGGGCTGGGTCGTCTGGAGGAGGCGAAGGCCAGTCATCGCCGGGTGGTGGAAGGCTCCCGGCGGCCGTATGTGCAGGACATGGTCAACGGCTGGTGGTTCACCGCCATTCCCGGCTCCCTGCTCATCGGCGACCGGACCACGGCGCTCACCTTCCTGAGCGAGTCCGTCGCCACCCGTCCCGAAAGCCGCGCGGCCTTCCGCCTGCGTTTCCAGATCGACCCCCGCATGGCGCCCTTCCGCGACGACCCGGAGATCAAGGCGCTGCTGGCCGAGCCGGAAAAGAAATGAGCGACGCCACCAAAGCGGTCTTTTTGAGTTACGCCTCGCAAGATGCGGAGGCGGCCAAAACAGAGCAACAGGGTCAGCAACGGTCTTTCAGGCGAGCTTGAATCGAGGGTTTTTGAGGATGTGGTTGAGGAGGACAACGAGGCTTCCGCATCACTGCGGGGAGCGTGAGTTTCTTGGGCTTCCCGGCGGCGACCAGGCGGTCGTAGAAGGTCTTGTGAGCACGGGATGGTAGCGGGCGGCGACGACGGCGGCCATATAGAGCACGCGGCGCACGCGGACTCGGCCACCCCGAAAGGGCGGAAACCGGGTCTGGACTTGGGGTTTTGGGTTGAGAGCTCAAAACACTCACCACCGCCGGCACGACGATGACCAACGCCTATCGCAGCGACACGGCTGACGCCACCCGTCTCACCTACGGCAACCTCTCCGATCCGCTCTTCGTGCAGGAATGGCAACGCGATCACCTCCGCCGCGTGCACACCGTCCGCGCCACGCGCGGCACCAACACCGCGCAGCAACTCTATCACGAGACGGTCCGCCGCTACGACGATCTCAACCGCGCCACCCGCGATTCGCAACGACCCGCGCGTGCAACGCTTGGTCGCCGAACACACCGCAACGATCGAGCGCGCGTGGCAGAGCGCCGCGCTGTTGCCCGCACCGTCGTCCAACTGAGTTCGCTGGGCTAATCTCGTCGCACGCACAGACGCGGCGAGTGGCTTTGGTAGCTTGTCTCCGCGGCGCAAGGGCGTCACAAAACAAAACATGTCGCAGCTGCCACAAACGATCCTCGTAGTGGAGGATGAGGTGTCCATCGCGGAGACAATCGTCTACGCGTTGCGGACGGAAGGTTACGAGCCGCTCTGGAAAACCAACGGGCGCGACGCTTTGGCCGCGTTGGCGGCGCAGCCGATTGCGCTCGTGATTCTCGACGTAGGGTTGCCCGACATGAGTGGCTTCGACGTGTGTCGCGAAATGCAACGGCGCGGCGCGACGCCGGTGATTTTCCTCACCGCACGCAGTGGTGAAGTGGACCGCATCGTGGGACTAGAACTGGGCGCGGACGACTATGTGCCGAAGCCCTTCAGTCCGCGCGAACTCACGGCGCGCGTGCGCGCGGTGTTGCGTCGGAGCAATGGCAACTCGCACGAGGTATCGTCCGGGACGACAGCGTGGGAACATGACGCGGCGCGGTGCCGTATCAGTTTTCGCGGAAGCGCGCTGGAGTTAACGCGCAACGAATACCGTTTGCTCGGCGCGTTGCTCGCATCACCGGGGCGCGTGTTCAGTCGCGATCAATTGATGACGGCGGCGTGGGATGATCCCGGCGCGGCACTCGACCGCACGGTGGACGCGCACATTAAATCGCTCCGCGCCAAACTCCGCATCGTCGCACCAGAGGTCGATCCCATCGAGACGCACCGCGGCTTCGGGTATTCGTTGCGCGAAGCATGAGAATCCGCACCGCCATCTTCGGCGTTTATGTGGCGGCCTGCGCGGTGGGGTTCGCGGTGTTGATGTGGTTCATACTCGCGGAAGTGCGACCCCGCTACGTCTTTGCTGTGCAGGTGAATTTGCGCGACGCGGCGAATTCCATTGCGCGCGCGCTCGAAGGGCGCACCGAAGCGCAAGTCGTGGCCGCTCTCGTGGGCCAACCGAGTTATCAAGTGCAGTTGGCGACGGCGGACGGAACGGTGTTGTTTGTTTCGCGTGAACCGGGTGCGGGCTCGGAGAGCGTTGAAGAAATTGCCGACACTTATGTGACGGGGGGTGGCGTCGCGCGCCGCGTGGGTGGGGCACTGTTGGACGGCGAACCACCGGATGAGTTCGAGGTCTCGACGCGCGCTCCATTTCGCTTGGCCGACGGACGAGAGGTCACGCTGGTGCTCTCACGTTCCTTTCGCAGCGTGAACGCCGTCATCTGGGCCGAGCGCAAAAAACTAGCGGGCATTTCATTGATAATCGCGGCGGTGATGGTCGTGGCGGGCTGGGCGATTGCGGCGAAGCTCACGCAATCCCTCGAACGACTCACGCTGCATGCGCAGGCGGTGCGCGACGGCAAGCCGTCCACGCAACCACTCTCGGGCGCGCGGGAAATTGCCGCACTCGGGCAGGCGTTCGAGGAAATGCGCGACGTGCTTGCGGGCCGGCAGCACGCAGAGCGTTACACGCAAGCACTCGCGCACGAAGTGAAGGCACCGCTCGCCGCGATTCGCGGCGCTGCGGAGTTGATGGATGAGGCGATGCCCGTGGAGCAGCAGCGCAAATTCCTCGCAAATATCCGCAACGAAGCCGCGCGCATTCACGAAATCATTGAGCGGTTGCTGGTGTTGTCCTCTCTCGAAGCGCGCAAGGAGTTGAGACAGACAGAAACGATTGCGGTCGGAGAGTTGATGGCCGATGCCGCCACTGCGCTGGCGCCTGCATTTGCTGCGGCGCAGGTCAAGCTGACGGTGCGGACGCATGATGCGACGCTGCGTGGTGAACACGTGTTGTTGCGCGAGGCGTTGGTCAATTTGTTGCAAAACGCACTGCGATTTTCACCGCCATCCAGCGAGGTGGTGTTGCAGGCAAGTCGCGATGATTCACGCGTGACTTTTGCCGTGGAAGACAATGGACCCGGCGTGCCCGACTACGCGTTGGCGCGGGTGTTCGAGCGTTTCTATTCGCTGCCTCCGCCGCACTCGGAGCGGAGGAGCACGGGGCTCGGACTCGCGTTGGTGAGGGAGATCGCTCATCTGCACGGCGGCGATGCGACGCTGGAGAATCGCCCCTCTGGTGGTGCGCGCGCGACGCTGTGGGTGCCGGTGGTTTCTTGAGTTTGTCCACGAAAAACCCAAGAACACGGTGTCCGACGAAAGTCTCAAGGCGCCGATAGTCGCGCGAAGTCTACCGGCTCGCGGCCAACGAGCATTTTTGATTTTTGTGGCCAATGGATTGGTGCAATTCTGACCGATTTCACCGTCGCTTCATCAAGGCTTCACGTGGTGCAGCTAGAGTTGTCGGATGAATTCAACATTTGTTGTTCCGCTTTATTGGTTCAAACGTTGGGGCTGGTTCTATCAGCCGGTCCATCTCCTCGGCTGGATCACGTCGCTGGCTGCGCTGGCGTTTATTGGTCACATTTTCGTTCTGCTCGACGCGCAGGCGCATTCGGTGGCAGATTTGTTTTATCAATTCTACGTCTTCGCCGCGCCGACCTTTCTCGGCCTGATGTGGATCGCGTCTCGCACGTGCGACGAAATGGGGGGCCGCTCATGAGCACCGATCTGCCAACGATTCTCACTGCGGCCCGCCGGAGAAACTCCGTGACCTTCAAGTTGCTGTTTATCGGCGTGTTGATTGTCGTTCTCCAAATCCCGCTGATTTTGATCAACGAACTGCGGGAGGAGCGCAGCAAGAACCGCGAAGCGGGGACGGCGCTGATCGTGGCACCGGCCGCCGCGACGAACACGTCGAACTCGCGCGAGACGGCAGACGCAGGGGTGCCGTTGTCCGCTGCGGCTGAGGGCTACCGCATGGCAGAGCGAGCGTTGAAGCACGGGATGCTGGTGATCACGCTGGTGTTCGCGGCGTTTTTCTTGTTCGAGACTTTGGCCGATCTGCGCCTGCACGCAGTGCACTACGGTTTGGTCGGGGCGGCGCTGTGCTTGTTCTACCTCGCGTTCCTGGCGCTCGGAGAAGTGCTGTCGCCCGGTTGGGCGTTTGTGGGCGCAGCGCTGGCGTCGTCGCTGCTGATCACGCTCTATTGTGTTTCGATTCTACGCAGCGCGAGTCGAGCGACGATGATCGCGAGCTTGCTGACAGCGGAATACAGCGTGCTCTACGTCGTGCTGCGCATGGAGGACTACGCGCTCCTTGCGGGCACGGCGTCGCTCTTCGTCGCGTTAGCGGCAGTGATGTTCTTCACGCGCCGCGTCGATTGGTTCGCGCAAGAACAAGGAAATGACGCGAAAGTGTAACCCCCGGCCAGACTTACTTCTGCAGTTTCTTGCCGGCGTCGCTCATTTTCTCTCCGACCTTGCTCACGGCCGTCTTAACTTTGGCGGCCACTTTGCCGGCTGCTTGATCTATTCTTGAACCGCGCGATGGGAACAAGACATGATTCTTGACAAATCCAGTCGATGGACGCCTGCTTCTGCCCGGGCAGGGATTCTAAAAGCGTTTTTGTCAAGATTTAAAGAGCGAACCATTTTCAATCCATCGCTACACCCAACTTATGCGCCTCCCTCCTTTCGCCCAGCGTTTGCACCAGTTCCTCCCGCGCGCGGCCTTGGCCGCGCCCTGCGTGCTCGCCTTGGCGGTGGCCCCCGCTCCCGCCGCCGCGCAAAATCTCTTTGTTGCAAGTGCCAATGGCGACGCGGTCTCCCAAGTGACACCCGAAGGCGTCGTCAGCTTATTCGCTTCCGGTTTCGACAGCCCCATCGGGCTGGCCTTCAACGCCAGCGGCACCCTCTTTGTCGCCAACAATAGCGGCGGCACGATCTCGCAGGTGACACCCGTGGGCGTCGTCAGCTCCTTTGCCTCCGGCTTCGAGAACCTCGTCGGGCTGGCTTCCAGCACCAGCGGCGACCTCTTCGCCACCACCCAAGGAGGCATCACCGGCACGGACGCGGTCTGGCGGGTGAACCCTGCAGGTGTGGTCAGCGAGTTTGCCTCCGCTGGCTTAAGCAGCCCTTGGGGGATGGCTTTCAATACCGGCGGCGATCTCTTCGTCGCCAATAGCGGAAGTAATACGATCTCGCGAGTGACATCCGAGGGCGTGGTCAGCGAATTTGCCTCCGGCTTCAGCCAGCCCACTGGGCTGGCCTTCAGCGCCAGCGGCGACCTCTTTGTCGCCAATTACGCAAATAACTCGATCTCGCGAGTGACATCCGGGGGCGTGGTCAGCGAATTTGCCTCCGGCTTCAGCGGTCCCCTGGGGTTGGCTTTCAACGCCGGCGGCGACCTTTTTGTCGTGAACGGTAGCATTGTTTCGCTCGTGACCCCCGAAGGCAACGTCAGCACGTTTGCCGGCGGTTTCGGTGACGCATTCGGGCTGGCCTTTGCGCCGATCCCCGAGCCCGCGGAAGTTGGCCTAGCCTTGGGCTTGGGCGCACTCGCGCTGGTCGTTGGCGGGCGCCTGCGCCGCCCGCGGACGAAGTCGGCAAGCTAGCGCGACGTCGAGGGGGGCGCGAAGGGGACGCGGGTGGGACTCTGCGGCCCGTGCGCGCACGAAATCGACTCATAGATATGAGCAAGTTTAGGCCGACCCACGAAAGTTGAATCACTGATTTTTCAGAGGGGAAAACGCGAATCCTGTCCGGACTTATGCAACACTTGGGGAAGCTTAATGCCCGTGCATTACGTAGTCTTTCCCGTTGTCTCGATTGCGCGGTGCGATAGGCTATCGGGTAATGAAGTCTAACAAACCCCTTAGCAAAAACGTTCACCTCCTTCGTTGGGTGAACAAGATGGCGACTTTACTCAAGCCCGACGCGATCCACTGGATCGATGGCTCCCAAGCCGAATACAACGCCTTGTGTGCGCAAATGGTCGCGGGTGGCACCTTCATTAAACTCAACCAGAAGAAGTGGCCCGGTTGCTACCTGGCGCGTTCGGATGCGAGTGACGTGGCGCGCGTCGAAGACCGCACGTTTATCTGTTCGCTCTCCAAGGAAGCCGCGGGCCCGACCAACAATTGGGTCAACCCGTTCGAGATGCGCAAGACGCTCAAGGGGATTTTCAATGGCTGCATGAAGGGCCGCACGATGTATGTGCTCGCCTACAGCATGGGCCCGATCGGTTCGCCGATGTCGCAAATTGGTGTGCAACTCACCGACTCCGCCTACGCGGTGGTGAACATGCGCATCATGGCGCGCGTCGGCAAAAAGGTGTTCGAGCTGATCGACACGGATTTCAAACGCGTGGTGCCTTGCGTGCACTCCGTCGGTGCGCCGCTCAAGAAAGGCCAGCAGGATGTCACGTGGCCGTGCAACAAAGAGAAGTATATCGTGCACTTCCCGGAGACGCGCGAAATCTGGTCCTACGGCTCCGGTTACGGCGGCAACGCGCTGCTCGGTAAAAAGTGTTTCGCGCTGCGCATCGCCTCGGCGATGGCGCGCGACGAAGGCTGGATGGCGGAGCACATGCTCATCCTCGGCGTCGAGAATCCGCAGGGCAAAAAGCACTACGTCGCGGCCGCGTTCCCCAGCGCGTGCGGCAAGACGAATTTCGCCATGCTCATCCCGCCGGCGCATTTCCAGAAGCAAGGCTGGAAAGTGTGGACCGTCGGCGACGACATCGCGTGGATCAAGCCGGACAAGAACGGCCGCTTGCGCGCCATCAATCCCGAAGCTGGTTTCTTCGGCGTCGCGCCCGGCACCGGCAACAGCACGAATCCGAACGCGATGAAGGCGCTCGCGAAGAACACGATCTTCACCAATTGCGCGTTGACCGACGACGGCGGGGTGTGGTGGGAAGGCATGACGGACACGCCGCCGGCCCACGCGATCGATTGGCAGGGCAAGGATTGGACGCCGGAACTCGCCAAGGAAAAAGGCGCGAAGGCCGCGCATCCGAACGCGCGTTTCACCGCACCGGCCAAGCAATGCCCGACGATGGACGCCGATTGGGAGAGTCCGGAAGGCGTGCCGATCAGCGCATTCATCTTCGGGGGCCGCCGCGCCACGACGATGCCGCTGGTTTACCAAGCCTTCAACTGGTCGAGTGGTGTTTACACCGGCGCGACGATGGGCTCCGAGATGACCGCGGCCGCCGCCGGCACGATCGGCAAAGTGCGCCGCGATCCGATGGCGATGTTGCCCTTCTGCGGTTACAACATGGGCGATTACTTCCGCCACTGGATCAACATGCAGCGCAAGCTCACCGAGACGCCGCGCATTTTCCACGTGAACTGGTTCCGCAAGGACAAGGACGGCGACTTCATGTGGCCGGGCTTCGGCGAAAACATGCGCGTGTTGAAGTGGATTTTCGACCGCGTGCGCGCCGGTGGCCGCGCCAAGGAAACACCCATCGGCTGGGTGCCGCGCTACAAGGACATCGATTGGACCGGTCTCGATTTCCCGGAGGAGAAGTTCAACGAACTCCAAGCCTTCGACAAAGCGGCGTGGCGTCAGGAAGTCCTCGGTCACGAGGAACTCTTCCTCGATCTGCACGCGCACTTGCCGAAGGAAATGATGTTCGAGCGCGAACTCCTGATTTGCCGTATGGGCTGACGAAAAGACCGCTCATCCCTCCGCAATTGCGGAAACAAATCTCCGGCGCATGGTCTCAAAGCCATGCGCTTTTTTCTTTTTCTGATGGGGAGTTTCGCTGCGTTGGCGGTCGCCGCCGTGGCGAATGACGACGCGAGTCCGTTCGATCCGTTGGCCGATGTGTCGCCCCCGCTGGCCGCTGCGATTCGCAATTATGCAAAAGATGTTGGTCGCTGGGCTTACACGCAGCACAGCGTCGAATTCGACCGCAAAGGGAAGATCAACAAGGAGCGGCTCGTGCGCTACGACCCGTCGCAACACTACGACGAGCAATGGACCTTGCTCACTGAGGACGGCAAGGAGCCGACGCCGGAGCGCGCGAAAAAATACAGGCGCAAGCAAGCCAAGCGGAATCCCGAGCGCCGCACGCTGGGCGAGTTACTGGAATTGAAACGCGCGACGCTCCTGCGGGAAGACGCCGACGTGCTCACTTACGAAGTGCCGTTGATGATGCAGAACAATACGCGGCTGCCGCCGGAGAAATTCCAGGTTTATGTGCTCGTTGAGCGGGAAACGCAGACCTTGCGGCACATCGACGTTAAATTGCGCGACTCCATGCGCATGGCACTCGTCGTGAAAGTGAAATCCGGCGGGGCCCAGCTGGCCTTTGACCGCGTAAAGCCCGACTTCGGGCCGACGCTCACCTCGATCAAAGCGGAAGGGGCGGGCTCAATCTTGCTCGTGCCGGTCGGTGGCGCGGCGGAGATGAAGCGGACGGAGTTCAAGCGCGTGACGCCCTACGATGAGCGCTTCGAGGTGAAACTCGGGCCGTTGAAGGCGATTGATTTTTAGCCGGTAATTGGCCGCAAAATCAGGCGGTGCGCTTCAGACGCGGGCGAATGTGTCGTTAGTGGGGTTGATATCACGATGATGACCCTGGGCCATGACACCATAGTTTCCCTTGGCTCACGACTGCCCCCTTCCTTGGGTGTGCTCGGGCGCTTGCAGGGCTTGTTGGAAGACGCGGATGTCGATCTCGATGAGATCGTCGAAGTGGTAAACATCGACCCGTCGCTCACGTTTCAAGTGATCAAACTGGCGAACAGTGCGCTGTTCGGACTGCGCAGTCGTTGCGAATCACTCGATGAAGCAGTGGCGCGGGTGGGGTTTGGCGATATTCACCAAATCGTTGGCCTGGCGGTCGCCAAGCATTCGTTTCAGGGCGAGCTCGCGGTTTACAGCATGGCAGGCGGGCGGTTGTGGGAAAACGCCGTGGCGGTCGCGACGCTGAATGCTGCGTTTGCCGAGGTCGCAGGGGCCGAGCCGCGCAATGCCTACACCGTGGGTTTGTTGCGCAACATCGGCAAAGTTTTGCTCAACAACCATAATCCGGCGCTGCGTTATCCGGGCGAGGCTCTCGTGCCTGACGTGCAGCAATGGGAAAAGGAGCAATATGGCTACTCCTCGTCGGAAGTTTCCGCCGTCCTGCTTGATCACTGGCGATTTGCCCCGGAAATGTGCGGCTCGGTGTGTTCGCATCGGCGTCCAGAGGATTGCCCGGAATTTCACGCACACGCGGCACGATTGCACTTGGCGTGTTGTGTGGCGGCGGAGTGGGGCTGCCACTTGACCGGAGAAGGCGTCGGCTGGCAACGCGATGCCGCGATGCTCGGGCACGCCGGCGTGCCCGAGCATCAGCTGGAGATTGCCGTGGCGCGGGCCCGCGAGGCGTTTATCAAATACTCCGTGATCGAGTGGTCCGATGCCTCTTAAAGTTGCGGACAAACGGGAGCGGGGAAACTAGACAGTCGCCGTCGCGATGGTGAGCACGGAGTAGGCGAAGAGCCCAATCATGGCGCAGGCGCAGGTCGCGCGAACCACGGTGCCGGCGAGAAATCCGAGGGCGGCACCGACGCCCGATTTAAGTGCTGCGGTGTCGGAACGTTTTTCGACGAATTTTTCGGCGGCGAACGCCCCCAGGATGGCGCCGAGAATGAGCGCGGGCAGGGAGAAAAACAGACCCACCAGCGCGCCGCCTCCGGCTCCCGTCATGCCCCACTTCGAGCCGCCGAGCAGGCGCGAGCCGAGCAGAGTGCACGCGAGGTCGGCGACGATGGAGAACAGCCAGAAGACGCCGATCCACACGACGGCGTGGGAGGTAAGCGTGCCGGGTAAAAATAATTTGTGCAGCAACGCGCCGACAAAAATCAGGGTCGTCCCCGGCAGCAACGGCACGACCGACCCGACGAGGCCGATGAGCAGCAGCAAAATAGTGAGGGACCAGTAAACGTATTCCACGGTGTGGACGTTGGCTCGTCTACGTGGGCTGGCAACGCGCTTTGGCGGACTGGCGCCGTGGGCACAGGATTTGCGGTCGCTTCGGAATGCGACTTGCCCCGCTCCCGCGCCCGCGACTTCATGGCGGCCTATGAGAGGATGGTTCGGGGATTTTTTTCGTTCGATTGCCGCGCCATGGTATTGGAACGCGCGTAAGACGCTGTTCGCACTACGCGGCCGCCGTGATCATTGCCCGTGCCACAATCCGAGTGACTCGGGGTCACCGGGTGAAACGCGGTGTGAAGCAGTGACGTATTGGAGTAAACCGGATCGTTTCGCGCGGCGGGTTTGCCCGTTGCTGGTGAAGAACGCGGCGGGTGAGTGGCGTTGCAGTGCCGGCCCGGCGGAAGTGCGGTCGTTTTGGTTGCGGCAGGCTGGGTGGCAAGGTGGCGCGGTGGCGGTGGCGGTGCTGCTGGGCGCGTTGGCGCTGTGGGGCACGATGCGCGTGGTGGGCTTTAAGGTGAGTCTACGGCAAGTTTTTTGGCCGCCAGCGTGGCATGAACTGTCGGAGGTGCGGGCGCGTTTCTTTCTGGATAAATCGAGACAGGCGTTTGCCGAAGGGAATTTTCGCGAGGCGGCGAATTCCCTCGTGGTCGCATTTGAGATGAATCCGCACGATTACGAAATCGCACTGACGTTGGCGGAGTTTTTTCAATCGGGCCGGCCGCGGGTGGTTGATCCATTTTTCGAACACCTGCTACGCATTTATCCCGACCGCCGGGAAGCGACGGCGCGGGTGTGGTATCGGAGTTTACTGCAACGCGGCAGTCTCGATGGTCTCGCGGCGCTCGCCTTGCAGCAACTCGCGGCCGGTGGGGAGGAGGCGGCGGTGTGGACGCACGCGTTGATTTTTTCCGTGCGTTTCAGCGGCGGAGTGGAGCGGCTCGCGGAGGCGGCGGCGGGCGAGAGAGTGCCGGTGCCGGTGCGCGAACTATTGCAATTCGAGACACGGTTACGGCAGACCACGCCGGCGTTGGCTGTGCGACTATTGCAATCGGAGCCGTTGCGGAAGGATTTTTCTTATGCGTTGGTGCACCGGGTGGAGCGCTTGATCGAATTTGGGGCGTGGGCCGACGCGCTGGATTTTCTGCAGCTGCACCGCGAATCAATGAGCGGGCGCGACGTGGTGCGGCTGGCGCTGGCTGCGCATGCCGTGGGGCGCAATTGGCTCGCGTTGCAACGCGAGGCGGACCTGCTGTTGGCACAGGAGCCGGCGTCGCGGGCGGCGGCGTTGGATTTGCTGGCGCAGCATCTCGTGGTCTATCCGAACGACGCGATTTTGGTGCGGTGCATCGCGGCGTTGAAGAGCTTACCGAATGTCCCGGCTGAGGCGCACGATCAAGCGGTTGCCTCGGTCTATAGCGCCGCGGTGATCGGGGGGCGGCGCGCGGAATTGGCGGCGATCCGCGGCTACCTGCCTTCTAGCGGCGCGGTCAAGGCGACGTTCACTCCCGAGGAGGTTTTGCTGCGGAACGGTTGGGTGCCGACGACGTTGTTGGCCGTGATTCGGCCGATGAGCGCGGAGCTCAATTACGCGATTCTGGAGCGAGTTTTCGCCAACCGACCGTTGCAGAAATAAAAAAGGCACGGCGGGGAGCCGTGCCGAGAGCGATTGGCGTTCGCCGGAGGTTACTTCGTGGTGAATTCTTTCGTTCCGACGACTTGCGGCGAGCCGGCACCAGCGGGGAAGCGATAGACTTCGACGTGGTAGCGGTGCTTGCCCTTGGCGGTCGGGAAATTCAGGTGATACATGAAGTTGCCGTTGATCGTGTATTCGCTCGGGTTCGGGGAGCCGGCGTTGAAGGTGTAGAGAATCGGTTGGGACGTGGAGCCGTTGGCAAAGACTTCCCATGTGGCGATGACGACCGCGGTGTCTCGCACGGCTTGGCAGTCGTTGTGGTCATCGTGACCGTTGGCGCTGGCGTTGCCATGGCCGTTGCCGATGCCGTTGTGCGTAACGGGGCTGTCTTTACTGCGCTTGTGGCTTTGATTGCCGGTGCCCATCTCGAAGTCGCAGCACTCGATGCGGAACTTGATCGGCATGTCAGAGCCGCCCTTGTGGACTTTGCCGAGGGAAATCGGCGGCAGCCAGAAGACGCCGCAGTCCGCGGTCGGCGGACCGGTTTCAACGATGGTGAAGGTGACTGTGTCCGTCGCGCTCAACGCGCCGCTGAGGCCCGTGGCGGAGAGCGTGTAGGTGCCCGGCGTGGTGAGGGAGAGCGAGCCGGTGCCGGTCGCCGTGGCGCTGCCGAGGCCGCTGCTCGTGAAGGTGAGGGCGGTGCCGTCCAAGGCTGCGGAGAGCCCCGTCATCGCGGCACCAGCGCCCGCAATGGCAGTGAACGAAAACGGCACGACGGTAGCGGGATCACCGACGGCGCGGGTGAACACCGTGCCATTGAGCGGGGCGGAGATGCTGATGGTCGGCGGTGCGAAGGGTGAATCGACCGAGAAGGTCACGCTGTCGGTCGCTGAGCCATTCGGATCGGTGGCGGTGACGGTGAGAGTGTAACTACCGGCGCCGGTGATGGGCAGGTTGCCCGCTCCACTGGCATTGAGAGTGCCGAGCCCGCTCGCGGTGAAGGAAACAGGGGCGCCGTTTAATTTCGCAGTGAGCGTGGAGATGCCGCCGTATTGGCTGACGGCAGCGAAAGTGAAGGGAACCTGCAGATTGGTGCCGGGAATGTAGGTGTAGGAACTGCCGGGCAGGGGCGTCTGAATCGCCACCGTTGGCGGTGCGGCGAGCACCGTGATGGTGATGTCGGCAGAATCCGTGCTGGTGCCCACTTCGTTGGTGGCGCGGGCTTGCACGGTGTAAATTCCCGGGACAGAGATGGCGAGTTCGCCTGCTCCGGTGGCTTCATCAGTGCCGAGACCGGTCGTGGTCAGGTCAACAGAGATGCCTCCGATGTTGGCATCGACGTTGGTGAGCGGGGATTGGAGGGTCGCCGTCGCGGTCAGGGTGACAGGGACGATGACGGGCGGTCCGCCCAGCGTGTAGTAATAAATGGTGCCGTCTTCGGGTGTGACCAAATTGACCAGGGGAGGAGTCGGGACGTCCGGGATGGTGATCTTGGCGTTGATAAAACCGAAACGATCAATCGTGCCCGCGGGCCAGCCCGGGGTCGAAATCGCAAAAGCATATTGTCCCGCCTCGGTGCCAACAGGGTAGTTGCTGGTGACGAGAGTGGTGAGCGATTGATTGGGGCCGGTGAAGACGAGAGTAGCGGGATTCAGCGTCACGTGACTGAGGGCGACGACGTTGGAAACACCTGCCGGTGCGATCAGGACGGTCAGAACCGGAGTAATCGTCGTATTTTGCCCGACCAAGGCGTTGGCCGGCGACGTGATGGTCAGAACGTAGGCGTCGAAAAGGGGTTGATCACCTTCCACATTGCGCGTGGCGGGGAGGTAGTTGACGACCCCAGTGTCTCCATCACGGGCCGCGAGGTCAGCCGACAAGCCAAAGGTGAGCGCGCAGGCGGTGAGAATTCTGAGCAGGCAATTTTTCATGGCAAAGTGACAAGACTGGGTTGAGGGGCTTCTCGTTCTGTAAATACTTAACCAGACGATGGTCCGTTTGGCAAGTCATTATGGGTATAATCCCCTAAATTACTTAGCTTCGGTGCAATTTACGTCCAATTCACAGAATGAGGAAATGTTGACCAGCAGCGACCGGGTAGCGGAATTTTTCGTCGGGCGTGTAGCGTGAAATACGCCGCCTTAAAATTAGTAAAATTATGATTAGTAAGGCTTTCATTAATATTTACAGTATTATCCAACAGGAAAGGAGGGGCCGCCCGAGTGGCGACAGCGCGGGGTGTAAAGTTGAGTTAGTTCCAGCTATTCCGGAAGTTAGAGAATTTGATTGCGCCGCACGTTCGTCGATCGGTGCCGATCCTGTGATTAGCAGCTCAAATCCTGAATCAAAAATGTGATTAGATGAATTATAATTAATTGACAGACAGTCTTAAAAGGATGTTTTTCGAGAATGAAATCGGGACAAGAAAAAGCCCGACGATTGACGATTAGCCGAAATGGCAGTTTTTCCTGCGATTGGGACCAAAAGGCCCTAGAATGAGTAGGGTGAATATCATTGACGGCGGGTGCGTTGGCGCTATGCTTGGGATTATCTTGAAGAGCAGTGCTATCACTCCCCGTTGCCCAGCTCGCTCCGCCTCGCGCGGCGCGCTGCTGGTATCGCTGGGTCTGCTCCTTGGCTGCGGCGCTTTTGCTCCCTTGCACGCCCAGACGAAGCTTTGGGATGGTGGCGGCAACAACGACCGCTGGGGCACGAGCAACAACTGGGATGCCAATGGAGTGCCGACATCCTCCAACGACGTCATTTTCGACAACACCCACGTTGGCACCTTGCCGTCCACCATCCAGTTGCGCGGCTCGCAGTATGCCCAGACCCTGACCTTTAGCACCGGCAACACCGTGGCCATCGTCAACGGCACCGGCACTCGCACCCTCTTCCTCGCCAACGGCTCCGTTACCTCCAGCGGCTCGGGCACGTTCAGTTTGGAAATGAGCACGCTCATGTTGCAAGCGAACGGCACCTTCAACATCGGCAACACCGGCGGCTTTACCGTCGCGTCCACCATCGCCGAATCCGGCGGCTCGCGCACGGTGACGAAGAGCGGCACCGGCGTCCTCACGTTCACCAACAGCAATACCTACACCGGTGCGACGACCGTCTCCGCCGGCACGCTGAATGTGCGCAACAGCGGTTCGCTCGGCAGCGGCAGCGGCACCACCACCGTCAGCGCCGCCGCGACACTCCAACTGCAGGATGGTATCACGATTTCCAACAAAGCACTCAGCCTCGGCGGCACCCTGCAAAGCGTCAGCGGCGCCAACCACTGGAATAATGACATCAACATTACCGGAGGTTCGGCCTCGATCGTTTCCAGCACCGCCTCCAATTTGCTCACCCTCGGCAAAAGCGATTACACCAGCACCATCGCCGTCGGCAGCAACACCATTACCATGGGTGGCGCGGGCGATATCCTGATCAACGCCTTTGTCGGTTCCTCCGGCGACACCGGTGGCTTCATCAAGACCGGCAGCGGCACCGTCACCTTCTACGGCGACCGCAATTTCTACACCGGCACCACGACGGTGAACGACGGCACGCTCGTGCTCGATACGCTCAACGACATCTACAATCCCGACCAAACCATTCTCGGCGACCTCGTCATCGGTGACGGCATCGGTGCCGCCGAAAGCGCCATCGTGCGCTTCGGTTCCGGCATCGCCGACGACAAAATCGCCAACACCTCCAACATCACCATCAACTCCGACGGTCTGTTGGACCTCAATCTCCGCGACGACACCGTCAACGCCATCACCATCACCGGCGGCCGCATCACCACCGGCACCGGTATTCTGACCATTCTCGGCAACCTCACCACCAACGCCTCCAGCCAATCCGCGCAGATCGACGGCTACCTCGACCTCGATGGCGCGACGCGCACCTTCACGATCGCCGACGGTGCCGCGGCCAGCGATCTGACCATCAACGCCGGCATCAACTTCGGCTCCATCGTCAAAGATGGCACCGGCACGATGACAATCACGAGCAACAACACCATCGGCTACGGCGGCACCACGACCGTCAACGCTGGCGTGCTCAACATTCGCCACGACAACGCGCTCGGCCAAGCCGGCTCGAACGACCCCACCAAGGGCACCATCGTCGCCAGCGGCGCAGCCCTCCAGGTGCAGAACAACATCACGGTTGGCACCGAGCGCCTCACCCTCAGCGGCACCGGCGTCTCCAACACCGGCGCGCTCCGCAACATCAGCGGCAACAACACCTGGAACGGCGCGATCGTCCTCGACGCCAATTCCCGCATCAATTCCGACGCCGACCTGCTCACCATTAACGGCACCATCACCGGCAACCTCGCCACCTCGCGCAACCTCACGGTCGGCGGTTCGGGCAACACCTCCATTTACGGCGCCATCGGCACCAACGCCGGCACCGTGACCAAAGACGGCACCGGCACCCTCGTCCTCGCGGGCGATAGCACTTACCAAGGTGTCACCAGCGTCACTGCCGGCGTCGTCAACGTCCGCCACAACAACGCCCTCGGTTCCACCCTCGGCGGCACCACCGTCAGCAGCGGCGCCGCACTCCAGTTGCAAGACAGCATCACCGTCGGCGCCGAAGCGCTTTCCCTCAGCGGCACCGGCGTGGCCAACGACGGCGCCCTCCGCAACGTCGGCGGCAATAATGTCTTTGGCGGCGCGGTCACCGTCGCCTCCGCCAACAGCCGCATTAACTCCGACACCGGCAATCTCTCGCTCACCGGCGCGGTCGCCATCGGCGGCAACACCCTCGCCGTCGGCGGCGCGAGCAACACCACGATGTCCGGCCAACTCAGCGGCTCCGGCGTCCTCAACAAAGACGGCGCGGGCACCCTCACGCTCTCCGGCACCGCCAACACTTTCTCCGGCGCCGTCAACGTCACCAGCGGCGCACTCACCATGGGCGCGCACAACCAGCTCAACAGCTCCGCGCTCAACCTCTCCGTCACCAGCGGCGCGACCGTCAACCTCGTCAGCTACGCCCAATCCATCGGCACCCTCGCCGGCGCGGGTCTGATCGACTTCGGCACCAGCGGCCAGCTCACGCTCGCCAGCTCTTCCACGTTCTCCGGCGCATTCACCGGCACGGGCGAACTCATCGTCGGCCCGGGCGCAACGCTCACCCTCGGCGCGAGTTTCACCGCCAACAACCTCATCATCACGCTCGCGGGCGGCACGCTGAATCTGAATGGCAACAACCACTCCTTCGGCGGCCTTAATGTCACCGGCGATTCCATTCTCGATTTCGCCGCCTCCGCCGACTCCACCCTCAACATCGGCTCGCTCACCTTCGGCTCCTTGTCCTACACGCTGGCCGTCAACGGCTGGACCTACAGTCAGGATTTCTTCACCACCCCGACCAGCCCCGGCACACGCTACAATCCGCCGCTCAATCAAGTCGTCTTTGCCGGTTGGACGGGCGACAACACCATCTGGCAATCGTGGGACAACCAGATTCTCCCCGTGCCCGAGCCGTCCACTTACGGCGCCATTTTCTTCGGTCTCCTGCTCGGTTGGTTCGGCATTCGCCGCTGGCGGCAGGCGCGCGTGACGGTCTCGCAATAACACTCTCGCACCCGCCAAAGCAAAAACGCGCGCGGCCTCGGCCGACGCGCGTTTTGTTTGATTCCCTTTGAGTCGAATACCCCGGAGTTCGCTCCGGCTTGGATTAAAGGGTGGGAGCGAGCTTGCTCGCGACAAGCTACGGCCGGAGTCGCGAGCAAGCTCGCTCCCACAGGTGATGGGACTGTTTTCGGTAATGCCCCGGAGCTTACGCTTCGTCCGGCGGCGTGAAGCCGCGACGCAGCACGTTTTCCGCCACGAGGCGCGGGAAGAGGAAGTTCTCCAAGTAGTCGGGGCTGCCCGCCTTCGAGCCGCCGCCGGACATCTTGAAACCGCCGAACGGATGCCGCTCCACGATCGCGCCGGTGCAGCCGCGATTGAGGTAGAGGTTGCCGACGAAGAATTCCTGCTGCGCGCGCTCCAACGCCTTCGGGCTGCGCGAGAAGAACCCGCCGGTCAGCGCGTAGTCGTTGTCGTTCGCCATCGCGAAAGCTTCGTCGAGATCCTTCGCCTTCAAAATCGCGAGCACGGGCCCGAAGATTTCCTCGCGCACGATCTTGTGGTCAACTTTGCAACCGGTGAACACCGCAGGAGGCACGAAGTAACCGCCACTGGCGATTTGCTCCGGCGAGAGTTTGGCCTGCCATGCGAGTTTGCTCTCCAGTTTGCCCGCCTCGATGTAGCCGAGGATGGATTTCTGCGCCGCGCCGTCGATGACCGGATTGACGATCGTGCCGGGGAGCGACGGATCGCCCATCGGAATGGTCGGACAAGCGGAGACGAGACGCTCGACGAATTTGTCGTGCACGCCTTCGAGCACGATGAGGCGCGAGAGCGCGGAGCACTTCTGCCCGGCGAAACCAAACGCGCTGTAAAGCACCGCGGGAATCGCTTCGTCGAGGTCGGCGTCGTTGTCGATGATCATGGCGTTTTTGCCGCCCATCTCGCACACGACTTTCTTCAAGTTGAGTTGGCCGGGCTTGGTCTTGCCCGCTTCTTCCCAGATGCCGAGACCGACTTCGCGCGAACCGGTGAACGCAATGAAATCAATCTTCGGGTGCGCCACGAGATGCGCGCCGGCGTCAGCGCCGGAGCAGGGGAGGAAGTGCAACGCGCCTGCCGGCACGCCGGCCTCGATGAGGATATCCATCAAATACGCGCCGATGATCGACGTCTGGCGCGCGGGTTTGATGATCATGCAATTGCCCGCCACGAGCGGCGCAACCGTGAGGCCGGTGAGAATCGCGAGCGGGAAATTCCACGGCGCCACCGACACGCCGACGCCGCGCGGCGTCCAGATTTGCGTGCAACGTTCGCCGGGCGTGTGCTGCGTCACGACGGGCTTGGCGAGACGCCGCATTTCAATCGCGTAATAGCGCAGGAAGTCGATCGCCTCGGACGTGTCGCCGTCGGCTTCGACCCACGGCTTGCCGCCTTCGAGGATGAGCAACGAATTGAATTCCATGCGGCGCGCTTCCATCAAGTCGGCGGCGCGTTCGAGCATCTTCGCGCGGTCGTTGACCGGCGTGGCGCGCCACTTCGGGAAGAACGCCACGGAAGCCGCGACGGCGTCCTCGGCGTCCTGCACCGTGCCCTTGGCCCAATAGCCGACGATCTGCGCCGGACGCGCGGGATTGACGGACGGGAGGAACGGCCGGCCGGTGATTTTTTTGCCGTTGATGATGACGGGCCACTGCTTGCCCAGCGCGGTGGCTTCAAACTTTTGCAACGCCACGCGCTGCTTCTCGCGATTGGCCGCGAGCGTGTAGTCGGTGTTGGCGGCGTTGATGAACGCACCGGCGGCGCGCGGTTTGCGTGCGAGCGGTTCGGGCGCGGAAGCGATGGCGTTGACCGGATTGCCGAGCAGTTGCTCCTTGCTCGCCTCGCCCATGTTTTTGATGCGCAAGAAACCTTCGTTCGACGTGTTTTCCAGCAAGCGGCGCACGAGGTAGGCCATGCCGGGGAGGAGTTCGCCAATGGCGCCGTATTCGCGGACGCGGTGACCCATTTGCAACAACGCGGCTTTCAACTCGTCGGCCATGCCGTAGAGCGCTTGGAATTCGTAGTGCTTCGGATGCACGCCGAGACGCTCCGCCTGCACGATCGCGTGGGCGCAGGAGCGGACGTTGTGCGACGCGAAGTTGGAGGTGATGATGTCGGCGTTTTCGAGCAGAAAGACGGTGAGCTTTTCGTAGTTGGCGTCGGATTCGGGTTTCTTTTGCCACACCGGGATCGGCCACTCGCGCTGTTGGGCGATGACGGTTTCGTAATCCCAATACGCACCCTTCACGAGGCGGACGTTGAGCGGACGCTTGTGCGCCCGCGCCCACGCGACGAGGTCACGCAAGTCCGCTTCGCAATCGCGCAAGTAAGCCTGCATCGCGATGCCGATGGCGGGCTGCTGCTGGAACTCGGGTTCCTCGAAAATGGATTTGAAGAGCGCGAGCGTGAGGTCCTTCAGCTTGTAGCTCTCCATGTCGAAGTTGACCAACGCGCCGACTTCGGCCGCGCGCCGCAAAATCGGACGCAGGCGGTGCTTGAGCGCCGCGATGGAATTCTCCGGATCCGCCGGATGCACATCGGGCGTGAGTGCGGAGATTTTGACCGAGAGATTGAGGCGCGGCAGCCGACCATCGGGCCCGAGATCGCTGGTGCAAGGCTCGGGGTTCTTCGCGTAGTAGGCCGAAACCGAATTAAGAATCTCGAGGTTGCGTTGCAGAAACACGTCGGCCTCTTCCTCGCTCACGACGGCTTCGCCGAGGAGATCGATGGTGGTGGCGATGCCGAGTTTGCAGTTCTTTTTGATCTGCTTGAGCAAGTCTTCGCCCGTCTCCCCGGCAACGAACTGCCCGGCCATGTCCACGATCTGCGCCTTGACCGGACCGGCGACCAGCGCGGGCGCGAACGACGACGCAGCGAGACCGGCCTTGAGGGCGGGGTTGAGCTCGACGGCTTTGTCGCCGAGGTATTCCTGCAAGTGGCGGACGATTTCCGCGGACGTGTTGAGCGACGGCAGCACATCGACGAAGCGGAAGAGCTGCGTCTTGAAGACGGGGTCCTTCATCGACCAATCCATCAAGCGCGCGTAGGCGCCCTTCTTGGAAAACAGCGCTGGAGGCGGCTGCTGATCCATCAGCGCGAAGAGTTGCTCGCCTTTGGCGCGCACAGCGGCGTCGATTTTCGAATCGGGAGTGAGGAATTGGGACATAGGGGGGAAGATTGAGCGTATCCTCCCGTTCGCTCGGCGACTCGCAACAGGCGCGCAGGCCGGAAATGTGGGCTTAACGAATTCTAATTACCAAAAATTGAAAATGTTTTAGCCCGGTCGCCGCCCGACAAGGGGGCTGTTCTTAGGTTGGCCGCCACGGGCAAGCGTGTGCAAACGAGTTGAGCTTTACGCGGGTAAAAATCAACCTCGTAAAGCTCAACCCACGATTTTCAAATGTTGACCTCCAACTATTTAGTGTCCCTCATCCCCTCACGGGCCCTAACCTTGCAAAGCTCAACTCAGTTGAGGTGAA
>JAUXXD010000103.1 GCA_030681265.1 Candidatus Didemnitutus sp. | reverse complement strand
TACGACGGCCCTCGCCTATGCGGCGGCGGATGTGTTCGTCGCCCCATCGTTGGAGGACAATCTGCCGAATACCGTGCTCGAAGCGATGGCCTGTGGCACACCGGTGGTGGGCTTTCGCGCTGGCGGCATTCCCGACATGGTGGAACACGCAGTGAACGGCCTATTGGTGGAGCCGCGCGATGTCACGCAACTGGCGCAGGCCCTCAGCCGGATCACCACCGACACGGCCCTCCACGCGGCGTTGAGTGGCGCCGCGCGGCAAAAGGCGCAGACGGCCTATGCGCCGGAATTGCAAGCCCAGCGCTACACGGCACTTTACCAAGAATTGCTGGCCAATCGTTCTGCTTGAAAGAAACCCTGAACTCGCGCCACCTTAACTCCGCATGAGCACTCTCGATTTTACCTTCGCGCCGCTGGCGGCCCTCGCCTGTTTCGCGGTTTACGTCTGGCTCCTGTTCAAGTTCCCCACCGGCGTCATCTTTATTGGCTTCACCACCTACGGCATCGCTTGGACTTCTTTTGGCGGGATCAATTACGCGCGCGCCGTCTTTGCCCTGCAGCTCTTCTCGGCGATTTTTTTCATGTTTCAAGTGTTCAAGACCATGGGCACCGACCGACTGGTGCAGTTTTTGGGGACGAAATACAGTCTGTTCCTGTGGTTCCTTGTCTTCATCTGGACTAAAATCGGTTTCGACATCCTTTACTCAGGGGTGGACGATTTTCGCACGGAGGGGCTCAAGATTTTTGCCCAAACCGTCTTGCTTCCCGCCATTGTATTTTTCATGGCCGCCGTCGGGTCCGACCCATGGCGATTTGCGACCGGCATCATGGTGGGCATGGTGGCGTTTGCGGTGGCGTTTGTGGCTCCGACCATCCCCGGCATGATTGCCGAGGGACGCTTGGCATCGTCCCTGTTCGGCATTGATCGACTGACGATCTACAACATGGACACGATCAACGGCGGACGCTTCTTCTTTATGGGCGTGTTGGGGGCGATGACGTTGCTCATCGGAGGCGGCTTCGGGCGTTTCGGAAAATTTCTGCTGATCGCGCTCAGTGTCAGCTTCTTTGTCTTACTGATGCTCAATGGCACGCGCCAATACATCATTGGGGTGTTGGTGGCGGGGGTCATGTGTTCGTATTCCTTCATCCGCACCAGCGGTGTCTTGAAGTTTGGCCTGATCGCGATAGTGCTCGGCGTTGCGGGCTATTTCTCTTTCAATATTTTCGCGGCGGCGGAGGTCACCGAGCGGTTTTCCGGCGACAGCTTGTCCACGGAACTAGCGGTATCTCGGGGCACGATTTGGCTGCGGGTGTGGGAGGCCGGGATCGAACAGCCGCTCACGGGCATGGGTTTCCGCCGTTTCGGGGACGTTATCATGATCGCGGGTCAGGCGAGTGATGCGGATATGGTCGCCAATCTCTCCGGGGCGCACGGGTTCTTTCAGGACGTCTGGGCGGAGCACGGTGCCGTGCTTGCGACGATTGGTTTCCTGCTCTTTGGCTTCAGCATCTACCAGATGCTGATTCGCATTCAGGTCGAGCAACATTCGGTCGTCTGGGCGCATTACTCGGCTTTAGTCGGAATGGTGGTGCCGTTGTTCATGTCGGGGGCGGTGTTCTCCAGCGGTGCCATGTATTTCTTGGCGCTAAGCATGTATGTGGTTTTCGCCAAGCATAAGATCGACCAGGCGCAGCATCACGTCGCCCAAATAGTGGCGCAACGCCAAGCAATCGATCGCAAGCGCGAGTTGGATGTGCTGATGGGACGTATCTAAGCGGAGCATGAAGCTTTCGATAATCACGCCGACGCTGAATAGCGCGGCCACCTTGCGCGCAACGCTGGAGTCGATCCGTCCGCTCGTGGCCGCGGGCGCGGAGCATCTGGTCGTCGATAGCAATTCAACCGACGAAACCGCGGCCTTGGCCGAAACGTCCGGCGCCCGGGTCATATCCTATCCGCGCGGCAACATGTATGCGGCGATCAATGCCGGCATGGCCGAGGCCAAGGGCGACTGGCTCACCTACCTTAATGGCGACGATCTGCTTTATGCCGATGCGGTGACGGAAGCGTTGGCGCAGTTGGGTGACTCCGCGGAGGTGATCTACGGCAACCTCGACTACATCGATGCACAAGGGCGTTTTCTCTTCAGCTGGCGGTCGCCGCGTCCGCAGCATTTGCCGTGGTTGATGCAGCATTACTGTCCGTTTCCGCAACAAGGCGCGCTGTTCCGGCGCGAAGTTTTCGAGCGGGCCAAGGGCTTCGATACCCAATATCGTTTTGCCGGCGATTATGATTTTTTTGTCCGCTGCGCGTTGCGCGGTGCGCGCTTTCGCAAGCTCACGCCGCGCAGCATCGCGGCGTTCCGCTTGTTGCCCACGCAACTCTCGCAGCGCCTCCGTGGCGAAATGGCACCTGAGGGAATCAAAATTCGCCGGGAGCTGCGGGCCGCCCGGCCCGGACTCAATGCGCATTGCGGGCGGCCTTTTGCCTCGCTCTATCGCTGGGCCACTAATCTCGACAGCATGTGGCTCCGGCGACACCGCGGTCGCAAGTTGGACGCCGGTTGGAAATCGTGACGAAGGAATCCAGTTTGTCAGAATTACCCCAAAAACTAACCGCTCCACGGCGACCTTCGGGAAGTCGTAATGCGCTTTTCGTTTTTAGTGGGATCGATGGCGGTGGCAAAACGACACAGATCGAACGCGTGGAAGCAGCCTTGCAGGCGCGTGGCGAACGCACGCGGCGCGTGTGGGCGCGCGGCGGATATACGCCGCTCTTTAGTGCGCTGAAAGCGGTCATGCGCCGAGTGCGACCCGGAGCGATTCCGGCGCCGGGGCGCTCCGAGAAAAGAAGCCGGTTGTTGCGCCGGGGTTGGCGTCGCACACTCTGGCTCGGCCTCGCGCTCTGCGACCTCGCGCTTTATTATGGATTTTGGATCCGCTGGCTGAAACTGCGTGGTTTTACCGTGCTGAGCGATCGCTACGTCTTGGATACGGAATTGGATTTTGACCTGAATTTCCCCGATGCCCGCGTGCGCCAATCGTGGCCCTGGCGGTGCCTGCTCGCCGTCGTGCCCTCGCCGGAGCGGTCGTTTATGTTCTTGGTCAGCGTCGAAGAATCGCAACGCCGTGCCGCACTGAAGAACGAGCCGTTCCCTGATTCCGCCGCAGTGTTGGCCGAGCGCTGCCGCGTCTATGAGGCCGCCTGTCAAAGCGGCGCCTATATGCGCATCGACGGTTTGCAGTCGCGCGAAGTGATCACACAAGAATTGCTGGCGCAAATCGACGCCGTCCTCGGCAAACGCGCGTCCTGATTTTTTTACCGCCCCCCTGCAATTCATGCGTGTTAGTCTTCTCCTCAACCGTGAACCCTTCGGCGAAATCCTCGCCGAGACTTTGACGTCTTATTGGACGGCACGGATGGGCACGCCGCACACGGTGGTGTGGGGCAATGCGCACCAAGGGCAGCGTTGGTGGGGCAATACCTACCTCAATTTCTACGCCGCCGCGGGCACAGCCCCGGCCATGTTCGATGTGCTGCGCTGCGAATACACGACAAGTCGCATCTGGTGGAAGCGCCCGCTGCAAAAATGCTACGTCACCGCTGCGACCCGGTTTCCGAGCCTGCGCTGGCTGGCAAATTCGGCGTTTGCCGTAACACCGGCCGTGCCGGATGCCGAGCGCACGCTCGTGCTCGGCGGCAATCATCGGTTGCGACTCCTGCAACCGATGGCGGGCCGTTCGGTGGTCGTGTTGAAAAGCCGTTTTGGGCGCGAGCATCTCGACGGTGAAATCGCGCTGCGGGAAGCGTTGCAACCGGCGTGCGCGCCGCAGTTGCTCGCCACGCATCAGGCGCAGGGTTGGTTCGAAGAGGCGTATGTAGTCGGCACGCCGATCAACCGTTTGCCGGCCGCCGAAGAAACGCGCTGGAAAGCCGCCGCCGTGCGCGCGGTGTGGGCGCAGGTGGTCGCCCCGTCGCTCGAAACGGTCGACGCCGCGGTGTGGAGTGAGCAACTGCTCGTGCGCTTCAAGGCGCTGGTGCAACGGTGTCACGCGCCGGGCGGAGCAGAAATCCTCGCGCTCGCGGAAGCGTTGGCCGTCGCGGTCGTGGAGCGCACCGGTGCTGCCGGATTACCGATGGCGTGGACCCATGGGGATTTGCAGGAAGCAAACATCGTGACGGCGGACGGGGCCTTTTGGGTGATCGATTGGGAGAGCGCGGCGAAGCGCTTCGCCGCGTATGATTTTTTTCAATTGGCCTCGGGCGGGCGCTGGACCGGGCCGGGTTGGCCGGAGCGTGTGGCGCGCGTCGTGGCGGGCAACGCCGAACCGACGCTGGCGAATTGGTTGAAGGAAATGCCGGCGCTGACGTCCGACGCCACGACGCGGCGCACATGGGGCTTGGCCTATTTGTTAGAGGAACTTTGGTATCGGGCCTCGGAGAATGCAGAACCGGCCTTCTTCCAACCCGGAGCTGATTGGGTCGCGATTCATCGCGAGGTGCAGGCCGCGCGGGAGGCGATGCTGGCCCCATGAACGAGACCCTTTCCCCGTCAGCACCACCGCGCGTGCTCTTCATCAACCAAGTTTGCGGGCCGCTATTCCGCGAGCTGGTCGAAGACGTCGCGCCGCAGCTCGGTCCGGTCGAACTCCTCACTGGCACGGAGCTGGAGGTCGCTCCGGCGCGGCGCGCGCATTTGCGAGTGAGGCCTGCGCCGGCCTATGATCGGCGGGCCACGTGGCGGCGC
Organism: Candidatus Didemnitutus sp.; assembly: GCA_030681265.1. Lineage (GTDB taxonomy): Bacteria > Verrucomicrobiota > Verrucomicrobiia > Opitutales > Opitutaceae > Didemnitutus. Next base: position 25,743 of record JAUXXD010000103.1, on the reverse strand, counting down.
ATTAGTAGCTGGCTGACATTTGGCGCGGTGGCGTTTTTCCGTTCGCTCGGTGGCGATCGGCGCAAACTTTTGTTTCTGGTTTCGAATCCCCCTTTCCTTGGCCTGATCGGCTGGTTGGTGTCGATCCTCACGGGACGGCGCTACGTCGTCCTGATCTACGATCTTTATCCGGGCATGTTGGAAAATCTCGGGAAAGTTCGCCGCGGCGGACTGGTCGCGGGGCTGTGGCACGCGATGAATCGGGTGGTGTGGAATCGCGCGGCCTGTGTCTTTACGATTGGTGATGAACTGGCCGATAACATTCGGCCCCATTTAGCGCTGGGTGCCGGGGCCCCGCGGCTTGTCGTGATTCCCAATTGGGCGGACTCGACTTTTGTGCGTCCCGTTCCCAAAGCCGAAAACTGCTTCGCGCGGCGGATCGGCGAAACAGACAAGTTGACGGTGCTGTATTCGGGCAATCTTGGAAATTCCCATGATTTGAATCCGTTATTGAGCATTGCCGGGCAAGTCCGGGAGCAGTGGACCGAGGTGTCGTTTCTCATCATCGGCGGAGGCGTCCGCTTTGCGGAGCTCGAGCAGCGCATTCGCGTAGAGGCACTGACCAATGTGAAGCTCATGCCTCTGCAACCGGAGGCGGATTTGCCTTACACGCTGACGACGGGTGAGGTGGCGGTGGTTACGTTTGAGCGCGGTGCGGAAGGCTTCATGGTGCCAAGCAAAACGTATTACTACCTCGCGGCGGGTTGTGCCCTCCTGGTCGTCGCGTCGGCGCCAAACTCCGTGAGCAAACTGGTCGAGGAACATCACTGCGGACTTGTCGTGGCCCCGGATGATCGGGCAGGGCTTGCGGCGGCGCTGGATCGCTTTCGCACCGACCCTGAGTTTCTGGCCTCTTGTCGACGGAATGCACGCGCCGTGCAGGAAAAATATTTTGGTCGCGGCAACTCCCAACTCTATGTCCGCGAGTTGGCCTCCCTTTTGGCTGGGGGGACGGGGAATTAAGTAATGGCTCCGATGAAGATTTTGCATCTCGCGAACACGGCCGGCCAACAAAGCGGTGGCATCGGCGAAGTGGTGCACGGTTTGATCAAGGCGCAACGCCAAGCGGAGATTGACGCGACGCTGTGGTTCCCCGGCACGCCTGCCATGGCCGCGGAAGTCTGCGCGGCGACAGGCGTCGAGGCCAAGCGGGTGTGCGCAATCCCGCACGTGCGAATTTTCAACCACGTCGTGCCTTACGGCTTGCTTGGTCGAAGCACGGAAGTGCGGTCGCAGTATGACCTGTTGCACCAGCACGGCATTTGGGTGCCGAATTCAATTTTTGTCGCCGGCGTCGCCGGTCGTGTGAAAACCATTATCAGCCCTCACGGCTTATTGGAACCGGATCGATTGCAGATTGCCCGCTCGAAGAAGCGGCTGATCGCGCACCTCTACGAAAATCGCAATTTGCGCCGCGCGTCCTGTCTCGTCGCCTGCTCCGAGCAAGAAGCAGTTGGCATTCGGCTGTATGGTCTACGTCAGCCGATCGCCGTGATACCGAACGGCGTGGCTGACGAATTGCTGCTCCCGATGGCGGGGAAGGCGCAGCAAGCAAAGGCGTTCAAGCAGCAACACGGACTACCAGAAGTGGGTCGGATTTTACTATTTTTGTCCCGACTACATCCGCTCAAAGGACTTGATCTTTTAATCGACGCCGCGGCGGAACTGCGGCGCGAATTGACGGAGCAGAAGTGGACCATTGTCATCGCCGGTCCGAGCGAATTGGGACATCGGGAACATTTGGCGGCTAAGATTGCCGCTCTGGATTTGGCTGCGCTCGTGCGACTCTTGCCTGCGCTTTACGGGCCGGAGAAGGCGATGGCCTATCAAGCGGCGGATTGTTTTGTGCTGCCGTCAGCCAATGAGAATTTCGGCATTGTGGTGATCGAAGCGTTGGCGTGTGGCTTGCCGGTGCTGACTACTAAACAGACTCCATGGCAACAGTTGGAGGAGCGCGAGTGCGGCTTTTGGATTGAGCGCACCGTTCCAGCCTTGAGTGCAAAATTGCGAGAGATCATGCAACTGAGCCCATCCACGCTTCACGCAATGGGCGCGCGGGGACAGGCGCTCGTCACCGAGCAGTTTCTGTGGTCTTCGGTCGCAGCAAAACTGCAGGAGCTGTATGCGTGGACGCTGGGCAACGGTCCCTGTCCGGATTTTGTTTCGTTCGATTAACGACCCCACTTTTCATGAAAATTCTTGTTACTGGAAGTTCGGGTTTCATTGGCCAATGGGTTTGCCGCACTCTCAAGCGCGAGCAGATCGAAGTAGTGGGTTTGGATTCCCGTCCTTCGGCGTCCACACAAGTCGATGAGCACATTGCGTGTGATATTCGGGATCGCGCGCGCTTAATTGCCAGTGTGCGGCGCACGGCACCCGACGCGGTCATTCATCTGGCGGCGCGGATCGATTTGTTGGAGAAGCGCGATCTCGCGGGTTATGGCGCGAATACGGACGGGGTGCGCAATCTGATTGCCGCCGTGCGGGAGACGCCGAGTTGTCGCCGCGTGGTGCATACGTCGTCGCAACTCGTTTGCCGCGTCGGCTACGTGCCCACGAGCCCCACTGATTATTGTCCCAACACGGTCTATGGAGAGAGCAAGGTGCTGACCGAACAGATTGTGCGCGAAGAAGGTGACTCCGCCGGTGAGTGGTGTCTCGCCCGACCCACGACGGTGTGGGGGCCGGGCATGAGCCCGCATTACCAGACGATGTTGCGCTTGATCGCGCGCGGCCGGTATTTCCACTGCGGCAACTCGCCACTGCTCAAATCCTACAGTTACGCGGAGAATATTGCGTGGCAGTATCTGCAACTCGTCCGCGCGCCGCGGCCGTCGATTCAAGGGAAGACTTTTTATCTCTGCGACTACGAGCCGCTGTCCTTGCGGCGATATGCGAATGACGTGGCGGCGCTGATTGGTGCCCCCAAAATTCCGACGCTGCCTTTGCCGGTTGCGCGCGGTTTGGCGCTGACGGGTGATTTGATCAATAGGGTGGGGGTGAAAAAATTCCCGTTTAATTCGTTCCGGTTGAAAAACATTCTGACCGAGTATGTTTTCGATACGGCGGAGACTGCGGCGGTGTGCGGATCGTTGCCGGTAACTTATGCGCAAGGTGTCGCGGCGACTGCGCGATGGTTTCAAGACGAGGTCTTGCGCCGTTAATGACGGGAGGGATCACGAAGATGGATTCACTCATCAAGAACGATTCACTCGGTCAATTTTTGTGCTGCGTGCTGGCGAATGATCCGGCGTGGCATCGGCGCGAGTTGGAGTCGTTGTGGCGGAAAGTGGGGGATGACGCTGCATGGGAATTTGCCGTGCACCACGAGGCGGAAGGCATGGCGGCCATTGCCCTTGCGCGGGTGTTGGGAGAAAAAATGCCAGCCCGTTGGCGCGAGGCCCATGCGAAGGTGGCGACACGAATCGGTTGTTACATGCGCGAGCTCGATCGCATTGCCGCCGCCCTGGCTGCAGAGGGCGTGCGACTGGTCGCGTTGAAAAATTCCGGCATCGCCCGCGCCGTTTTCACCGACCTTGGGGGTTGCCCGATGGGCGACGTGGACCTCTTGGTCAAGCCGGCTGATTTTGCGAAGTCGCACCGGATTTTCGTCAAACATGGTTTTCATCTCCTCGGTAACCAAGATGTCGGCCGGGAAGCGCTGGGCGCACGCATTGGTGGTGAAGCAGCAGTGCCTGACGATGTGGCGCAAATTGCCGCCGATATGCTTTCGGGTGGGCGGGAATACAGCCTGCCGATCGAAAACGGGGAGCCGCTGTGGTTCGAACTCCAGTGCCGCAGCGTCGGGGGAAAGTGGATTTCCAAGAAATCGGAACCTGATTCCACGGAGTTGGTGAACCGTTCGGTCGCCGTGCCCGGCACGGAGGTGCGCATACTCGCGCCGGTTGATAATTTACTCCAAGTTTCGCTGCATACGGCGAAGCACACTTACGTGCGGGCGCCGGGTTTCCGCCTGCAGACGGACGTCGATCGCTTGGTGCGGCATGGCGGGATTGATTGGGAATTGTTTTGCGTGCGGGTTGAACAAGGCGAAGTGAAAACGGCGGTGTGTTTGTCCCTGCTCCTTCCCGCCCATCTCATGCAGACGCCCGTGCCAGAAGCAGTGCTGGAGCGACTCGGTGCCTCGGGTTGGAAAATCCGGCTCATGCTGCGCTGGTTGGCCCGGGTCGGATTTTTTTATCCGAAACGGAAAAAATGGAGCAAGCTGGGTTACATTGTCTTCGGGTTGTTGCTCTTTGACGGCAACCTTGGTCGTTTGCGGGTGGTTTTCCCCGAGCGTGAGGCGTTGGAGCAACGGTATGGGACGCAACCAGCGTGGTCCTTGCCCTATTGGTATCTTCATCGCATTGTCAGTCTGTTGCTAAAACGGACCAAGACCTGACCGCTTGCTGCTCCCGCTTCCCCGAATTACTCTTGTCATGAATGCCAAACTTCTCATTCGCAAAATCCTCTGGACACTCGGAATCGACCTGATGCGGTTCCGCCATCCGTTTCACCCGGTGTGGCAGCGGCGCCAGATGCTCGCCAAGCAGGGCGTCACCCTCGTGCTCGATGTCGGGGCCAATGCGGGGGACTTCGCTGTCTCGATGCGCGAAGAAATCGGCTTCCGCGGGCGGATGATTTCCTTCGAGCCGCTGAACGACGTTCATCAACAACTCCAGCAGTTGACGGCGCGGGACGCGAACTGGACGGCGCTGAACCTCGCCCTCGGCGACACTGACGGTGAATCGGAGATCAATGTGTCGGCCAACTCCGTGAGCAGCTCATTGCTCGACATGTTGCCCGCACACGCGGATGCCGCGCCGACTTCAATTTACAGTGGGCGGCAAAAGATCACGGTGCGCCGACTCGACTCCCTCCGCACGGAACATTGCCGCCCGGACGATGTGATTTACCTGAAACTCGACACGCAGGGATATGAAGCGCAGGTGCTCGCGGGCGCGGCGGAAACGCTGGCGCAAGTGGCGGTGTTACAAGTGGAGTTGTCGATGGTGCCGCTCTATGCGGGCGCGCCGGTGGCGACGGAGATGATCACGAAATTGCAGCAGATGGGCTTTACCCTCGCGCTGCTGGAGCCGGTCTTCCGCGATAAAACGACGCACGCGCTGTTGCAGATCGACGGGGTTTTTCTGCGCTCGTGAGGGGCTTGTGCCATTGACTGGGAAAAATTCCGGACCTTGACTTTGCGGTGTCAGCCAACGCTGCCAAATCTCATGTCTGAATTGCCAATCCACCCGCGCGGGAATTTATGGTGAAACCCCTCACACTCCTTCTCACTTCGGCCGGTCGGCGCTGCCAGTTGATCGATTCGTTTCGAGCAAGCGCGCAGCGGCTCGGCGTCGATTTCCGGGTCGTGGCGGTGGATTTGGAGCCGGAGTTGAGTCCGGCGTGCCATTTCGCGGATGCGCGCCATGCGGTGCCGCGTTGCACCGACGCGGGCTACATCGAGCGGTTGGTGGAAGTTTGCCGGTTGGAGAAAGTGGATTTGGTCGTGCCGACGATTGATCCGGAGTTGCCCGCGCTGGCGCATCGCGCCGGGGAATTCGCCGCGGTCGGTGCGCGCGCCGTGATTTCGTCTCCGACGGTGGTCGGGCTCAGCAACGACAAGAAGGGCACGGCGGAAACGCTCGCGGCGGCCGGTGTCGCCGTGCCGCGCACGGTGTGGTGGGCGGAGTATTGCGCGAACCCAGCGCAGTTACAGTGGCCCGTGATCGTGAAGCCGAATGCCGGGAGCTCGTCCATCGGTGTCGTCGTGCCGCGGTCGCCGCAGGAAGTGTGCGCGATGAAAAACGAGACGAACCTGATCGTGCAGGAGATGGGGGCGGGCGTGGAATACACGGTGAGCGTTTTCTTTGATCGCGAGGGACGGTTGCGCAGCGCGGTGCCGCGGTTGCGGCTCGAAGTGAGGCTGGGCGAAGTCTCCAAGGGGCGCACGGAACGCGTGCCCGTGTTGCAGGCGGCGGCGAAGTGTTTGCAGCGAGCCTTGCCCGGCGCGCGCGGGCCGATGTGTTTCCAAGGCATGGTGACGCCGGCGGGGGAATATATGGTTTTCGAATTTAACGCGCGCTTCGGCGGCGGTTGCGTGCTGGCGGAGCGCGCGGGGGCGCATGCGACGCAGTGGTTGCTGGAAGAGCAGTTGGGGCGGCCGAGCACGGCGCACAACCAGTGGAAGGAGGGCGTGACGATGTTGCGCTACGATTCGGGGGTTTTTCTCAATGATTAAGCCGTGGCCAGTGCATACGCTCGTGTTCGATCTCGATGATACGCTGTATCCGGAGCGCGCTTTTGTGCTCTCGGGATTTGCGGCGGTCGATGCGTGGTTGCAGCGCGAGCTGAAGGTGACGGGATTTCGGGAAACCGCGGAGCAGCTTTTTTCCGCCGGGCTTCGCGGCCAGATTTTTGACGAGGCCTTGCCCCGGCTGCGTCTCGTGCCGTCGGTCGAGCTGATCGGTCAACTCGTGGCGGTTTACCGCGCGCATGAACCGCAGTTGGCCCTGTTTCCCGAAGCGGCGGAAATTCTGGCGTGGGCGGAGAAAAAACTTCGCCTCGCGATTGTGACGGACGGTTTCGCCGAAGTGCAGCGCCGCAAGCTGGCGGCGCTGGGACTCGAACCACGTGTCGCGCTGAGCGTGGTGACCGACGAGCTTGGCCGGGAATTTTGGAAGCCGCACCTCAAAGGCTATCAGCTCATCGCGTCGGCGCTCGTCGGGCCTCGCACCGGTTTTGTCTATATTGGCGACAACGCCCGCAAGGATTTCATCGCGCCGCGCAAGCTTGGCTGGCGCACGGTTCGCATCCTCCGTGACGGTGGCGAGCACGCGGACTACCACCCGCGGCCGGATGAGCAGGCCGAAATCGATATTCGGGACTTGCGGGAATTGCGGGACTTGCTGCAACCGGTTCCGCCGCCATGAGTGCTCTGGCCGACAATCGAGGCGTGCAGTTTCCGGCCGTTCGGCGGGATATTCCCGGCCAATTGTTGTCGCAAAAGGCAGCGCGGGGATTTTCACAAAGCGATACGGTGATGACTGTTGCAGGGGCGATTTTGACAGGAATTCGGCAGGGATTGAACGTGACAACGGCAAGGGACTTGCCCCCAGGGTTAAATGCCCAGAAGCTGCCCAGTCACCTGCGATTCGCTGTCCCGCAATTTAACCATTGGCTGGGCTGGGCGTTGGCGGGCTAGGCATTTTTATCTCACTCATGGGCCAAACCAAAAATCTCATTATCGTCGGCGCTGGTGGCGCCGGCTATGAAGCGTTGTGGATCGTGCGGCGCATCAATGCGACCACTCCGACGCCGGAGTGGAACGCACTGGGCTTCGTGGACGACGCGGCGGCCAAGCTCGATCGCGGCATGGGTGGCGTGCGGGTCTTGGGCGGGGTCGGCAAGGTCTTCGACGCGCAACCGAAGGACACGTATTTCCACTGCGCGATCGGCAGTAATGAGGCACGCCTCTCGATCGCCCGGCAGTTGGCCGCCCAAGGTTTTCCTGCCGCGACGTTGATTGATCCCTCCGCCGTCGTCGCTGAGTCCGTGCGGATCGGCCAGGGCTGTTTTGTCGGGCCGCTAGCCTTTGTCGGCCCGCAGGCCATTATCGGTCAGCATGTGCTGATCAACACCAGCGCGAGCGTCGGTCACGACGCCTGGTTGGCGGACGGAGTGCAGGTGTGTCCGGGCGCGCGCGTTTCCGGTCACGCGCGGATGGAGGAAGGCGCCTTTCTCGGTTCGAATGCGGTGGTCACGCCCAACATCATGATCGGTGCATGGACGACTGTCGGAGCCTGCTCGCTGGCGTTTCGCGACGTGCCGGCGCGCTCGACCGTCGTGGGTGTCCCCGGCAAGACCATCACACCACCGCCTTCACCTTAATTTTGGAATGAGTAACGAAAAACTAACGCACTGCTTCGTGGAAGCACTCGGAGTGACCAAGGCTGAAGTGACTGACGCCTTGGCCTACAACGAAATCAAACAATGGGACTCCGTCGGCCACATGGCGTTGGTCGCGGCTCTGGAGGCGGAGTTCAATCTCATGCTTGATACCGATGAAATCATCGAACTGAGTTCCGTCGCCAAGGCGAAGGAGATTCTGGCGCGCCACGGAGTGGTCTTCGCGTGAAACTGCAGGACAAGGTTGTCCTCGTCACTGGTGCCAGTCGCGGCATCGGCGCGGCCATGGTCCGCGTCCTCGTCAGCCAAGGCGCCAAGGTTGTCCTCTCCGCGCGGACTGCCGCGGTGGAAAAGCTCGCCGCTGAACTACGCGCCGCCGGCCATCAAGCCGAAGCGGTGCAGGGCGACCTGACGGACGACGCGCATGTGCGGACGCTCGTGCAAACCTGCCGCAGCAAATTCGGTGGCCTGCATGCGTTGATCAACAACGCCGGCATTCTTCACCCCGGCAAGTTAGGCATGATGCGGCTGGCGGATGCGCGCCAGATGTTTGACGTCAACGTGCTCGCGGCGATCAATTTGACGCAGTATGCGATTCGGGTTTTCCCGCGCGGTGAGGGTGGCGCAGTGGTCAACATTACTTCAATTGCCGGCACGCAAGGGATCGACGGCCTCTCCGCCTACAGCGCGAGCAAGGCGGCGCTGATCGGTTTCACCAAGGCGGCCGCGAAAGAACTGGCCCCGCAACGCATTCGCGTGAACGCGATCGCGCCGGGCTTCATCGACACGGACATGGCACGGCAGATTTCTCCCGAGTGGTTTGCGCGACGCGTTGAGAGCGTGCGGATCGGCCGCATCGGTCAGCCGGAAGATGTCGCCCGTTGCGCCGCGTTTCTCGTGTCGTCCGAGGCCGACTACATCACCGGTCAGGTGATCGGGGTGGACGGCGGCATGGCCGTATGATCGAACAGATCGATTTCGGGCGGAGTGCGCCGGCGCTCTTCGTTGAAGCGGAGGGAGCCAGCGTCAGTTACCTTGATCTCGGTGAGCGCATCACGGGTATCCGGGCGCAAGTGCACCGCCACGCTGCGGGGCAACTCGTGTTTCTCTTTGCGGCGAACAGCGTGTCGTGGGTGGCAACCTATCTGGCGTGCCTCACCGCGAAAATCCCGCTGGGACTGGGCGAAGCGGCCGTTGCGTCGCGCAACCGCGTCATCGCCACCTATCAGCCGGGTGCCGTGCTTTTGGCTTTCGGCGACGCCGCGGGACCGGACGGCTACGTCGCGGCCGAAACCATTGCGGGTGGGGAACTCGTGTTGTGGCGCCGCGTGGCAGCAGCGAGCCAAGTTGTTTTTCATCCGGATCTCGCGCTGTTGCTGGCGACGTCGGGTTCGACGGGCGATGCGAAGCTGGTGCGACTCGCATTGCGCAACGTCGCCGCCAACGCGCGTTCCATCGCGGACTATTTGGCGCTCGGGCCGTCGGAGATCGCGGTGCAAAGCCTGCCGTTGCACTACTCGTATGGCCTTTCGGTGCTCAACTCGCATCTCGTCGCGGGAGCGAGCGTGGTCTTGACGCGGCACTCGTTCATGCGGCCGGAGTTCTGGCAAACCGCGCGTGCGCGCGGTTGCACGTCGTTCGCCGGCGTGCCCTACATGTATGAAACGATGCAGCGGTTGCGCATCGACCCCACGGCCGGCAGCGCCGTGCGCACGCTGACGCAGGCAGGCGGGCATCTGGCCCCCGCAGTGGTGCAACACTTCAACGAACTCGCCCGTGCAGGTGGAGCGCGCTTTTTCGTGATGTATGGGCAGACCGAGGCCACGGCGCGCATTTCCTATGTGCCCGCCGAGCGCCTCGCAGCACGTCCCGGCACGATTGGCATTGCGATACCGGGTGGGGAACTCGCGTTGCGGCCGGTCGCCGATCAGCCCGGCGCGAACGAGCTGATTTATCGCGGTGCGAACGTGATGCTCGGCTACGCCACAAATCGGGCGGATCTGGCGCGCGGGGATGAACTCGGCGGCGAACTCGCCACGGGTGATTTGGCCGAATGCGAGGCCGACGGATTTTTTCGCCTGGTGGGTCGACTCGGGCGCGTCGCGAAGCTGTTTGGCAAGCGCGTGAATCTGGCGGGCATTGAAACCGAAATCGAAGCGCAGTGGCAGTGCCGCGCCGCCGTGGTCGCGGGCGAAAACAAGCTGCGTATTTTTCTCGAAGGCTCCGGAGAAGTTGCGCCGGAGGCTCTGCGCAGTCATCTGGCCGCGTGGCTTGGCGTGCCCCCCCCGACTTTCCAATTTACGTGGCGGGAAAAATTGCCACTGACGGCATCGGGCAAAAAGGATTACAACGCACTCGCATGACGCCGCACCTCAAACAAGTCGTGGCGCAGTTGTTGACGGAGGCACCGTTTGGTTTGACGCAAGGAGAGAAGGAGGCGCGGTTGTTGCCGGCGTTGGATGAACTCACGCGGGAACACTACGCGCGTTGTGCGGAATTTCGGCGCGTGGTCGAGGTCGTGTTCGGCGGTTTGTCGACACTGCCGTATGCGACGATGGCGGAGCTGCCGTTTATTCCTGTCTCGCTTTTCAAGCGCTTCGAATTGCGCAGCGTGCCGCCGGAGGAGACTTTTCGCGTGCTAACCTCGAGCGGCACGACGGGGCAGGCGGTGAGTCGGGTCGTGCTCGATCGCGACACCGCTACGCACCAGGCGCATGCGCTCGTGCGCATCATGCAGCAATTTGTCGGCAAGCAGCGTTTGCCGATGGTGATTCTCGATCATCCCGGAGTGATTAAGGATCGCGCGTCGTTTTCGGCGCGGGGCGCGGGGATTCTGGGCATGATGCAATTCGGGCGACAGCCGCTCTACGCCTTTCGCGAGGACATGAGTTTCGATTTCGAAGGGGTGGGAAAATATCTCGCCGCGCATGCCGGGCAGCCGGTGTTGTTTTTCGGTTTTACGTTTATGGCGTGGGAGCATGGCGTGCGCGCGTTGCGCGAGCGGAACTTGCGACTGAACGCGGCGAACGGCGTGTTGATCCACAGCGGCGGTTGGAAAAAATTGGAAGCGGCGCGCGTCGATGCGGCGACATTCGCAACGGGAGCACGCGAGACCTTGGGCGTCGGACAGGTGATAAATTTCTACGGCATGGTGGAGCAGGTCGGCAGTGTGTTTTTCGAAAACAAGCTGGGGGCTTTGCAGGCACCGGTGTTTGCCGATGTCATCGTGCGTGATCCGTTTACTTTGAAACCATTGCCGGCGGGCCAACGCGGTTTGGTGCAGGTCATTTCCATTTTGCCGCACAGTTACCCGGGCCACAGCTTGCTCACCGAAGATCTCGGCGAATGGATCGCGACGGACCAGCCGGAGACGGGATTGGGCGGACGGTCATTCTTGGTGCACGGTCGGGCACCGCGTTCGGAAATCCGCGGCTGTAGCGAAACCTATGTCCAACCCGAATAAGACGACTTACCTGCCTGGTTGCCGCGTGCTCGTGCCGTCGGTGGTGCCGGGGTTGCGCGCGGAAGAGCTGCCGGGGTTGCGCGCACTCGCCGTCGAGCCGCTGGCGGTGGAGCGGCTGGAATTTCTCGATGCGGTCGCGACGGCGATTCGCAAGCACCCGCGTCTCGGTCGGGAACCAGCGGCGGCGGCGGTCGCATTTTGGTTGCGACGCAGCAATCTGCAGACGCTGGCGCGTGAATTCGCCGCTCGTGAGGGACAGGAAGTGCGAGTGGCCGCCGGATTGGCGCTCCACATCACGCCCGCCAACGTGGACACGATGTTTTTGTATTCCTGGGCGATTTCGTTTCTGGCGGGCAATGCGAACATCGTCCGGCTGACCACGCGTTTGAGTCCGTTGATGCTGGATTTGCTGTCGTGCCTTGACACCGTCGCGACGGCGCAGCCAGCGGCTTGGCGCGGCAATTATTTCGTCGCCTACGAACACGACGCGGCGCTCTCGGCGGCATTTTCGGAATATTGCGATCAACGCGTCGTGTGGGGCGGTAACGAAACCGTGCGTCGTTTGCGCGCCGTGCCGCTCAATCCGCACGCGGGCGAACGTTGTTTTGCCTCCAAGCGCTCACTGGCGCTGATTGCCGTGAGTGCCTATGCCGCGCTCGATAACGCGGCGCGCGCGAAACTCGCCGATCGCATGGCGGTGGATATCGCCCCGTTCGGGCAATTGGCGTGCGCTTCGCCGCAAGTGGTGTGCTGGCTCGGTGAAACTGACGTCGGCGCGGAGGGACGCGCGGCGTTTGCGCACTGGTTGGAAACGGCACTCGCTGCCCGACAAGGCGCGCCTGATCTCGGATTTGCGGTCAACCGACTTAATACGGGATTTGCGGCCGCGGCGGCGGGACAGATTTGCGCGATGACGCACCAGCCGCACGAAACGGATTTGCAGGCGTTGTCGCTGGCGTTGGCCGAGCAGGAGGAGCCGTGCGGCGGCGGTTTGTTGATGCATGTGGCATGTCGCTCGGTCGCGGAACTCGCGGCGGCGCTCGGGCCCGCGCACCAGACAGTGACCTATTTCGGCTTCGTGTCCGAGCAGGTGCGCGATGTGGCGCGGTTACTGGGACGTCGCGGAGTGGATCGCCTCGTGCCGATCGGGCAGGCACTTGACTTCACGGCAAGTTGGGATGGCTTTGATTTGTGGGACGATTTCACCCGCCAAGTAACTGTGCGATGACTCATTTAGCACCTGCTTTTGCCCCGGCTTGGTTTCGCCGACCGGTGCCGTTGATCACGGCGCTCCTCGCGGTGATCGTGCTGCTCGGCGCCGTCGCGCTGCAGTTTGTCAATGTGCGCGATGTCAAAGAAGGTGATCGCGGTGCTGCCGTGCAACCGATCGGGCTGGCGCAGGCGATGCCGAAAACACTGCCGGGTTGGGTCGGGCACGACGAGCCGCTCGGACCCAATGAAGTGGTGCAGACCGCCGTGGAGCGGGTGCTCAATTACGACGATTATGTGTTTCGCGTCTTTCGGCGCGGCGATCTCACGCTTGGCGTCTATGTCGCCTATTGGGCGGCGGGGCGGATGCCGGTGCAAAAAGTCGCGTCGCACACACCGGACCGCTGCTGGAGCGAAAATGGTTGGCGTTGCCTCGACATGCGTTTTGCGGAGCCGGTGGTCGCGGGCGAACTGCGGCTGCAACCGGCACAATGGCGCATTTTTCAACCACCGTCGCACAGCGGCGGGAAGGAATACGTGTTGTTCTGGCATCTGGTCGGCGACAAGTTGCACGAATACGGCGACCGCTTTAATGATCGGCCCGAGCTGGTGTCGTGGTGGCGCGACACGCTGGCTTTCGCGTTTTCCGGATCGGCTCCGCAGTATTTTATCCGCATCACGAGCAACGGGCCGTTCGAGCGCCTGGTGGGCGAGCCGGGTTGGACGGAACTGGTGGAGGCGCTGGCCCAACTCGGTCTGCAGCAAGCGCCGGTAGCGCCTGCTCCGTGAGCGAAGCGCTTGGCGCAAAAGCGTGGCGTTGCGTGGTTGACGCGATGGGCCGAAGGCTGTCGCATTTCGCTCTGTTAAACCCGTGAGCGCCCCACGTATCTACCTTTCCTCTCCCCACATGGGCGGCGACGAACTCGCCCTCGCGCAGGATGCTTTTGCGACCAACTGGATCGCGCCGCTCGGGCCGCACGTGGCCAAGTTTGAGCAAGAATTTGCTGAACTTGTCGGAGGGCGGAACTTACACCAGTCCGGACTTGCGTGAGCTAGTTTGAGTCGTAGCCTGTCCACATGAAAGAGATTGTTTTTGAGGTAACCCAGGAAGCGGACGGCGGCTACGTGGCCGAAGCGCTGGGCGAAAGCATTTTCACGGAGGCCGATACCTGGGAAACACTGCGGGCCAATGTGCGCGAGGCGGTGAAGGCCTTCTATTTTGATCAACCGACCCCCAAGAGCATCCGGTTGCATATGGTGCGGGACGAAGTGCTGGCGTGAAGCTGCCGCGGGACGTCTCGGGGCGAGACTTGGTCAAGGCGCTCAGCCGTGACTGGGCATACCGACAGGTGCATCAGGCGGGCAGCCACATCATATTGCAGACTGACACCCCGCAGACACATCGCATCTCAATTCCCGATCACAGCCCACTGCGCATCGGCACCTTCAACGCGATTCTGCGGGTGGTGGCTCGGGTCAAGCAGGTGAGCAAGGACGAAGTGCTGAGATCACTGTAATCGCCCTTTGCAAGCACACCAAACCATGGCCAATCCCCGCATTCACCTTTCCTCTCCCCACATGGGCGGCGACGAACTCGCCCTCGTGCAGGATGCTTTTGCGACCAACTGGATCGCGCCGCTCGGGCCGCACGTGGACAAGTTTGAGCAAGAATTTGCTGAACTTGTCGGAGGGCGGATTGTTGACGAAGGAGGTCTGACATCTGACGTCGGACATCTGTCGTCGGTAAAGCTGCATGCCGCCGCTTTATCCTCGGGCACCGCGGCGCTGCATCTGGCGATGCGTTGGCTGAAATTAGAGCCGGGGGACGAGGTGATTTGTTCGTCGCTGACGTTTTCGGCGAGCGTGAATCCGATTTTATACGAGCGTGCCACGCCAGTATTCGTCGATTGCGACAAGCAGACCTGGAATATGGATCCGGCGATACTGGCGGAAGCCATCGCGGCACGGTTGAAAGCCGGTCGCAAACCGCGTGCGGTGATTTTGGTGCATCTCTACGGACAGAGCGCGGATCTCGATCCGATTGTCGCCTTGTGCGCGCAGCATGAGATCCCGTTGATTGAGGACGCCGCCGAGGCACTCGGCGCAACCTACAAAGGCCGCGCGCCGGGCTCGTTCGGGTTGTGCGGCATCCACTCATTCAACGGCAACAAAATTATCACGACGTCGGGCGGAGGCATGTTGACTTCGGCCGACCCGAAGTTGATTGAGAAGGCGCGGTTTTGGGCGACGCAGGCGCGGGATCCGGCGCCGCATTACCAGCACTCGGAGGTCGGGTTCAATTACCGGCTGAGCAACGTGCTCGCCGCGATCGGTCGCGGGCAATTGCGCGTGCTCGAAGATCGGGTGGCGGCGCGGCGGCGCAATTGCGCGTTTTATCAGACGGCGTTCGCGGATCTGCCGGGCATCGCATTCATGCCCGAGGCCGACTACGGCCGCTGCACGCGCTGGCTGACGTGCTTGACGATTGATCCGCGCGAGGCGGGCGTGGATCGCGAGCAAGTGCGCCTGTCGCTGGGCGAAAAAAATATCGAGGCGCGCCCCGTGTGGAAACCGATGCACCTGCAACCGATTTTCCGCGAGTGTCCGAATTACGGTGGGGCGGTGGGCGAGCGGTTGTTTGCCGACGGGCTCTGCTTGCCGTCCGGGTCGAATCTGACGATGAGTGATCTGGAACGCGTCGTCGAGGCAGTGCGCGATGTGTTCAAACGCCGATGAAGACGGAGGGCGGAAGACGGAGCACGGAACGACGGATGACGAACGGAATGACTAATTTTCAAACACAACCTCATGAGTGAGCGCATTAGCAGCTTCAGGGAGCTTCGTGTTTACGGCGAGGCATGTGCGTTGGATTTGGAGATATTCGAAATCACCAAGCGATTTCCGCGCGAGGAGCTTTACTCCCTGACAGATCTAGTGCGCCGGTCATCGCGTTCCATAGGGGCGACCATCGCTGAAGCCTGGGCCAAACGTCGTTATCCGGCGCACTTCGTGAGCAAGCTGACCGACGCCGACGGCGAGCTTCAGGAAACTTGGCATTGGCTACATCGCACGAAGTGCTACGCGTATATCACCGAGGCTGAATTTGTCGGCATGGAAGCTCGCTCGTGTCATGTGGGACAAATGCTCGGGAAAATGATTTCCAGTCCCGATGACTTCTGTTGAGCAGTCCAAGAATTCCAGCGGGTCTGGTCCGTCGTCTGTCCGCCGGCGTCGGTCGTCGTGGCTGACAAAGCGCGCATTTGATCTCGTGGCAGTGGGGGTGACGATTCCCTTTTGGGTGCCACTGGTGTTGGTGCTCGCGTTGGTGGTGCGCTGGCGGCTGGGGTCGCCGGTATTTTTTCGGCAGCAGCGCCCGGGACGTGGGGAGCGTGTTTTTTCGCTGATCAAGTTTCGCACCATGAAGGACACGCGCGGAGTTGATGGGAATTTATTGTCGGATGCCGAGCGGTTGACGGCCTTTGGGCGTTTCCTGCGCGGCAGCTCGCTGGATGAGTTGCCGGAGCTGTGGAATGTGCTGAAGGGCGAGATGAGTTTGGTGGGACCGCGTCCGCTGTTGGTGCACTATTTGCCGCGTTACAATGCATTGCAGCGTCGCCGCCACGAGGTGCCGCCGGGTGTGACGGGTTGGGCGCAGATCAACGGGCGCAACGCCTTGTCGTGGGACGAGAAATTCGCCCTCGATGTCTGGTATGTGGAGCACCGGACCTTCTGGCTCGATTTGCGCATTCTTTTCCTCACCCTTTGGAAGGTTGTGGCACGTCAGGGCATTTCCGCTCCCGGCGATGCGACCATGCCGGAATTTTTTCCACCCAATTCGACGCCTACTCGTGAGTCCTAGTTTGAAAGAAAAATTTTCGGCCCATTCCGCCGGAGAGCAAATGTTGCGCATGACGGCGCTGGTGTTGCTTTACGCAATGTTGCTCGCCGGTAGTCGCTTTGCGGCGTATGAGTTGCGGTTCGACTTCATGGTTCCGGCCGCGTTTCAAGAGGAGCGCTTGTCGTCGATCGCGTTCAATTTGCCACTCAAGCTGCTGTGTCTGCTGCTCTTCCGGCAGTTTGGCAGTTTGCTGAGCTACTTCAGTGTGCCGGATTTGTTGCGCATCTCGGCGGCGATGGCGACGGCCAACCTCATGACCTACGGAATCCGCTACAACTTGATGCCGGAATTGCTTTCGCCGCGGGGCGTGGTGCTGACGGACTTCGTGCTTTCGGTGGGCGCCTTGAGTTTCATGCGGCTCGGTTTTCGCATTTACCGCGAGCGATTCTCGCGCGGCGCCCGCAATGGGAGCAGATCGACTTCGCGGCGCGTCGTGGTGCTCGGCGCTGGTGATGCAGGGGCGCAGTTCGTGCAGGAAGCGCAAGCCCGGCCGGCCTTGAATCTGAAACCGGTCTTTTTCCTCGATGACGACCAGCGCAAGCACGGCTTGCACATTCACGGGGTGCCGGTGCTGGGTTCCCCCGATTCGATCGAACGGTGGCACAAGGAATACAACATCGACGGCGCGGTGCTCGCGATGCCGTCGGCGGCGGTGAAGCGCGTGCAGGAAATCTACAAGCATTTCACCGAGCTCAGCCTGAAGGTGGAAATCATTCCGTCGATGGCGGAGCTCGCTTCCGGGCGCGTGCAGGTGACGAAAATCCGTCCGGTGCAGGTGGAAGATTTGCTCGGGCGCGCCGAGGTGGATCTGGACAACGCGGACATCGCCGCGCTCGTGCGGGAGAAGGTCGTGCTGGTCACGGGCGCAGGTGGTAGCATCGGGAGCGAGTTGTGCCGTCAGTTGGCCGAGTATCAGCCGCAGCGTCTGCTCATGGTGGAGCAGGCGGAAGGTGCGCTGTTTAACATCGAAGGCGAGTTGAACGAGCGCGGCCATCGCCACACGGTTTTGCCACTGGTGGCGGACATTCTTGATACGACGCGGATGGAATTGATCTTCCGTCGTTTCCGGCCGCAAGTGGTGTTCCATGCCGCAGCGCACAAACATGTTTACATGATGGAGCGTCAGCCGGGTGAAGCAGTGAAGAATAACACGACGGGCACGCGTGTGCTGGCCGAGTTGGCAGCCGCGGTGGGCGTGGAGACGTTTGTGTTTATTTCAACCGACAAAGCGATCAACCCGACGAGCGCGATGGGCGCGACGAAGCGGCTGGCCGAAATGGCGCTGCAACACGTGCAGGGGAAGACAGGCGGGCCGACGCGGTTCATCGCGGTGCGCTTTGGCAATGTGCTCGGTTCCTCCGGCAGCGTGATTCCGATTTTCAAACGACAGATTGCCGCGGGCGGGCCGATTACGGTCACTCATCCGGACGTGACGCGCTATTTCATGACGATTCCCGAGGCGGTGGGGCTTGTTTTGAAGACAGCCGTGCTTGGGAAGGGAGGCGAGATTTTCGTCCTCGATATGGGAAAGCCTGTGAAGATCGTCGATCTGGCGCGCCAGTTGATCGAGTTGAGCGGGCTGCGTCCGGAGGTGGATATCGAGATCAAATTCGTGGGCTTGCGGCCCGGTGAAAAACTTTTCGAAGAATTGCAGCATCATTCGGAGTTGCTCCGCCCGACCACTCATCCGCGCATCATGTTGCTTGCGACACAGCAAGGGGTGGACGCGCAGTGGGCCGACCGTTGCCGACACGAAGTGGAAGAACTGGCGAGCGTGCTGGAGCCAGATCAATTGAAACTGGCGATGCAACGACTCGTGCCGGAATACAAGCCGCACTTTGAAGGCAGTTAAGCCATTGGCGCGGACGAGGCCGGGGTTTAGCTGGGGCGGCTCTCCAAGTCCGCCCAGCGGCAGCTCAGCGCGATCAGCAGCGTAAGACTGCCGAGGACGGCGGGGTTCAAAAACGGGAAGTCAAAAACGGCAAACACAAGCAGCGCCAAGGTAGCGACCAAAGTTGACACGCAGAGCGGATGCTGCCGACGGGTCCTTCGGGAAAGTCCGGCCAGCCCCCAGGCGAGAATTGAATAGACTAATAACCCGCCCATTAGGCCGAGTTCCGCGAGGAGTTGCAGGTGATCATTATGGGCATCGCGCATCACGTATTTTTGAAACCAGTAAGCGCTGGTGGAGAAGAGAAAATCCTGCGTGAGCGCGGGAAATTCGGGGTTGTAGAGTGGTTCGATGTGACGGAATCCGCCGGCACCGATTCCCCACAGCGGGGCATCGACGAACATGCGCCGGGCCATTTCACCGCCGAGTATGCGCAGCCGGAGACTGCCGTCCCCTTCAGAACCTTGGAGGGAATCGAAGCGCGCGGCCACCGGTGCGTAATCGATAACGCTCAAAAACGCCGCGCCGGAACCGCTGAGCACGACGAGCGTGACGATCATCAGCCAAGGGCTGGAGCGGTATTTTTGACGCCACATTTTGAACCCGAACCAAAGCACGAGGCAAACCGCCGTCGTGGCGCCGAAGACCACACCGAGGCGCGAAAGGCTGAGTAAAATACCGGTGGCGAGAATCATCGCCAGAAACGCAAAAACGGGAGCGGGCGTCGAGTGCGCCTTGACATCCTGACCGCGGAAATAATGGCGCGCGCCCAGACCGGCGGCGATGGCGAAGGCAACGATCAAGTAGGCGGCGGCATGGTTGCGGTAGAGGAAGCTCGCGAAATTGCGGGGACCGCTCGCAAATGGACCGAGATGGGCGTTAAGGTCGGTCATGCGCTGCGCCATCCCCAGGGCAGTGACGCACACGGCGTTGAGCACGAATACGACCGCAAGCGTCTGTAAGGTTTTCCGGCGCGTGATACCGAGCCACAAAGCGCATCCAGCGAAAAAGGGAGACGCCCAAATGACTAACGTGCGCCAAGCATTCATGCGGGCAAACGGCGCATCGACTCCCGAGGGAAGCCACGCGATGGCCTCGCGCTTTTCCAGCCACCATTCCGTGGTCGATTGTTGGTAGGCCCACGCCGGATTGAGTCCTTGCACAGCGACGTAACCGCAAAGCACCAGTCCAATCCAAACAAGTGGCAGACGAGTGACTAGTCGCCACGGTCTGGTTTGCACGGGACCGAGCATGCCAGGGACGTGCTCGAGTTGACGCGGGAGTAGCGCGACGATCAGTGCGGCGGTCGACAAACCGAGAGCGGCCAATTGGCCAGTTTCGCGCATCGTGCCGAACGTCCACGGCATGACGATCAGCCACGCGCCCAGAATGAGCGTTAACGCCCATTCACGTTGATCGACCTCAGGTGCACGTTTTGGCGCGGTGCTGTGCCGAGGGCGTCTTGGCGAGAGTGGGGAAGTAGACATGGGCGTCGTGTGGCGCGTTATCTCAGGCCGCGGATTGATTTTGGCAAACATCTGTTTGCATGCGCGTCACCGGCTGATTCAGCTTACCGTGTGACAATAAGCGCAGAGAATCGCGAAATGTGGGCGTGGCGAGCGGCCTGGCTCTTCGGGCTGGTGTTGACCATTTCCGCGCTCGGGTGGGCAATCAAAATCAGTAGTCTTCACTTGCGCCAGCAGCAAACCCGCGCGGAGTTGCGCCAAGTGCAGGTGTTGCTGGAGCGAGTTCGGGCACGCTACGGCGTCTGGCCGAAAGTAACGACGAATGCGGACCTGTTGCGCACATTCTTCGGGCGGCTCAACGACCAAGGGCAGGTCAGCGAGGAGAATTGGTTGTTGCATGAAGCGACCTTGCACTTCTCCAACGCCAATCCTGAAGCCCCGGGTGCCACGATCATCGACCAATGGGGGCGGCCTTACGTTTACTGCTATTACCATCCATGGGGCAAGATGGGCGATGGCTACGTGCTGTTTTCGGCGGGGCCCGACGGGAAGCACTCGAATCCGAATCAGTGGGAGCGCGGCCGCAACGGCACGGCACCCGAGGACGCGGACAATTTGGTGGTTTCTTCCTACTGAGACGGCCGATGGCCGGTTTTTACGCGGCCGGTGGTTGAGCGGATGACCGGTTTCGCAGACGCAATGCGCTGTGGGGCGCTAGCGAAGGTTGATCGGAAGAGGGCGGGCGCGACGGAGGCGACTCGTCTGGCGCAAAACCGGCGGGGATTTCATCCGAGAATAGTGCCGAAAGCCCCTAGTTGGCCCGTCGCGGCGGCAAGCGGTCGCAGTCTGGTTGACAGTGGATGGTTGACGCTCGACGCCCTCGGCCGCGGGCGAGGGGAAATAGCGGATTTCCGCCGTTTTGTTATCAGCCTATTTTGCTTTCACTTACGCTAATTTAACGAAATTAAGCTCAGGTTCGACCGCGGTGAGCCGAACTGAAGTAGGTGAAACATCGGGCGAATCGTGTCCACACAAGGCCTGGTGAAAAATTCGCATTATTAGGGCCAATTGCTATTGATAATGGGGAGAATACCCTATCCAACTTAGCCAATTCGTTGTGAATCAAGCGCGCAAACTTCTGCTCTGGTTAACCCTCGTCCCCACCGTCCTCATCGGGCAGGTGGTGACGGAAACATTCACCAATGCCACGGCGGCGGGCTGGGTTTTCTCCGGCGTCAATTACACGCCGAATCTCACTTCCGGCACCGTCGATCCCTCGGGCAACGGTTGGTTGCGCCTCACCAGCACGGGCAACAATCAGGCGACGAGTGCGCATTACGACACGGCCTTCACGGCGGCCAACGCGACCGTTTACGCGTCGTTCGAATTTCAAAGCTGGGGCGGCTCCGGCGCGGATGGCATTGTTTTTTTTCTCTACGACGGCTCGAAGGCATTCAGCGTCGGCGCCAACGGCGGTTCACTCGGCTATGCCCAAAAGCCCGGCGTGAGTGGACTCAATGGCGGCTATCTCGGCGTCGCCATCGATGAGTTTGGCAATTTTTCCAACCCGACCGAGGCGCGCGTCGGTGGGATTGGTTTCGTGCCGGATGCCTTTGTGGTGCGCGGTCCCGGTGACGGCACGACAGGTTACGACTACCTCGGCGGCACCAACTCGCTCGGCACTTCCATCGATACCCCCAACGTCGGCACGCGTCCCACTTCGACCAATCTCGTCCAGATTCTCATCTCCCCGACGAATCAATTGACGGTCAGTTTGCAACAGGGCACAGAAAGCGCGCAGACGGTGCTCTCGCTCGATCTCTCCGGCTACGCGCGTCCCGAAACATTGAAATACGGTTTCTCTTCCGGCACCGGCGGCTCGACCAACTATCACGAAGTGCGGAATCTCAACGTCAGCACGCTCGTCGCCAATCTCTGGGACGGCGGCGCCTCCGATGGACTCTGGGCTTCGCCGAATAACTGGGACCCGAACATTCTCCCGGCCGGCGGCGCCGACCTTTTGTTGAACAACACCTTCGTCAACACCGCACAGACGATCAACACCGGCACGAACCGCACCGTCCGCTCTCTTTCCCTCGACGCCCCCTTCGCCTACACGCTCAACAACAACACGATCACCTTCGACGCCGGCTCCGTGCCCGGCTTCAGCGGCATTGCGGTGACGCAAACGCGCGGCGCGGCGAATCACGTCATCAATTCCAACCTCTCCCTCGCCAACAACATCACGGTGCGCAACCAGAGCACCGGCAACCTCAGCCTCACCGGCACCACCGCGCTCGGCAACAAAGTGCTCACCTACGATGGCACGGGCGCGACGCAAGTCACCGGCGTCATTTCCGGCACCGGCTCCATCGTGAAAAACGACAGCGGCACCGTCACGCTCAACGCCGCCAACACTTACACCGGCGGCACCTCGCTCAACTCCGGCACAATCTCCACCAACAACAACGCCGGCCTCGGCACCGGTGCATTGACGCTCGCGGGCGGTACGCTCGTTTCCACCGCGTCGAACACCATCGCCAACACCGCGACCCTAACCGCCGACTCCGGCCTCACCAATCTCACGCTCTCCGGCGCACTGACGCAGTCCGGCGGCAATCGCACACTCAACCTCGCCAACGCCACAGTGAGTGGCAACGTCGCCCTCTCCAACGATAACACCGCCCGCACGCTCACGGTGCAGACGGACAGCGGTAATAGTTCCACCATCTCCGGCATGATCAGCAACGGCGGCAGCGGCGCCGGCGGCCTCACGAAAACCGGCGTCGGCACCCTCACACTTTCCGGCGCCAACACCTACACCGGCACCACCACGGTTTCCGCCGGCATCCTCCAACTCGGCGCGAGCGACCGCATCAGCAACTCCAGCAATCTCGCTCTCACCGGCGGCACGCTCAACTTGAACACCTTCTCCGAGCAGGTCGGCAACCTTACGTGGTCCAACAGCAGCGAGATCAATTTCGGCACCACTGGAAACGCCAACTACTTCCTCTTCCAAAATGCCACGCCGTCGCCTACCGGCGTGTTGACGATCAACAATTGGGAATCCGGCAGCGATATCTTCGCGTCGCAAACCGCGCTCAGCTCCGGCATCTTGGAACAGTTTTATTTTGTCGGTTACGGCGCAGGTGCCACGCAAGACCCTGCACAAGCCGTCAGCGGCTACGGCACTGGCTGGCGTCCGATTAATCCGACGACCACCGGTTGGTATACGTGGGACAGCGGCAACGCTACGAACCGCTGGGACCGCGGCGCGAATTGGACCGGCACGCCCGACAACAGTGTGCCACCCTCCGGCGCCAAAGTTGCCTTCGGCACTGGCGCGCAAACCACCGTTGACGTGCGCGGCAATCGTATCGTCGAAGCCATCCGCTTCGATGAAGGCGCCGCCTCCTTCACGATTGCGGCGATCAATTCCACGTCGAACACGCTGACTTTTGACGGACCGGGCTCGCTGGCGTTCATTCAGCAAAAATCTTCCAACGACCAAACGATCACCGTCGCGGGCGGCGTCATCCTCACGGACAACACTGTCGTCGATATGATCGGCAGCGGCAATCTCACCATTTCCGCTCCGCTTTCCGGCGCAGGTAATCTCGTGAAAGAAAACACCGGCGGCACACTCGTGCTTTCCGGCGCGAACTCCTCTTACACCGGCAACATTTCGGTCAACGCCGGCACGCTCCGCGCCTCCAGCAGCACGGCACTTGGCAACACCGGTGGCACGACCGCAGTGTTGGCCGGCGCGACGCTCGAGATCGGCACTGGCAGCGGTTTGTCCGTTGGCGAATCCATCACCATTTCCGGCACGGGTGTCGGCGGCAATGGCGCGATTCGCAACGTCGCCGCCTCCGGCACCAACACGCTTTCCGGCGCGATCACGCTCGCCAACAGTGCCACCATCACCGCCAACAGCGGCGGCACACTCTCGCTCACCGGCGGAATCACCAGCGGCAGCAACGCCAATCTCACACTAGGCGGCGCTGGTAACGTCACTGTTTCCAGCGCGATCACCACCGGCACCGGCGGCGTGATCGTCAACAGCACCGGCACGACAACTTTCTCCGGCGCGGCCAACACCTACACGGGCACCACCACCGTCAATGCCGGCACCTTGGTGCTCGGCAAAACTGCCGGCACCAACGCGATTGCGGGCAACCTTGTCATCGGTGACGGCAGCGGCACCGACACCGTTCGCCTCGGTGCTTCGAACCAAATTATCGACTCCGCCCAAGTGCAGATCAATTCCGGCGGCGTCCTCAATCTGAATAATTTTTCCGAAACCATCGCCAAACTCGACGGCACCTCCGGCGCCAGCGTCACACTGGGCACCGGCAGTCTCTCGCTCAACGGCTCGACCGAGTCCGCCTACAACGGCACCCTCACCGGCAGCGCCGGTAGCTCGCTCAATAAGTCCGGCACCGGCAAACTCTCGCTGAGCGGCACCAACTCCGGATTCGCCGGCGCGGTTAATCTCACTGCCGGTATTATCAATGTCTCCGCAGGGGGCACCAACACGCTGGGCACCGGCACCGTCACCGTCTCCGGCACCGGCAATCTCGAATTGCAAGGCGGCGCCTCACTCGCGAATACGCTGTCGCTGAACTCCATGGGCACCGGTTCCATTGACGGCGCGCTGCAAAATATCGCGGGCAACAACACCGTCTCCGGCGCCATCACGCTCACGGGCAATAGCCGCATCCAATCCGACTCCGGCACCCTCACCGTCTCCGGCACCACCACCCTCGGCGCCAACAACCTCAATGTCGGCGGCAACGGCAATACCACGATCACCCACGTGATTTCCGGCTCCGGCGGCTTGAGCAAGGACGGTCCCGGCAATCTCACGTTGACCGCCGCCAACACCTATACCGGTGTCACCACCGTCAATGCCGGCACGCTCACTCTCGGCGCGAGCAATGTCATCGCCAACGCTGGCGTCGTCAGCCTCGGCTCGATGGGCACACTCAACGTCAACGACTTCTCCGACACCATTGGCGCCATCAACGGCAGCGGTTCGATCAATTTCGGCTCTTCCGGAGCGCTGACGATTTCGTCGGGCGTTTCGACTTTCTCCGGCAACCTCAACGGCACCGGCACGCTTATCATCGGCGCTGGTGCGACGTTCACGCTTGGCGCCGATTTCTCCAATAGCGCGCTCAACATCACGCTCGCGGGCGGCACGCTCGATCTCAACGGCTACACCGGCTCCTTCGGCAATCTCAACGTCACCGGCAATTCCGTCATTAACTTCGGGTCCAGCAGCGATTCGAATTTCCACATGCAAAATCTCGGCTTCAACAGCACGCTCCTCACGCTCTCCGTCGTGGGTTGGACGAATACGCAGGACTTTTTCATCGTCGATAACAACCCCGGCCCGCAGGGCAGCAACCCGACCAAACAGGTTGTCTTCAGCGGCTTCTCCGGCAACGACACCAAGTGGCTGAGTTACGATAACCAACTCACGCCGGTGCCGGAGCCCTCCACTTACGGCGCACTGCTCTTCGCCAGCCTGTTCGGCTACTTCGGTTGGCGGCGCTTTCGCCCGTCGCGCCAATAGGCCGCCGCACCGCGCGCCGCGCGCGAGCCACCAATTGTCGCTTCAGGTTTTTGATTCACCTTCGCGCGAATTCCGCTTGTGTGAAGTCGATGGCCGAATCTTCGCCCAAGTTTACCTCGCTACTCTTTACGCCAGGCACGCGCCCTGAGCGCTTCGCCAAGACTGTAACGAGTGGCGCAGACGGCATCATCATCGATTGGGAAGACGGCGTGCCCCACACTGACAAAGACCGCGTGCGCACCGACACCATCGCGTGGCTACGCGAACACGGTCGTGTCGGCACGC
>JAUXXD010000101.1 GCA_030681265.1 Candidatus Didemnitutus sp. | reverse complement strand
GAGCCATGTCGGCCACAGGTCGTGCGCTTGGCGAAAGAAGAACGCCGGATAGTTGTCATGCCGAAACACCTCGCGTTCCAATTCGGCGAGTTCAACCAGTTCAGTGAGAGTGGCCGGAGCGATTTTCACTGGCGGGAAATTGGCAGAGCACACATCGCCGGGCGAGCCGAACCGGTTGGCATTTTGCGAACTTATAGCAAGCGATGCCGAGCAAAACGGGCCGCGGCGGTGTAGGCTAGCGGCATGAACGAATCAGTGCAGTTACCTGCGGCAAATCTGCCGGTCAGGATGCGGTGGTTCCTCGCCATCGCGTGGGTGTTGATTCTCGCGAAATGCGTCTTGGTCGCGTGGGCGATCGAACACTGGCGCGTGCCGGTGCATGCGGGTTGGGTGATCATCCCCACTTTGCTCATGGCCGCGCTCGCCACGGTCGTTTGGCTGACGCACCGCGAGGACTAACACCAAGAGTTGACGAGGCGAAAAACCCGTGCGCCAACGCGCGGGCACTGGATAACTATGTTCGCCTCAGACCGCAGCCAAGCGCGCGGTGATGTCGGCGAGGATGTCTTTGCGGCCGGCCTTGGTTTTGGACGACGAGATAAAGATCCGCGGTTCCACGCCGAGTCCGGCGAGCGCGGTGCGTTTGAAGCGTTCGACGGAGGTGTTGGTCAGATTGGCGGATTGCTTGTCGGTCTTGGTGAAGATGAGCGAGAAACTCACCTTGGCACCGACCAGCCAGCCGATGAAATCGACGTCGATTTTCTGCGGTTCAAGGCGCGAATCGATCAGCAGGTAGGTGTGGCGCAGACTCTCGCGGTTCTCGAGGAAGTCGGCGACGGCGACGTTGAACTTGAAGCGTTCGGACTTGGCGACGTGGGCGTAACCGTAGCCGGGCAAATCGACGAGGCGCCACTTGCCGTTGATCACGAAAAAATTCAGCAGGCGTGTCTTGCCGGGTTTGTCGGAAACGCGCGCGAGGTCGCGCTTTTCGGTGAGCAGATTGATGAGCGAGGATTTGCCGACGTTGGAGCGACCAATGAAAGCAAATTCCGGCCGCACAAGCCGCGGAGCGGTGCGAATATCGGGCGAACTGACTTCAAACTCGGCGGACGTGATCTTCATGCCCTAGAGTAAGGGCGGCGTGTTGGCGCTTGTCACCACTTCGTTCGGCGCGCGGCAGCGGAATCAAAAACGGGTCGCGAGTCCGAGACCGGTGCGATGGTTGGAGTAGCGCAAGGCACCGTGGGTGGTGTCGCGGTATTCGGCGTGGAAGAAGAGCGCCGTTTGGGTGGTGAGTTGCCGCGTGAGCGTCCAGGCTGCGCTGGGCGTGTTGGCGGGAAAATAGTAGGCGAGCAACGGCACGTCGCGGCGGAAGGTATCGACCAAGGTGAGACTTTTCCCCGCTTGCACCAGATCGGGACGCGGCGGCGTCGTGTAGGAAACGACGTCGCCGTGGCGGTAACGCAGCTCGATGAGCGAGTGCCAGTAGGCACCGTGTTGCAGGCGGACGCGCCCGTAAACTTCGCGGCCGGTGTGATCGAACGCGCGCCCGCGCGCGTTGAAGCGGACAACTTCGCCGCCCAAAGTGAAGTGGGCTGTCGCACCCCAGTGCCGCTGCAACTCGAAGCCGCTGCGACCACCGAGGCCGGAGCGGGTCGCTTCGCGCGCGTGGACCCATTCACCCGACGCCGCGGCGCGAATGACCCACGCATCGGGGCCGAGCCCGAGTTTGTGACTCCAGGCAATCGTGGCGCCGGTCGCCAGTCGATCGAGGCCGTTGAACTCGGGCCAAAGCGAGAGCGTGGCGTGTAACTCCGTCGCGAGCGACTGGTTGCCGCGGAAATGGTGGCGCTGTGCGGCAACAACGTCGGTTTCCCACTGCCAGGAGGAAAGTCGGTCGGATGGGCGATCAGCGTTGGTGACGTTATCCTGCCAACTCGCTTGCGTGCGGCCGCGCCACGTCCAGTCGGCGTGGGCAGTCGTTGACCACGCCAGACCGCACCACAGGAGAAGAAGAAGACGCATCATGCCGCACTGGTAGGAGACGGGAACGGTTCCGCTATTCCCGACGCGAAAATACCCCCTAGGGGAGGAGACGCCCAAACCGGCGAAGGGAAGGGGCAGGGGGGGGGAATCGTCGTTAACAAGAGGGCTACGAGAATAATCAAAAGTAATGACGAATGTAGAATTGTGATTTAATGCGTTTGGTTTCTGGCGCGTGCTTTACCTCACGCGTTGATTCTAACATTCAAATAACTATCGGAATGAACCCGAACGATCCCAACACCCCGTATGCACTGATGGCCGAGATGGGCCACGTCTTGGCGAATCAGCAACGGCTGCGCCTAATCCACCTGCTGTGTCAGTGCGACCGCACGGTGGAAGAACTGGCGGAGGCAATGAAGGAACCGATGGCCAACGTCTCGCACCACTTGCAGTTGTTAAAGAAGGTGCGGGTCGTCTCGACGCGGCGGCTTGGGCGGCATATCGCCTACGGCTTGGCCGACGAAACGGTGCGCAATTTCTGGCCGCTCTATCGGGACTTCAGCATCGATCGGTTGGTGGAGTTGCAGTTGTTGAAAGGAACTTTGGCGGTGCAACGCGGCAAACGCGGCGGCTTGATCGAGCGAAAATCGCTCGTCTCGCTACTGAAGAAAAATGCGGTCGTCCTGCTCGATGTCCGACCGCAGGAGGAATACGATGCGGGTCACCTCGCTGGGGCGATTTCATTTCCGCTGGGCGAGCTGGTGCACCGCATCAAGGAGCTACCGGCGGACAAGATGGTCGTGCTCTATTGCCGCGGTCCCTACTGCCTGCTCGGCGATATGGCGCAGGAGCAACTCGCCGCGCGCGCGATCAATGCGCTGCGCCTCGAGGACAGCATCATCGATTGGATCAATGCGGGTCTGCCCGTCAAACGCTCTCGTGGTTACAAATCCTTGGTGAACGAAAATTAGTCATGCCTACGCTCTCTCGTCGTCGCTTTCTGAAAATTTCGGCCGGCTCAGTGGCTGCCCTCGGGGCGTCCGGAGTGATGACCTCGGGATTGGCGCGACGAGCGAGCGAGGCAACGGAGCAGGGCATCCGCACCGTGCCGACGTTCTGCGACATTTGTTTTTGGAAGTGCGGCACCATCGCCACGGTGCGCGACGGACAGTTGTGGAAGATTGAGGGGAATCCGCTCGATCCGCTGAGCCGTGGTCGGCTATGCCCGCGCGGCACTGGCGGGATTGGCGCGAATTTTGATCGGGACCGCCTGCGCACGCCGCTCCTGCGCGTGAGCGAGCGCGGCGAGGACAAGTGGCAGGCGGTTACCTGGGACGAAGCGTTCGATTACATCGCGACGCGGATGCAGAAACTGAAAGTGACACACGGTCCGGAATCGCTGGCGCTGTTTAGCCACGGCATCGGCGGCACTTTTTTAAAGCACACGATGCGCGCTTTTGGTTCGCCCAACAGTGCGGCACCGTCCTTTGCGCAATGCCGCGGGCCGCGCGACACGGGTTTCGAGCTGACGTTTGGCGACGGCCTTGGTTCTCCCGAACGCACTGATATTGAGAATGCGCGCTGCCTTGTGTTGCTCGGCTCGCACCTCGGCGAGAACATGCACAACACACAGGTGCAGGAATTCGCGACGGCGGTGCAACGCCAGGCGACAGTGATCGTGGCGGATCCGCGCTTCTCGGTCGCGGCGAGCAAGGCGAAACATTATTTGCCGGTGAAGCCGGGCACGGATCTCGCGCTGTTGTTGGGTTGGATGCAGGTGTTGGTCAGCGAAAAACTTTACGACACCGACTATGTGCGGGCGCATGGTCATGGTTTCGCCGAGTTTTGCGCGGAGATTGCGTCGTGCACGCCGGAGTGGGCGGCGGCGGAGACGGGATTGTCGGCGGAGAGTATTCGCGAAACGGCGCGGGAGATGGCGCGGCATCGTCCGGCGACCTTGGTGCATCCCGGACGGCGGGTGAATTGGTATGGCAACGACGCGCAGCGCAGCCGCGCGATTGCGCTGTTGAACGCGTTGCTTGGCAGTTGGGGGCGCAAGGGCGGCTTCTACACGCCGTCGATTCTCAGTGTGCCGGATTATCCGTATCCGAGCTATCCGGAGGTGGCGAAGCCGAAGGTCGATAATCCGAACAAGCGCTATCCGTTTGCCAAAGAGGCAATCACTACGGGCATTCGCGAAGCCACGCTGACGGGGCAGCCTTATCCGATTAAGGGCTGGTTTGTCTACGCGACGAATTTGCTCAACGCCTTGCCGAACCAAGCGGAAACGATTCGCGCGATTCAGCAACTCGACCTGCTTGTCGTTATTGATGTCGTGCCGAGTGAGATCGCGGGCTGGGCGGATGTCGTGTTGCCGGAATCGACTTATCTGGAGCGCTTTGAAGAGTTGCACCTCGGTCCGTTCAAGCAGCCGTTCGTCGGCATCCGGCAACCGGTGGTCGCACCGCCGCACGATCAAAAAGCGAATTGGTGGATTGCCAAGCGGCTCGCCGAGAAGCTCGACCTCGGGCACTTCTATCCGTGGAACGATATCGAGGACTACTTGAAAACGCGGGTGGAAGACGCGGGGTTGAGCTACGCGGAGTTGAAACAAAAAGGGGTGCTCCTCGGCGACGTGGAGCCGCTCTATTTTGAGGACGGTGTGCCGCCGGAATTTGATACGCCTTCCGGTAAGATTGAATTTTTCTCCGAGCAACTTGCGGAGGCCGGCTTTGACCCCGTGCCGCGCTACACCCCGCCCGAGGAAGGCCCGCCCGGCTCCTTCCGTTTACTGTTTGGCCGCGCCCCGGTGCATACGTTCAGCCGCACGCAATCCAATCCGCTGCTCAACGAGATGATGGACGAAAACGTGCTGTGGCTAAACGCGGCGGTCGCGCAACGCCTCGAACTCAAGAGCGGCACCGCCGTGCGCTTGCGCAACCAAGACGGTGTCGTCAGCAGTCCGATCAAGGTGAAGGCGACTAATCGCATTCGTCCCGACTGCGTTTACATGGTGCACGGCTTCGGCCACACGGCCAAGGGCCTGACTTTGACGGTCGGCAAAGGAGCAAGCACCGCGCAAATGGTGACACACTACAAAGTGGATCCGCTGATGGGCGGCACCGCCGTCAATGTTAATTTCGTCACGCTCGAAAAGGAGATCTAAACATGCGCTACGCCATGGTCATTGATACGCGGCTCTGCGTCGGCTGCATGAATTGTGTGGTCGCCTGCAAAACCGAGAACAACGTGCCGGACGGCTTCTGCCGCGACTGGATCACCGAGACGGCCCGCGGGGAATTTCCCGACGTGCGGCTCGAAATCCGTTCGGAGCGCTGCAATCACTGCGCCAATCCGCCGTGCGTGCATTGCTGCCCGACGGGGGCGAGTCACGTGCGCGAGGGCGGCTTCGTGATGGTGGAGAAATATAAATGTATCGGCTGCAAAGCCTGCATGGCGGCGTGTCCGTATGACGCCCGCTTCACGCATCCCGACGGTTACGTCAGCAAATGCACCTTCTGCATTCACCGTGTGGCGGAAGGACTGGATCCGGCGTGCGTGTCGGTTTGTCCGACGCACTGCATGTTCTTCGGTGATGTCGATGATCCGGCGAGCGAAGTCAGTCGCCTGCTCCTGACGCGGCCGCATCACGCGCTCATCCCCGAGGCGGGCTGCCGCCCGCATGTGTTTTATCTCACTTAACCCAACTTCGCCATGTCCCTCGAATTTACGACAACGCGCGCCAATCCGGGAGTTGATCCTGTTCTCAACGCCTGGCTGGTGGAAGTGCCGATCGATTTGCTCGCGGCGGCCACGGCGGGCGGACTGATGGTTCTCGCCGGGCTGCATCTCTTGGTCGTGCGTCCGAAGCAACCGCGACCGATGGTGACTTGCACGGTCGGACCGATGCTGGGCGTCTTGCTGCTCAGTCTCGGACTCGCCGCGCTGTTTCTCGATCTGTCGCACAAATTATATGTGTGGCGACTCTACCTGACCTTTGAGGTTACGTCGCCGATGTCGTGGGGCTCTTACCTGATGCTCGGCTCGTATGGCGTGCTGTTGCTGAATCTCGTAGCGCACTTGCCCGTGACGTTTCCGCGGTTGAGCGAACGGCTGCCAATTCTTAAACAGACGAGTGACTTTATATTCGCGCAGTCCGCGCGGCTGGCGGCGCTCGGCTGGATCAACTTGGTCCTCGGGTTCTCCTTGGGCGTTTATACCGGCACGTTGTTGAGCACGATGCGCGCGCGGCCATTGTGGAACTCGCCGCTCTTAGGGCCGATTTTTCTGATCTCTGGTTTGGTGGCCGCGGCGGCCGTGTTGCACGCCGTGCTTGTGCTGGCGGCGGCGAGCCGGCGGGAACCGGCCAAGGCAGCACCTTGGAGAATGCACTTGGTGCGTTGGACCGGCGGGCACTCGCTCACGGCGGATGTTGCACCGCTGCTGCGCTGGCTCGTCGTGGCGTTGCTTGCGCTGCAATTCGTCGCGTTGGGTTTGTATGGCGTTGGGCTATTGTCTGCTCCTGAAGTGGGGCAGCGGGCCTTGGCGGGGTTTCTCGCGGGACGCTACGCGCTGCCGTTTTGGATTTTCGTCGTCGGCCTTGGCACGCTTGCCCCGTTGGTGCTCGAATTGTTGGAAATCGGTCGACGGGTGCGCGCGACGATAATTCCCGCGCTGCTGGTGTTGCTTGGTGCGTTCGCGCTGCGTTACATATGCGTGTTCGCCGGACAAGAGAGCCACTGGACGCGCAGTCTCGCCGGCTTTTGAAGCCACATGAATACAGCGTTGATCTTCGGATCACACGGAGAATTCGGCGACGGCCAATAATCCGTTTCAGCCCCTCCCGCGCGGAGGGGTTTGGGGTTGGCCGGTGGAGCGCGCAGGGGGCATCGAGTTTAGCAAAGCTAATGTGATAATGGCGCAGCATTAGAAAAGCTTGGCCAAGTAAATCACCTGAATCATACCACGCGGGCGGCGTTTTGTTCTCATAGACTAATAATCAAGCGATAGTATGAATGTCAGTGTGAGCACGAAAAACCGTCACCCTTGGCCCGAGATGTCGGCCCCGTGCTTGTGTGGGCGCACTGCGCTGCTGGCGCAGTGTGCCACGGTTCTTACACCGCGGGCTCTCAACATCGCAAAGTCATGAAACTAACATCAACTAAATGGGCCGCTGCCGCCTGCTTCGCCGCCTTGACGGCCGGTGGGGTGGCGCACGCCGACATTCTCGAGGCCAACATGGTGAGCCTCCGGGTTCAACTGCGGGGGCAACTCCTCGCCGAGAACACCGATTACGGTTCCGGGGTCAATCAGCTCGGGGATCGCACGGATCTGCGCTTCGCGCGCTTCCGCCTCACCATCACGGGTATGATGGACGAAACCTATGGTTTCCAAATCAACACCACCGCGATCACCAGCGGCACCAAGGCTGGCGTGACCGGCTACGGTGTTTCCGGGCAGGACACGGATTCCAACGACGGTAACATCCGTCTGCACGACGGCTACTTCATCGCGAATTATTTTCCGTGGTTGAACTTCAAAATTGGTCTGACCAAGAACCCGATTACGCGCGGCAATCTCGACGGTTGCTTTGACCCGCTGACACTTGATCGCTCGATGTTTATCTTCACGGGTTACGGCACGGTGCCGGCCAAGGCCAGTCGCGACATTGGCGTGAGTTCATGGGGTAAGCTCGCGGAAGGCCGCGTGGTGTATCAGGCGGCGATCTTCCAAGGTCGCGAAGGCTTCACCCGGACGACTAATCCGATGAATCAGACCACCGTCGTCTCCAGCCAAACGCCGAGCGAAAATTTCCTCTACATCGGCCGCGTGCACTATTCGTTCTGGGACAAGGAAGATTCCTCGGGCTACGAAGGTTCCTACCTCGGTGACCTGAAGATTCTCACCTTTGGGATCGGTGCGGCCTTCGAAGCCGACGCGGTTTACAAGAACGTCACTTCGGCGGGCGTGGTGCAGAACAACGAAACTGTTGATTACACTGCATTCACCGCGGACGTGATGTTTGAGTATCCCACGCCGAGCGGCACCTACACGGTCACGGCGGCCTACTTGAAGAACCACTTCGACGACGCGTATAAGACCAACCTGAATCCCGGCGACCGCACGGCCAACATCGGCGGCGGCAACGGGCAAAAGGAAGGCTGGTATGTGCGCGGGGCTTATCTGCTGCCGGTCACGGTTGGCAAAGCGGGCAAACTGCAGCCTTACGCCTATTACGAAGACTGGGATTTCGCGTCGATCGCCGGCGTAACGGAACAAAACATCAAGCAACGCTCCGCGGGTTTCAACTGGTTCATCACCGGCAACAACAACGTGCGTTTCACCACCGAATACCAAATCACGGAGTTTGCCAAACCGACCGCGCTCGCCAGCGGCACCGGCGTCAACCCCACGGGCTTCACCAAGACGCGCTCGATTCGCGCGATGTTCCAGGTGGCATTCTAAGCCGCCGATGAAATCAACCTCAACGGAGTCATTACCATGATCAAAAGTCTCTTCCTCACTATTCTGTTCGTCGCTTTCGGATTGGTTTCCGCGATGGCTGCGACCGATGCCCCCATGGGCAAGGTCACGGAGATCGACGGGCATCGGGTCAAAATCGAAGTAGCGGGCGAGTTGCCCGCCTGGGCCAAAAAAGGCGGCTACCTTCGCGCGGTGAACGAGGCCGGCAAGCTCGTGTTGCGCGGCGCGAAAATCACCGACGTTGAAGGCACCACCCTCATCATCACGAGCAGCAAAGCGAATGAAATGAAGGTCGGTGAGATGTTCACCCTCGGTAAAGGCAAAGCGTCCGCCGGTTGCTAGTTTCCGCATCGGACTGGGGGTTTCTCCATTAGCGCGGGGCGGGATCAACCGATCCCGCCCCTTTAACCGCACCCAACGACTCCCTCACCTTCCCCATAATTATGCGTCTGCGAGCGGTGCGGGCTAACGGGGTTCATCCCCCCACAAACGCTCGGCCGTCAGGGTGCGACAGGAAACGACCGCACCGCCCGTATTTGGCAAGAAGAACGCCATGAACACCACGCAAGTCTCCGCGCCAGTGTGTCCCGGCCTCCTCGCTGACACCGCCCTTCCCGTGCCGGAAGCGTGCGCTGGACTGCGCACGAGAATGCTCACCACTGGTTGGCTTCCCCTCGACCCGCTCTTCCCATGAACTTTACCCAACGAACTCTTTTCGCCGGTGCGGTCTTGGCGGGCGGCAAGTCGAGTTGCTCGGGACAAGACAAGGCGTTACTCGTGGTGGACGGGGAGCGATTGATTGATCGCCAACTCGATTTGCTCTCCACGTTGGATCCCGCCGAACTCGTCATCTCCGGACGCGCTGGGCCGGAGTATGGCTGTCCCGGAGTGTTGGTGGTGAACGATGATGTCGCCGAGCAAGGACCGCTTGGTGGACTGGCCGCTATTTTTGCAGCGACGCTATCGCCGCACGTGTTGGTGGTGGCCGTGGATTTACCGGCGATCTCGCCGTATTTCCTCAGCGAACTCTGCGCACTACGCGCCAGCGATCGCGGCGCGGCGCCGCTCACTGCGCGCGGTTGGGAGCCGCGGGTCGCGATTTATCCCCGCATCTGTGTGGCGCGAATCCACCAGCACCTACGCGAAGGTCGCTTGGCTATGCAGGACTTTCTCACCGCCGCGGCGGCCGCCGGGGAAATCAAGGCACTCCAGGTCACTGCCGAAGACGAGCCTTTGCTGGTGAATTGCAATCGCCCCGCGGACATCGCGGGGGCGGAGTAGCGCGGTGGCAATACGGCGCAGTGAACTCGAGAAGTGCCGATACTCTGCCGGCGACGGACAGCCGCGAACGGTGCGGCTTAGCTAAAGCGACTGGCGATGATCTCTTCGACGGAGACGGCCTGATCGAGCGAGTCCCACTGCAGCGTGGTGCCAGCGTCATTGAGATGGACTTTTTCCAGATCCAATTGCGGCGCGGTTTCGAGCGCGGCGAACTGGCTGGCGGGAAAGCTCATGGAGCGATCGCCCTCTATCCTGAGATAGATGCGGCGACCTTCCACCCAGCATTTGCGCACGTGTGGCGGTGGGCCAGTGCCTTCGGCAGTGTGTTCGGCGGTGTGTTCGGCGGTGTGTTCATCCGCGCAGTTTACTCCGCCAAAGCGCGGACGCCAAGGTTTCTGTCTCTTTTTGCGCAATGGACGTTCCGCGAGCTGGTGGGCCGCGAAAAAAATCGCCTTGCGGTGCGCGGATTTGTGCCGATGGATCAGGGTGTTCGAAGTCAGGTCAGATGCACGGCGTTGAGCGTGATTTGAGTCAGACGAGGCAGGACACGTTGGTTGCGCCAAAGAGCGCGTGAGAAGAGTGGCTAAGTTTCGCTAAGGTCGAGTGCAGGACGATGGGTCCCGCCGTGGGAATCGCTAGTTCCAACCTTCAACCCAACTGGCAGAGACGGGGGCGGCGCGGTTTGCGCGCAGCCTTGGTCCGCGCCGAACCGGAGAAAATTCATCATGAACTTTCGTCAATTAATCAGAAACCGCGAGGAGCTGCTGCGGCAGGCTCATTTGGCCAACGTGGCGTTCGCCTACCAACGCCTGTCCGAATTCGCCCGCCGCATCGCGCGCGCCCAGTTGTCGGGCAGGGTGCAATTGCAGGGGGTGGATCCGGAGCGCGAGCGCTTTGCCCCGCTGCTGGTGGCAGAGCACATCGCGCCATCCGTGATCGAAGAGCATTTTCTGGAAGGCGACATTGCGGCACTGGCCGACATGCTGGCCTTTCTCCAAGAAGGGACGGGTGAGGCGGTCGTGACATTCCGTCTGGAGGAGATTGCGCAACGGCTCCTGCCGGCCCTGCGCGCGGAGTTGGCGTTGGCGGGAGTGGAGCCCGGACCGGAGGCGAGGCGCCCGCGGCCGACGGGCCGTGATCGCGGGTGAGGTGTGCGCCGCGCGTCCGCGCGGCGGAGAACAGGCTTCTCACGCGAGCAGGGTCGGGGCAGGGTAACCTGAAAAATTATGGAACAAGAGACGACGATCTACGTGACCAACTTGGGCATCGCCGCGATTTTGGCGTGTCTGTTGACGCAGCACTGGCGGCAGGGGCGGACGGAGGTGCTGCGCTGGTGGATGCTGGCGGCGTGGATCATGTTTGTGGCGGATGTGTTTTTCGCGGCGCGTCCGGAGTTGCCGTATTGGGTGGGGCGGTTGGTGCCGACGTTGCTCGTGACGGTGGGGCACGCGGCGTTGTTTGTCGGTGCCCGATTAACGGCGCGGCGGGCGGTGCCTTGGGGAGTGGTTGGCGGGGTGGTTGGGGCGCATGCCTTGTTGCTGGGATA
>JAUXXD010000093.1 GCA_030681265.1 Candidatus Didemnitutus sp. | reverse complement strand
GGCCACGTCCCGCCCGATTACTCGCGTCCGGTCAACTCGCGCACTGCGTCGCGCGCGATCCAGCGTGCCGCGGAGGAATCGATCCGCGCAATCCGTCCGGCCTCGACCACGGCGGCGTGGCGTAGACGCGGATTGCGCTTACCGATCTGGCGCAGGGCCCAGTTCACGGCTTTCTTCACAAAGTTGCGCTCGTCCAGCGCCTCGCGCCGGATGAGCGGCAAGAAGCCGAGAAAGACCTCGTCGGTCAGTTCCTTCCGGTGCACGGCCATGCCGGCCATGAGCGCGAAGCCGGTGCGCTTCACAAACTCGGCGCGTCGTGCGCTCCATGCGCGGGCTTTGGCCTCGGCGTAGGGCGTGCGGTCGAGCATGAACGCGAGCGCGTCCGTCTGCGCCCAGTTATCGCAGCGCTTTACCCATTGCTCCATTTGCGTGCGCGTGACCTTCGCGGGGTCGGCGATGAGCGTGGCGAGAATGCGCGCCTCGTGGATTGGGCATTCGAACAAGGCGGCAGCGAGCGTGTGGTCGCGGCGGTGCGTGCGGGCCATTGCGCGCAGACGCGGCATGCTAACACCAAGCTGTTCCGCCGCCGAGGTGATGCCGAAGCGACGCATGCCGGCGACGTTGCGCGCATCGCTTTCCGCGCGCAGTTGCGCGATTAGCGATGCGACCGCCGGATGCATGTTACACGGCCACTTCCGCTACACCCGCGGCACGGGCGGCGTCGGTCGCGAGCCACTCGCGCGCGTGTTGCAACGCCGCCGCATAGGCCGCGAGTCCACGCGCCTGCCAACGCAGCAGCGCCGAAACCAACGTGAGTTGCGCGCGAACATCCGCCGTGTTGGTGCGCGCAGCGTCGAGAAACGGTGCGAGCGACGTCGGCATGTGCTCGGCTGGCAGCATTGATTTTTCGCCGAGGAACAACGAGAGCGACGCGCCGAGTGCCTGAATGTAACTCCATGGCGCAACCGGATCGGCGTAAGCTAGGCCTTGCCCGGCGGGATACGCCGTCCACTCCATGTAGGTGCGGAATTTCCGCTGGAAATCCGCCAGCACCCCATCGGCGTCGGCCGGCGTCCAGCGCGTCGAAAAACTTTTCAGTTCGCGGAATTTGCGCACTTCCCAGATTTTCAACACGAGTTCGTAGTCGGCGTTGCGCGCGCGGAGCGAGGACGTGACGACGTAGTCGAGTCCACCTTCGGTGGTAGCGTCGAGTTGGCGGATGTTTTCGGGAGTCCAGTCGACCGGGAAAATCGCGTAATGTTTCGGGGCGAAGATGCCGATGCCCGCCACCGGTTCGTAACCGACGCCGTAGTTGAACGACTCGGCAAACCACAGCGCAAGTCCGCGCGTGAAGCGTCCGAGCTCGTCCTCGGGTTTGGCGGCGCGTTCCAGGGCATTCGTTTCGCCGAGTTGCGCGCATTGGGCGAACGCCACGCGGCGCACGCGTCCGGTCGTCGTCGGCAACAGCGCGGTCGCGCAGTTTTCGAGTCCGTAAAACCAGATCGGTTTGCTGATGCTGACGAGACTGATGTGCGCCTCTTGCATCGACGAATCAACCGGCAGGTGTTCCGTTGCGCTGATCTCGGCGATGGCGCTCGAGAAACCAAGCAAGCGATTTTCGAGTTCGGGACGACCGAGTGAAAAGAGCAAATCGAGCAGGTGTTGTGCGGGTTCGGGCTGGCGTAGGGCGAGGTAGGCCTGGAGCAGATTGACGCCCGGGCCGGGGCCGTGCCGCTCGGCGTCGTAGCGCGGTGCGAGCAGTTCGACGAGTTCCTTGACGTGACCGTGCGTGCCGAGGTCGGCGGAAATCGTCAGCAGCACATCGGGGCGGGCGCCGGAGTTGGCCAGCACGGTTTCGTAGATGGCGAGGGCGGCGGGCAAATCGCGTGCCTGCAACTTTGCGCGGGCCTCCGCCAGTTGTGGCAACACGCCGCCCGCAGCGGCGGGTTTCGACTCGGCGGGCGCGACCGGTGGGAGGGGCGCGGGCGCAGGTTGGGCCGGAGTTTTCTTGGCGATGAAGCGGTCGAGGAATCCCATGACGGCACCCAGCAAATCGCGGCACTCGCGACTGGCGAACAGAAACCGAGTGCGCCTGCGCGCTTAACGGTGCGGCGACGGCAATTGTCCGGGATCGACCCCCGCACGCACCTTGAGCAGTGCGAGCACCTTCGGCACATACATGCGTGTCTCGGATGGCAGGTGGTCGGCAATATCGGCGAAGGTTTTGCCTTTGCGCGCGGTGAGCAGGCGTTGCACGCGACCCGGACCGGCGTTGTAAGCGGCGAGCGCGAGCGGCCAGTCGCCGAAGCGCGTGTGGAGTTGCTTCAAATAGCGGGCGGCGGCACCGGCGTTTTTCTCGGGATGACCGCGTTCGTCGGGCAACGTGGTGCTCAAGCCGAGTTCGCGCGCGGTGGCGGGCATGAGTTGAAAAAGGCCTTTGGCGCCCACCGGACTGACGGCGGCGGGGTTGAAGCTGGATTCCGCTTCGGCCAACCAAAGCAGTGCAGCGGACACGCCTTCTGCGGTAAACGGCGGACGCACGCGGGGCAACAACGCGGCGGCGCGCGGTGGCACTGGGCGGGACTTTACCCGCGCCAACCACAAATCGTAATGCGGAATCACCGGCGCGGCGACGGTCGGGCGCGGCGCCGTGGTCGGCGGTGGCGTGGGTGACGGGGTGGGCGCAACCGGCCGACTCGGTGCGGGCTTCTTGGTTGTGGGCGGTGGAGTGGCGGGACGCCGGACCGCGAGCGCGGCCGCTTCCGCGTAATCGAGCCGCTCCGTGAGCCACTCGGTGTAGTGTTCGTATCCCGGAAAGAACGGCAGCGCCCGCAAGGCGTCCCGCATTTCCGGTGCGAACTCCGCGAGGGCCGCGAGATCGGAGCCTTCCAACGCCGCCTGTAAGCGCGCGGCGAAGGAGTTGAATTCCTCGCGCGTCGGGAAGCGGTAGTCGCGTTTGATTTCGTCCGGCGCGTAATTGTCGAAGAGTGCCTTGCCCTGCTGGTAGAGCGCCCCGAGATCGAGGGTCGGCTCCGGTTCGGCGGGTTTGCTCTTCGACTGCGCCCATGCAGTGGCGAATAGCAGCGGACAAAGCAGAACAAGGCGCAGTGGGGCGAACATCGGAGTTCGACGAGTATTGGGTGAATGGCGGTGGTCGAAATCTTTTTCCACGAGTCGCCGCGACAATTTTTCGCGGATGAATTTTCAGCGATGGGTCCGGTGCAGATAAGCATCAGTAATTTCAGGGATTTCCCCAGGATTCAATAGTTGTGCGCGGCGAGAAATGCGGGTTAACTGCCTGTCTATGAACACACATTACCCCATCCCGCGCTTGCGGGCATTTGTGGCGCTCGTCCTCGCGGCGGTTCCCGCGTTGGGCTTCAGTCAAATTCAATTCTACCCGATTGGTGATTTGCCGGGCGGCATTACTTATTCGGAAATTCGCGACGCCACACGCACGCCGGCCGGCATCATCGCCGTCGGCGGTGGCACGCAGGGCCCGAATTCCAATTTTTCCGACACGGTGATCCGCTGGACGCCCTCCGGCGGGCTGCAGGCGTTGCCGAGCTTGATCACCACCACCAATCCCGGCCCGTTTGTGTCCGGTTCGGCGATTTCGCGCGACGGCACCGTGATTGCCAGCCGCTCCCGGCTCTCGGCAACCAACAACAGCCGCGGGGGCGCCCTCCACTTGAATAACGGCAACACGTTAATGATGCTGCCGCGCGCCGCCGATTCCGGTTATTGGAACTCGGCCGCCAACGCGCTCTCGTCCGACGGTTCGATCGTCTATGGTTTCGATTACGAAGCCACGCCGCCCTTCCTCGGATTCGCGTGGCGCTGGACCGCCAGCGAAGGCACGACACGCGTCCCGTCGCCCGCGAACACGATTGAAGCCGTTCCGGCCGGTCGTGGCGCTTCCGCCGACGGCTCCGTGATGGTCGCCACTAAAAATTGGGGCTATCCCGACAAGCGCGGCTTCATCTACACGCACGGCCAGGGCATTACTGAACTGCCCTTGCTGCCCGGCGGCACGGTCAATGACGCTCTCGCGGTCTCGGCTGACGGTCGCATCGTGATGGGCAACGCCAATTCACCGGAATATCCCAACGGCGAGATTGTCCTCTGGAAAGACGGCGCGGTTTTCCAACGTCTCGGCATGCCCGGACCGGATTTCGTCGGCTCGAACTTCGCCGGCATGTCGGCCAACGCCGAAGTCGTCGTTACGCCGCTTTGGTCCCCGGCGACCGGCTCCGACACGGGTATTCTCAACCAGCACGGCTGGACGCTGCTGAGCGAACTCCTCGCGGCGGCCAACGTCGACATGCAGGGCCGCACCGAGCCGCGCATCTTCGGCATCTCGCAGGACGCGACGCTGCTCTACGGTTTCGCGACCTACAACGGTGGCCGCGAAGCGTTCCTCGTGGAGTTCCCCCCGCTGTTTTTCAGCTCCCTGCTCGACGAAACACCGCCGGTGTTTAATTCCCTCACGGCCACGCCGAACACGCTCTGGTCGCCCAACAACAAGATGGTTGACGTGCAACTTACCGCCGACGTCACTGACGAAACCACGCCAAACCCCGTCGTGCAGATCGTTTCCGTGACGAGCAATGAACCGGATTTCGGCGATTGGGTCATCACCGGCCCGATGTCGCTGCAATTGCGCGCCAAGCGCCTCGGCAAGAACTCCGGCCGCGTCTACACCATCACGGTGAGCGCCACGGATTTCGCCGAAAACGTCAGCACGGCGACGGTCACTGTCACCGTGCCGCACGATCAGGGCAAAAAATAAGCCACGCCGCAATTAACGCAGATTTTCACGGACAGGGGCCCCGCGCTCCTGTCCGTTTTGTTTTCCCGCGTTGACCGTGGGGGCATGGCGTCTAGTTAGACCCCTCCAGCGAACATGAACCGGGTATTCATCAAGACCTACGGGTGCCAAATGAACGAGCGCGACAGCGAGGCCGTGGCGGCCATGCTCCGCGCCCGCGGCTACCGCATGGTCGATGACGAGAACGCCTGCGACGTCATGTTGCTCAACACCTGCAGCGTGCGCGACATGGCCGAGCAAAAGGCCATCGGCAAAGCCGTCCACGTCGCGCATAAAAAAAAGCGCAACCCGCGCTTCGTGCTCGGGATCCTCGGTTGCATGGCGCAAAACCGCGGCGCGGAGCTGCTCGATGCGCTCCCCGACGTCGATTTGATCGTCGGCACGCAGAAGTTTCACCAAGTCCCCGACTACCTCGACAACCTGCGCGCCGCGCAGGACGCCGGCGCGCCGCTGGCGAGCACGATTATCGACATCGCCGAGGAAGCCGGTTCGCAGAACACCATTCGCGAACACGTGCTCGAAGACCGGCAGGTCACCGCGTTCGTGTCGATTCAACAGGGCTGCAACATGGATTGCGCGTTCTGCATCGTGCCGAAGACGCGCGGCGACGAACGTTCGCGGCCGATGGACGAGATCGTGCGCGAATGCGAAGAACTCGCCGCGCGCGGCGTGCGCGAGATCACGTTGCTCGGCCAGATCGTCACCAGCTATGGCCGCCGCGACTACACGCACACGGGCGGCGTCACGCCCTTCGTGCAACTGCTTGAGCGCGTCAACGCCATCCCCGGCCTCCAGCGCATCCGCTTCACCTCGCCGCACCCGCGCGGCTTCAAGGACGACCTTATCCAAGCCTACGGACGGCTGGAAAAACTCTGCGAATACGTGCACTTGCCGCTGCAATCGGGCAGCGACCGCATCCTGCGCGCGATGAACCGCCCCTACACCCGCGAGCGTTACCGGCAGATCGTCGACGACCTGCGCCGCGTGCGGCCCGACATGTATTTTTCCACCGACATCATCGTCGGTTTCCCCGGCGAGACGGACGAAGAGTTTCAGCAAACGCGCGAACTCTTCGAGGCCTGCAACTACGACATGGCCTACATCTTCAAATACTCGATCCGCTCCGGCACGCCCGCTGCCGACATGGTGGATCAAACGCCCGACGAAGTGAAGGAGGAGCGCAACCGCATCCTGTTGCAGATTCTCCAGAAAAATTCCGACCGCCGCAACGCGACGCTGCTCGGCACCGTGCAGGAAGTGCTTGTCGAAGGGCCGGACAAGCGAGGGTTCAGCTACATGGGCCGCACGCGCGGCAACCGCATCGTGCATTTCGCCGCCACCGAGCGCCTCATCGGCGAGCTCGTCCCCGTCCGCATCGACCGCGCCTCCACCGCCGTGCTCTACGGCGAGTTGGAACTGAACGGAGTGACGAGGGATGCGTGATCAGCGCAAGGGGAAGAGTGACAAGGGGCGCCGATTCTTGTCATGACTTTGCCCGCGCGTTACATTTTCTTGTCACTCCGCCCTCCTCACTCGTCACTTCCCAGATGTCCCTCTTTCTCGCAACCTTGCTCGGTGGTCTCTTCCTCGTCCTCCTCGGCGCGCTACTCTTGGGCGGCGGGGTGAAGGTCAGCTCCACGGCAAAAGCGCTGCCGCGTTCGCAGCGCGGGGCGTGGTTGTTTTTCGGTGCGGGCGCGCTGGGGTTTCTCTGGCGTATCTCGCGACTCGGTGAGGCCGACTTGATTTTCTTTCAAAGCCCGCTGCCAGTGATGCTCGGTTTCGGCGCGCTCGCGGTGCTGGCCTTCATCTACGCGCCCGATTTTCTTGCGGTGCGCGGCCTGAGCATCATCGCGCTGCTCCTCGCCGAGCCGATGTTGCAAGCCGCCTACATGGAATGGCACTTACCCCAACGCTTGCTGATGGTCGTCGCGGTTTACGTGGCAATCACCGCCGCGCTCTATCTCGCGGCGGCGCCGTATCGGTTGCGTGATGCGTTCGAGTGGTTGTTCCGCCAACCCAACCGTCCGCGCGTGACGGGTGCGGTGTTGCTCGCTTACGGGCTCGTCACGACGGTGGCGGCGTTTACTTACTGAGCCATGGCTGATGCTCCGCACGTGCTCCTCATCTTCGCCGGACCGGCGGGCGTGGGCAAAAGCACGCTCTGCGACCGGCTCGTGCGCGAGGTGCCCGGGTTTGAGCGCGTCGTCACCGCCACGACGCGTCCGCCGCGCCCCAACGAAGTCGCGGGCCGCGATTATCATTTTCTCAGCGAAGCGGAATTCGACGCGAAGCTCGCGGCGGGTGATTTTCTGGAATGGGCGTGGGTGCACAAACGCTACCGTTACGGGACGTTGAAATCGGCCGTGCTCGGTCGGTTGCCGCACACGGGTTTGGTGATGAACATCGATGTGCAAGGCGTGCGCAGTATCCGCGCGGCGGCGGAAACGCTGCCTGCTCTGCGCGGACGGCTCATCACGATGTTTGTTGCGCCGGATTCACTGGATGTGCTCCGCGAACGCTTGCAGGGCCGCGGTGCGGTCAGCGCGGAGGAGTTGGAACGGCGGTTGCAAAGTGCGGAATTCGAAATGGCCGAGCGCAGCAGTTACGACTACGTGATCCACAGCAGCACGAAGGAACAGGACTTCCGTTCGCTCCTTGAATTCTGGAAACAAGCGCGCGCGAAGCTGCCGGACGCTTCGTAAATCGCCATGGGAGCGACGCCGCGGTTTCCGGTCAGCGATCATTGCGATGGCGCGCGGTTTTTTAATCCGCCCGGCCAACCGCAGGCGCGGTCGTTTTTTGCACTGCCACGCTGGTGGTGGGAGCAAAATTTTTTGCGCCGCGGCACCCCGTGGCCGCGCCAATTACCCGCGCCACCCAAACCGGTTTGGCCGAGCACGGTCGCACCCGAATCGGTGGCGGTGACATTTATCGGGCACGCGACGTTTCTGCTGCAATTCGCGGGCGTCACCGTGCTGACCGATCCGGTTTTTTCGCAATGCGTCGGACCCTTTGGGCGACTGGGTCCGCGGCGCGTGCGGCCGGCGGCGCTGG
Source organism: Candidatus Didemnitutus sp. (assembly GCA_030681265.1). Taxonomy (GTDB): domain Bacteria; phylum Verrucomicrobiota; class Verrucomicrobiia; order Opitutales; family Opitutaceae; genus Didemnitutus. The sequence goes on along the minus strand of JAUXXD010000093.1, from coordinate 16,077 downwards.
CGCTGGCGGAGCTGCCGGCGATCGACATCGTGCTCGTCACGCACAATCACTACGACCACCTCGACCTGCCGAGCCTGCGCTGGCTGGCGCGCGAGCGGCGGCCGTTGCTCGTGACGACGTTGGGCAACCAGCGCTGGCTGGAAAAACGCGGCGTGGGCAACGTGGTCGAGCTCGATTGGTGGCAGGCGCACGCGTGCGGAGCGGCGGCCGATCTCGAAATCACCTGCACGCCCGCGCAACATTTTGCCGCGCGCTCGCCGTGGGATCGGTGTCGTTCGTTGTGGGGCGGGTTTCATCTGCGCACGCCGCGAGGCGCGGTGTATTTTTGCGGTGATTCCGGTTGGGGGCCGCACTTTGCCGAGATTCGCGCCCGGCTCGGGGCGCCGGCGTTGGCGTTGTTGCCGGTCGGCGCTTACGAACCGCGTTGGTTCATGGCGCCGGTGCACGTGAATCCTGAAGAAGCGGTGCGCGCACACCTCGCGCTCGGCGCGCGGCGGAGCATGGGCATGCACTTCGGCGCGTTTCAACTGACCGACGAGGGGATCGACGCGCCGGTGCGCGATCTCGCAATTGCGCGGGATAAATACGGCGTGGGCGCGGAGGAGTTTGCGACGTTGGACGGTGGCGAGACCAGCGTGACGCCGTTGGCGTCCGGCGGCGTGAGCGGGGTATGAAAAAGCCGGTGGCGTGTGGCCACCGGCGTAAAGTTGTCCGCGCGATCGGCGCGAAAGCGACCCGGCGAGACTCAGTTCGTTTTGCGCAAGGTGATCGAGCCGTTCATGGAAGAGAGTGAGATGTCAACGCCGCCACCGTTGAGGGCGCCGGTGATGGATTTGCCACCGTGGCTCGGATATTTCGGCGCGCGCGGGGCGCGGACGGTGATGCGCGGTGCGGCCGGAGCGGCGGGGGCGACTTGATCCATCTCTTCGGAGACGCGGTTGATTTCGGACGAGACTTCGCGGACGACTTCGCGGACGACTTCGCGGGCGGTTTGCAGGGCTTCGCGGACGGCCAGCGCGACTTCCTGGGCTTCCGGTGAAGTGGCGTCGGAGGGACCGCGCAGATCCACGGTCTTGGTGACGAGAGCGTCTTCGCCGAAGTTGGTGCGCACGCTGCCATTGTGAGTGCGGAGGCGGAGGTTGGCCTTGGTGTCGGCGGGCAGTCGCAGATCGATTTCGCCGTTCATCGAGGTGATGGAGACGGGTTTGGTCGGCGCGCGGCGGAAGGTGGCGACGACTTCGCCGTTCATCGTGTTCACCACGGCGGAGCTGCCGATGTCGGTGAGGGAGATTTCGCCGTTCATGCCGTTCACGTCGATATCACCATCGATGTTCTTGATGGTGATGTTGCCGCCGGCCTGGGTGCGAACGATGAGGTTGGTGTTGCGCGGGACCTGGATAGTGAACTCGGTGCCGTGTGACGACCAGTGGTGTTCCCCGGCGATGGCGAGAGTGACGACGTTGTTTTTCTCGTTGAGTTCGAAAGTGACGTCGTCGTCGAGGCGGCGGAAGCCGTCTTTGTCGATTTGGTGCTTCGTCTGCTTTTGTGCGAGCGTGGAGGTGACAACTACTTCGTCGCCGTCGGTGCCGGTGATTTTGACGTCGGCCCACGGGAGCGAGAGTTTGAGCAAGCCCGGCTTGGCGGGATCGCTGAATTTGATGCGGGAGGCCTTGTCGGAGGCGGTGAGGCTGACGGTGGTGCAGGCGAGCGTCAGTAAGACGAGCGCGGCGCGGAGGAAGGTGGAGGGAGCGGTGTTCATTAGCGTTTAAGTGGAGTGGAGGAGAACTCAGGCGGTCTTGGTGCGAGCCGGGGCCGGGGACTGAGCATTGGTGGGTTGGTTTTCCGCGGGAAGGGGAGTGCGCAGCGTGGCGAGGGCGCGCTTGGCGGCGTCGCGGACGTTTTTGTCGGCGTTTTCGTCGCGACTGAGTTGCTCGAAGATTGGTGCGGCAGCGTATTCGCGGGCGCTGGTGAGGAGTTCGATCATGGCGAGTTGCACCAGTGGCGCGGATTCGCGCGGGAGAGCGGCGAGGAGGCCGGCGCGGACGAGGTCGTCGTCGGTGTGGAGGGCGAGGGCTTCGACGGCGGAGAGGCGGACGTTGAGCGACGGATCGAAGGCGAGCGCACCGACGAGATCGCTGAGGACTTTGCGGTCGGGATTGGGCAGGTCCATCGTGGCGAGGATGCTTTGGAGGCGCTCGCTGGTGGATTTTTGTTGGAGCAAGGAATAGGTGACGAGGCGGCCCATGCCGTCGACTTGGGCGCGGAGCGCGGCGAGTTCGGTGCGGGCGGTGTCGTCAGCGGGCGAGACAAGCGCTGGCGGCGCGAGGAAGCGGGCGCCGGCGAAAAGGCCGAGGACGAGCAGCGTGAGCGTGAAGGCGAATTGGAGCGCGGGGCGGTCGGGGAGGAGGGCGGCGCAGAAGCGATCGAGGTGGTTGCGGGCGAGGGCGAACGGGCTGGGGGAGTCGAGGTCGCGTTGGTGCGTCTCGAGCATGGCGTAGAATTGTTCGCGCAGGCGCGGGCTGGGTTGTTCGGCGGGGAGTTCGTCGAGTTGGCGGGTAAGTTCCTGGAGGGCGGACCACTCGCGTTGGCAGACGGGGCAGGAGGCGAGGTGGGCGCGCATTGACGCAGCGTCATCGAGCGGCAGGGTGCCGTCTTGGTAATCGACGAAGTTATCTTGGACGCGTTGGCAGTTCATGGCGGTGGGCGGGTGGAGGTTAGGCGGCGGATTCGCGGCGGATTCTGCAATAGACATCGCGCAGTTCTTTCAGCGCGCGGTGAACGCGGACCTTGACGGCGCCGACGGTGGTATCGAGGAGACGGGCGATTTCCTTTTGCTCGATGTTTTGCAGGCGGGAGAGCACGAGGACTTCGCGGTGTTCGACGGGGAGGCGGGTGAGGGCGACGCGGAGAAGCTGGAGATCGTCGGCGTGGGTGGCTTGGTGATCGGGCGTGGGATTGGAATCGGGATGTGCGTGCAAATCGGTCGGGTCGGTGGGCGCGGGGATTTTGGCATTTTTGCGGAAGTGGTCGGCGGCGACTTTGCGGGCGAGGTGGTAGATCCAGGCGGTGAATTTACCTTCGTCGCGGTAGGTGTGGCGGTATTTGAGAATCCGGTAGAACACGATCTGCACCATATCCTCGCTCGTGGTTGGCTGGTTGGTCATGCGCAGGAAAAAGCTGTAGAGCCGCAGTTGGTAGCGCTCGAAAAGATCGCCGAGTCGGGCAACTTCGCCCGCTCGCACGGCGATCATGAGTTCGTGGTCCGTGGCTTCCAAGGTGTCTGGGAAGTTAACGCAACTTGCCGCGGAAGGAACAGGGATTTCGAGGGATGAGACGACGGGAGGCATGGTGCGGGATCATGGGGTGCGTGGAAGAGAGAACCGTGGCGGGGCGGTAAGGTTACGGGATATTTCGGAAATGGACTGGCGGCGGCGCGCGGCGCGGGTAGGTTTGGTGCGATGAATCGCCGAGATTTTTTGGTCACGGGCACTGCTGCGGTTTCGTGGGGCTGCCTGGCGGGGGGCAAGGTGTTTGGTCAGGTGGCCGCACCGACGCCGGCAACGCCACCGCCGCTCCGCGTGCAATTCACGCCCTTGCGGCGCGGCGTGGGGATATTCACCGCGCGCGGCGGCACCATCGGCTGGCTGGCCAACGCGGACGCGCTGGTCGTGGTCGATACGCAATTCGCGGACGCAGCCACGCGCTTTCTTCAGGAATGGCCAGAGCGCGAAGGACGCCTGATCGACGCGGTGATCAACACGCACCACCACGGCGACCACACCGGCGGCAACGCCACAATGCGCCCCTTTGCGCGGCAACTCGTCGCCCATGAAGCCGTGCCGGCATTGCAACTGGCCGCGGCAGCGCGCAACCCAAACGCGCCCGCGCCCACCGTAGCGGAGGCACTGTTTGCCGAGTCATGGAAAATGGACGCCGGCGACGAGACCGTGTCCGCGCGCTACTTCGGGCCCGCGCACACGGGCGGCGACATCGTGGTGCATTGCGAGCGCGCCAACGTCGTGCATTTGGGCGACTTGGTCTTTAATCGCACGTATCCCGTCACGGATCGCGCCGGCGGATGCCGCGTGCGATCGTGGATTCAAGTGCTGGAGACGATCGCGACGACTTACTCGGCGGACACGCTTTTCGTGCTCGGCCACGGCAAGCCCGCCTTCGGCGTCACCGGCACGACCGCCGATGTGCTCGTGATGCGCGATTTTCTGACCGCGGTAGTTGAGCAAGTGGAAGCCGACCTGCGCGACGGCAAATCGAAGGCCGAAATCGTGACACGGCAGAACTTCGACCAATTCCCCGATTTCCGCGTCGAGCAAAACAGCCGGTTGCCGATTAATTTGGGCGTGGTCTACGACGAACTGACCAACGCGACGTAGGGTTGAGGCACACGCAACGCAGTTGCAGATTTGATTCGCCCGCATGGGGGCGTTTGCCAATCTCGCACGGCATGTTGCTTCGATCCTTTTTGCGAAACACCGGGTGCGTGATGATCGCCGCGTTGGGCGCAGTGTCGTCTTTCGCGGCCGTGGACTGGCGTCCGGGACTGCGCGTCGTGGTGGAGAAATCCGGTTTCAACCACCGGGCGATCGTCGTCAAAGTGGAGCCGACGCGCTGCTTCGTCGCTTACGAGGGTGCCGACGAAACTTACGACGAGTGGGTCGAACTTTCGCGGGTGCGCCCGGTGCGCGTTTCAGAGCACACGGCCCCTGAGACCACCGAAACCGAGGCCCCCGCCGACGTTGCGCCGACCGAGGCCGCAGTCACGCCAGTGCCGGAACCGCTGCCGCGTGGTTTGGAATTACCGCGTCCCGCGCGCGGCGCGACCGTGGGAGAGGCGTGGCTCGAACGACTGCCGCGCACCGATCAGAATACTCCGGTGCGATTCAACACCGCGATGTTGCCACTGGCGCAGTTTAATTTCAAAGGCGTAGCCGGCATCCCCACTTCGCGTCCGCCGTTGCGCACGGCGCTCCTTTACTCGGCGGGACGCGTGCGCGGCTTTGCCGCAATCGAAGATGGTGTCGTCCTCTACACGCGCGACGAACAACAGGGCTTCATCGCGGGCGACAAACTCGACCTCGCGAGCCTGGGGGGATTCGTGCCGGAATTCGTGGTCGCCACGGATTTCGATAACAATGGCGAGACGGATCTGATTGTTTCCGGCGGTCCGATGGTGCAGGTGTTTTACGGCACGGCGGCAGGAAATTTTTTGCCGACCGCAGCGGCGTATCGCGCCACCGCGCCGGTGCGGGGGTTGGCGGCGGGACGGTTTTTCACCGGCGCGCTGGCAAGTGGCGTGGCGATTATTGAGGGTTTCGATACGTTCCGCTTGCTGCGTATTGCGCACAGCGGCGTGACAGAGGCCGGCGACCCCTATCAGGTGCGATTCGACCGCATCACGCGGATTGCGGCCGGCGATTTCGACGGCGACGGGTTCACCGATCTGGCGATCACCACGGAACACAAGGGCCGCAGCACTGGCGCGTGGATGTATTTCAATCAGCGTGGCGTAACCAAGCCCTTCCTCTGGCCTGTCGGCGGCCGCGACGATTTCGCGCGCGACTTGCTCGTCGCCGATCTCGACCGCGACGGCCGCGACGACCTGATACTCACTGACAACGATGCCGAACACGGCGAACGCGTGCGCGTCGTTTATGGCTCCGCGGGACGCGCGGGATGGGAAGATCCGTGGGATTTGATCAGCTTGGAATACGGCCTCGGCCTCGGCACCGCGTCGATCACCGTGGGCGATTTCAATCGCGATGGACGCCTCGACATCGGCATCAGTGGGCGCAACGGCCTGCGTATTTACCCCGGCGCTGATTATCGCCGCATCGCGCGCAACCCCGTCGCACCGCGCCTGACCGCCGGGGGCGATTTTCCGGAGCAACGCGTATTCCTCGCCGGCGATTTCGACGGCGACGGTGGCACCGACTTGCTCGGCTACACGCCCGCCTTCGCGACCGGCTACAATTTGGTCTATAACGCCACGCCTTCCACCGTGGAGGGCGTCCATGTGCCTTCGCCCGTGCATCGCCGCGCCCCGATTCAAGCCGGCTCAACCGTAGCGAAGATCGCGGCCTCCACCGCCACTGCCGCGACCGATGTGCCTCAAGTCCGCTACCTCGCCAGCCGCGCCGAACCTTACGGTCAATGGCGCTACCGTATCGTGGTGGAAGTGGTCGTGCTCGGAGACTCCGTGATCGAAGCGATCGACGCCACCTGCCAATACGATGCCGCTGACCAACCTTTGCAGGTGGTGCCCGCCATCTCCCGGCGCATGAACGACCAGCAGTGGAGCGTGGAAATTGTCCTGCCCCGCGGCCGCCTCTACGAATTCCGCATCGCAGCCCGCGATGACCGCGGCAAGGTTTCCGAGCCGTTGCGCGTGGCAGTAAATCCGTAGTGCTGCACGCTATGGTTGGAAATTCGCCGCGTGCCCCTCACGGCTAAATAATTCGCCAAACACGCTCGCGCAACTTATTGGCTTAAATTGCCTTCTTGTTGGCCAGCGAAATTTCGCTTGCGGCCCATCGCAGGGCGGCTTTTCTGTTTCTTTGCGGTGGCGTTTGCCCTTGGTCGAGCGTTGTCGCCCCTGCTTCGCGCAGCGGTTCCCTCACTTTCTGTCTCGTCCTCCATGGCTAACCTCATCGCTCCTGCACCACAGCCGGTGCATCGAAAATTATCTCGGCGTGCGCGGGCGCGAATCGACCATGTGACTTGCTGAAGTCCGCTCTCCTTTGTAATTCTTGTCGTTCTCGCTCGTATGAAAATTATCGTCCCCCTTAAACGCGTCCCCGATCCCGATACCCGCATCCGTCTGCTCGCTGATGGCTCCGGCATCGACACCGATGGCGTCAAGTTCGCCGTTAATCCCTTCGATGCCATCGCGCTCGAAGAGGCGTTGCGCCTGCGCGACCAACTCGGCGCGGCGGAGATCATCGCCGTCAGCATCGGCGGCGAGGAATGTGTCGAACAACTCCGCACCGGTCTCGCCATGGGCGCGGATCGCGCCGTGTTGATCAAGAGCGCCACCGCGCTCGACTCGCTCGCGGTCGCGAAAGTGCTCGCGGCTTTCCACCAGAAGGAAAAACCCGAACTGGTGTTCTTGGGTAAGCAGGCGATCGACGACGACTCCAACCAGGCCGGTCAAATGCTCGCCGCGCTGCTCGGCATCGCGCAAGCCACCTTCGTTTCCAAACTCGAACCGCTCGCCGGCAACCAGCGCTTCAAGTGCAGCCGCGAAACCGACGCCGGCATCGAAACCGTCACGGTTGCACTGCCCGCCGTGTTGACCGCCGACCTCCGCCTCAACGAGCCGCGTTATGTTTCATTGCCGGGCATCATGAAGGCGAAGAAAAAGCCGCTCGAAGAAATCGCGCTCGCCGACCTCGGCGTCGACGCCACTTCGCGCACCACGGTGCTGAAACTCGAAACGCCACCCGCGCGCAAAGGCGGCATCAAAGTCAAAACCGTGGACGAACTCATCCAGCGCCTCCGCCAAGAAGCCAAAGTCCTCTAACCCGCCGCCCCATGTCCAAGATTCTCGTTATTGCCGAACATTCCCAAGGGCAGCTCAAGCTCGCCACCGGTGCCGCCGCCGCTTGTGCGCGCGACCTCGCTGCGCCCGACTCCGGCACATTTGAAGTGCTCGTGCTCGGGGAAAATCTCGCGGCCGTCGCCGCCGCCGCCGCCAACTACGGTGCCGCCGCCGTGCTCACCGCCGACCACGCCGCGTTGAAAGAGCCACTCGCCGACCGCTATGCGCACGTCATCGCCCAAGTCGTGAAGGAGCGCCGGGCCGATTACGTCGTCGCGGCTGCTTCGACGTTTAGCAAAGACGTGCTGCCGCGCGCCGCCGCGTTGCTCGACGCCGCGATGGTCAGCGATGTCATCGGTTTGGCCCAGGATGCCGAGGGTCTCACGTTCCGCCGCGTGATGTTCGCGGGTAACGTCATTGCCACCGTCCGTCTCGCGGGCGCGATTAAATTTCTCACGGTGCGCAGCGCGGCCTTCGACGCCCCCGCCGCCACCGCTTCGGCGTCGCCGGTTTCCGCGGTCACGCTCGATGGGGCGGCTTTGCCGTCGCTGATCGAATTCAACAGCTGCGAAACAAAAGCCGCCGGACGCCCCGACCCGACCGAAGCGCGCATTGTTGTCTCCGGTGGTCGCGCCTTGAAAAACGCCGAGGACTTCGAGCGCCTCGTCGGTGGCCTCGCCGATAAACTCGGTGCCGCCGTCGGCTCGTCGCGCGCGCTGGTCGATGCGGGCATCACGCCGAATTCGTTGCAAATCGGCCAGACCGGCAAAGTTGTCGCGCCCGATCTCTACATCGCGCTCGGCATTTCTTGCGCGATCCAGCACATGGCGGGCATGAAGGACACGAAGGTGATCGTCGCGATCAACAAGGATCCCGACGCCGCCATTTTCGAAGTCTCCGATTACGGCCTCGTGGCCGACGTCTATGAAGCCGTGCCGGAGATGATGGGAAAACTGTAACGCCCACCCACGCACCCACCAGCCATGGAAACCGCCACCCGCGAGACTTTCGGCAATATCCCGCCCTCGTCGCAGGCGGTGTTCTACGTCATCGCGGTGTTGTCGATGGTGATCTTCGGCTACGGCCTGTGGCGGCGCTATCGTTTGTGGCGCCTCGGACAGCCGATCAATCTCCTGCAATCACTGCGCGGCGGCCTCGGCGCGATGTGGACGAGATTCCGCCCCGGGGCGCGGCGCGTGCTGGTCGAAGGGCTCGGACAACAACGTGTGCGCGGCCGCGGTCTCGCGGGCTCGGCACACATCGTGATGTTCGCCGGCTTCATGATGCTCCTGCTCGGCACGACGCTGCTCGAGATCGACCACCTCGCGGCGATGATTTCGCCGGAGCTCAGTTTTCACCGTGGCGCCTACTACGTGATCTACGAGTTCACGCTCGATGTCTTCGGGCTGTTTTTCATCGCCGGCTGCACCTACTTTTTGTGGCGCCGCATCAAACGCCCCGCGAGTGTCGGTCACCGCACGACGGATTGGTATGTGCTATTGTCGTTCATCGCGCTCGGCATCACCGGCTACCTCGTCGAAGGGCTGCGCATCCTCTGGCAACAACCCGAAGGTATCGCCGCGTGGTGTTCGCCGGTCGGCTTGGGCGTCGCGAAACTTTTCTCCAACCTGACCGTCGCCGACGCGCGCACCGCGCACTTTGCGGTGTGGTGGATTCACGCGTTGCTCGTCTTCGGTTTTATCGCATCGATCCCCTTCACGCGCCTGCTGCACTTCATCACCGGTCCGATGAATTTGTTTCTCGCGGCGCCGTCGCTCGGGCAATTGCGCCCAGTGACGATGGAGGAAGTCGAAGCAACCGAACGCATCGGCGTCAGCGACATCCGCCACTTCACGCAACAACAACTTCTTAGCCTCGACGCGTGTATGGAATGCGGCCGTTGCGAGGAGGCGTGCCCCGCCTATTTGATGGGCAAGCCGCTCTCGCCAAAAGCCGTCGTGCAAGATTTGCGCGGGTTGCTCGAAAAAACCGCCGCCGCCGGTGGCAAAGCGCCCGCGATGCACGAGGAAACAATCAAAGCCGAAACGCTGTGGTCGTGCACCACTTGCAACGCCTGCGTCGAAGTCTGCCCCGTGCGCATCGACCAAGTCGCGCTCATCGTCGATATGCGCCGCCACCTCGTGAGCGAAGGCGGACTCAGCGGCACCGCCGCGACCGCGCTCCGCCGCATGCAATCCGCCGCCAATCCCTGGGGCCTCCCCGTCAACGAGCGCGCTGCGTGGACTGCGTCGCTCAATCAAAATCCCCACAGCCAAGCACCGCCCGCATGACCGCTAATCCCGCCACTTACCAAGCGCCCACCGTCAAAGAGAACCCCAACTTCGAGGTGCTCTACTGGATCGGCTGCGCGGCCTCCTACGACCGCCGCGCGCAACGCGTGGCGCGCGCGGTGGTAAAATTGCTCAACGCCGCCGGCGTGAACTTCGCGATTCTCGGCACTGAGGAAAAATGCACCGGCGATTCCGCGCGGCGGCTCGGCGACGAATTTCTCTTTCAGGAACTCGCCACCGCCAACATCGCCACGCTGCAAAAATACAAAGTGCGTCGCATCATCGCGCATTGCCCGCATTGCGTGAACGTCTTCCTGAAGGATTACCCGCAATTCGGCGGCGAGTTCGAAGTGCAGCATCACACGCAGTTCATCGAAAGTCTGCTCGTCGACGGTCGGTTGAAGATGCCCGCGGACACGGCGGCGGCAACGGAACCGCTCACGTATCACGACCCGTGTTACCTCGCGCGCGTGAACGGTATTCACGCCGCCCCGCGCGAAGTGTTGCGCACCGCCCTCGGCGACGGTGCCACCGGCGGCAACATCGTCGAAATGGCGCGCCGCGAAGAAAAAACCCTCTGCTGCGGCGCGGGCGGCGGTCGCATGTGGATGGAGGAAGAACCCGCGCAACGCGTCTCCACCGAGCGCGCCAAAGAAGCCCTCGCCACCGGCGCGAAGACCGTCGCCGTCGGCTGCCCATTTTGCCTCACGATGATGAGCGACGGCGTCGCCGCCTGCGGCAGCGAAGCCCGCGTGCTCGACGTCGCCGAGGTTCTCGCCGAACGACTCGGCCTTTGATTTTCACGCACCCACCCGCTCGCAACCCTAAACTCCAGCTCCTATGTCAACGACCAGCAAACTTCCCGAACGTCTCACCGGCGCCAATTTTCTCCTCGAAGAAACCGATCCATCCAGCGTCTTCACGCGCGAAGATTTGTCGCTCGAAGAAAAACAAATGTCGGAGACAGCAGCGCGCTTCATGGAAAAGGAAGTGCTGCCACGCCTCGACGCGTTGGAACACCAAGAGGACGGACTCGCGTTGAAGTTGTTTAAGCAAGCGAGCGAGCTCGGCCTGCTCGCCATCGAATTTCCCGAAGAACACGGCGGCCTCGGCATGCACAAGCGCGCCTCGATCGGCGTCAGTGAACAACTCTCGCGGCTCGGCGGCTTCGGCATCACCTGCGGCGCGCACTCCGGCATCGGTTCGCAGCCGTTGATCTATTTCGGCACGCCCGAGCAAAAAGCGAAATACCTCCCTCGCCTCGCGACCGGTGAGTTGATGGCCGCGTATTGCCTGAGCGAAGCAGGCTCCGGCTCCGACGCGCTCGGCATGAAAACGAAGGCCGTGCTCAGCCCCGACGGGAAACATTACATTCTCAACGGCGTGAAGATGTGGATCACCAACGCCGCGTGGGCCGACCTCTTCACCGTCTTCGCCAAAGTCGACGGCGAACACGTCAGCGCGTTTCTTGTGGAGAAGAATTTTCCCGGCGTCTCGACCGGTGCGGAAGAACACAAACTCGGCATCAAGACCTCCTCCACGCGCCGCCTCGTCCTCGAAGACGTCGCCGTGCCCGTCGAGAACTTGTTGGGCGAAGTAGGGAAGGGTGCCTACATCGCCTTCAACATTTTGAATTTCGGTCGCTACAGTCTCGCCGCTGGCGTCGTCGGCGCGGCGCGCGACCAGATCCGCCACTCCGCCAAATACGCGATGGAGCGCCACCAATTCGGCCGCCCCATCGGCTCCTTCGGGCTCATCCAGGACAAACTCGCCGGCATGGCTAGCAAGATTTACGCCGCCGAGAGCGCCACGTATCGCACCGCTGGTCTGATCGACGAAGTGTTCGAGCACGGCGAAATGCTGGACTCGATGAAGCCCAACTTTCCGCGCGCGTTGGACGAATTCGCCATCGAGTGCTCCGCGCTGAAATTCCGCTGCACCGAAATCGGTTTCGAAGTGGCCGATGAATCCATCCAAATCCACGGCGGCTTCGGCTTCACCGAAGAATTCCCCGCCGCTCGCGCACTGCGCGACTCGCGCATCAACCGCATTTTCGAAGGCACCAACGAAATCAATCGCCTCTTCATTCCCGCCACACTGATGCGCCGCGACCAACGCGACCGCTTCCCGCTGATGAAGACCGCGCTCGCGCTGTCGTTGAAGCGCCTCTTCCTCCGCGGCCCGTCCGACTCCGGCGACGTGTTGAAGAACGCCCTCGCGACGCTCGCGAACGCCAAGAAGCTCGTCTTCCTTTTCGCCGGAACCGCCGGTCGAAAATTCGGCAAGAAGATCATCGAAGAACAGGAAGTGCTCGGCGCGTTGAGCGACATCATCGCCGACCTCTACCTCGCCGAAAGCGGCGTGCTCCGCGCGATGAAAGCCCGCGCCAAGGCCGGCAGCGCCACCGCGCACACCGACCTCGCCGTGCTCTACGTCAACGACTACGTCGTGGGCTTTGAGTCGCACGCGCGCCGTCTACTCGAAGTCTGCGTGGAACCGAAGGACGTCATCAGCCAACTCTCCGAGGCGCGGAAGCTCCTCGGCTGGCAACCGCTCAACACGACCGCCCTCCGCCGCAAAGTCGCACAAACCGTGTGCGACCGAGGCGGCTGCACGGTGTAAGCCGGCATCGGGCAGTGGAGGTGGAGCGCATTGACCCCAATGCGCTGAACTGCGCCCTCCGGTTTCTTGTAGGGGCGAGGCTTGCCCACGCCCGCGGGCGTGCACGAGGCACGCCCCTACCCAAAGGGGAAAGCGCGATCAGGACACTGCGCAAATGTTCGAGTTTTGCCGCGACGTAAACGAACGGAGTCTCACGCAGAGGCGCGAAGACGCATAAACGCGAAGAGGCGGAGATACCGTTTATCGAAGTCTAACACTTCTCGGGTTATGGCAATTTCTTGTAGGGGCGAGGCTTACCCACGCCCGCGGGCGTGCACGAGGCACGCCCCTACTTAAAGGGGAAACCGACAACCGGAGCACGGTGCCAATTTCCGCGCGCTTGCGTTCCGCGCGCGCTTCGGCAACGTCTGTGCTTCCTGTTCTTTGATTGCGCTCGACTGACGTCGGGAATCGCAGTCCCAAAGGAATTTCACTTTTGGGGGTGTTCCGGATTCGACCCTTGGTTAGAGTGCGCAGCTGCCTATCGAGAGCCGAAGGCCTCTCGTAAATCCCCCTTCGAAACAAACAAACGGCAACAACGAAGAAATGCTAATGGCGGCTTAATGTCCGCCACGTTTCCACCACGACTCCTGCTGGTGGATGGAAGCGTCGACAGCAGGAATAGCGGTGAGGGCCGTCATGACCTCGCCGCCGTATCTTCAACCATGGCTGGCCAAAGCAGGAGCGCGCGTCCACGCGCCTGCCGAGGCGAGATCCAAACCGACGCTATGTAGGTAGATGCTGTGCATGAAGACCCGGGGCACAGGGGTTCAACTCCCCTCACCTCCACCATTTCTCACTTCCGTGAGGAAACTCGTTATCGGCAAAACTTGACTCGACCGTTTGGGCCAATGAATCCCACGGTTTTATGAAAGAAACGGTTAAGGTTTGGTCGCGAAAAACGCGGTTCAACCCGACCTTTCGGAGAAATAACTTCATTTCTCCGAAATTTTCATCGGAAAGCAGTTTTCCGCCGTGATTGGCCTCTAAAATCCAGTTCCGGACGGGTTCAACCCGATTCGCCCGGGTCTTCTCCAAGGAGGCGATTTGAGCCTCCAATTCGACCTTCCTCGAAACGAGGGGGTTTTTGAGTTCCTTGAACTCCGCAAGGTCGATTGAGCAGTCGGTGAAGGCGGCATTGAGCCGGTCGATCTTCACCCGCAAGGCCCCTTGTTCGCCCCGCAGGCGCTCAAGCTGGGTCTGCTTCGCAGTGGAGTCCTCCGCCTCCCATGTTTCGACCTTCGCGAGGAAACGCTCCTTCCACTCATCCGGAAGGGAGACGAGGCGCACGTTGCGCTTAACCTCCTCGGCGACTTTTTCCTGACGGATGAACGTAGTGCTCTGGCAGCCGCGTTTCGCGTTCTTGTGCGTGCAACGATAGTAGTAGAAGCGGAGGCCGCTCTTCTTGGTGTGGCGCTCTCCAGTGATACAGTGTCCGCACGAGCCGCACGTCGCAAAGTTGAGGAACTCAAGTCCTTTGTCCCCCCGACGCTGTCGGGGCTTCGCGACGGCAACCCGCGCCCGCTGGATTTCATCCCAAGTCTTTTTGGATACCATCGGAACGTGGCTCCCTTGATGGAGCACTCCTTTGTGATAAAACGCGCCGTAGTAGAACGGATTTTGGAGCATGTTGCTCACAGACGAGAGGCGAAGCCCTCGGCGCATCTGGCCGCCCACAAGGCCAACCCTCGTCATTTCGCGGAGAATCCCAGTCATGGAGTATTTTCCTTCCGCGAACTCCTCCAGGATGCGCTTGAGCTTCGGAAAGTCCTCCGAATGCGGTTCAATAGTTCTGAGCGTCGGCTCGTTCATGTATCCGAGCGGTGCCTTGCCGTAGAAGATGCCGCGACGGACGCGCTCGCGGATGCCGCGCTGGATGTTCACGGAAAGGTCGCGGACGTATTGGTTGGCCATGCCAAGCTCGACCGCGATCATGAGCACGTTGTCGCTCGGCAGGTAAGTCTTCTCGAACGTGCGGATTTCCTGAATCTGTCCGCGCTGGAGCATTCCTATAACCTTGCCGCCGTCATCGAAATTACGCGCGATGCGGTCGAGCTTCCATGCTAGAATTGCGTTGGCCTCGCCGCGGTCGATTCGCGCAAGCATTTCGTTGAAGATCGGCCGTCCCGGTCCCTTCGCACTCATGCTCTCAGTGAACGTCTCGACGACGGCGCAACCGTTTTGGACGGCAATTGCCTTCAGCTCGGAAAGCTGGGCATCAATCGAGAGCATCTGGCGGTCTTCGTCTTCGCTCGATTTGCGGCAATAGATGAAGTATTTGATCATACGGCAATCATACCATGCGACATATTTCCATGCCAACTAAAAAGGCCTACCCCTCGAAGAAATCGCCAGCACCTCGGCCCCAGAGAAGTCCAGCACACCGCCTGCGTAGCGTGAAGCTCGTGCTCGTAGGCGAACCCATCGCTGAGGTTGCGAAGAAATTCGGCGACGCTCGCCGCACCGTGGCCGTATGGGTGGAATGGTTCAAAAAGGACGGCGAAGCGGGCCTTGAGAGAGGCACGCGCCCCGGCCGTCCATCAACGCTCAATCCGTCAGAAACAAAGAAACTTTGGGGCAAAGTAGCCGAAGCATACAAGAGGTCACGAAAGGTCAGCGGAGGAACTCTCCTTAAACTCATCAAGGACGAGTTCGGCGCGACACTAACGCGTCGCCAGTGCGAGCGAATCTTGAGCCGCCTGAATGCTCCGACAAAAAAATATTTCGCATACGGCTCCAACATGCTTACTCACCGTCTGCGAGCGCGCGTTCCCTCAGCGGATAATCCCTCACGCTTTGCCCTCAACGGCTACTCCCTCCGATTCCACAAGAGGAGCGACAACGATGGGTCGGCGAAGTGTAACATCATCAATACTGGATCAACTAAGGATGTCGTTCATGGAATCATCTTCGACGTTCCCGAGATTCAAAGCGGTGCTCTCGATAGAGCCGAGGGACTTGGCAATGGATACAAGAAAGAGACGTGGACGTTCGAAACAGGCGGGCAATCACACGACATGTTTGTGTATATCGCGGAACCCTCTTATATAAATGAATCGCTCCAGCCATTCGAATGGTATCACAAGCTTGTAATTGCAGGCGCGGAGCAACATGGGCTCCCCGTAAAATACGTAACAAAGCTGAAGTCTATTTCCTTTAGGGAAGATCACGACTTGGAACGTAAGGAGCGGAAAGACGCAATCAAGGCACTGGCTGCATACACTCGTTCAAAACAGCCTCATAAACGATAGCGAAGCCCGTTTCAGCGCGGCTCACGCGCTTTCCATTCGGTTCGGATGCGTGCGGTGACGCACGCGACGCGGAAGTGATTCTGCGTCTGCTTTCGCGACCAAACCTTAACCGTTTCTTTCATAAAACCGTGGGATTCATTGGCCCAAACGGTCGAGTCAAGTTTTGCCGATAACGAGTTTCCTCACGGAAGTGAGAAATGGTGGGCCTTACTGGACATTGTCCGGACCCTCTTTGACGAAAATCCCGTAGTTTAGGGCCTCCCCACACCCCTCCCCGCAGAGGGGAAGAGTTGCGTTCGCAAATAGTATCGAAGTCCCA
>JAUXXD010000074.1 GCA_030681265.1 Candidatus Didemnitutus sp. | reverse complement strand
CCCGCGTTTCCGCAAATTCGGCGGCAACACAGCGTATGCGGAAGGCTGGGCACTTTACACGGAATTCATGCCGAAGGAATTCGGTTTCTTCACCGATCCCTACATGGATTTTGGCCGCCTCTCCAGCGAACTGCTCCGCGCGGCCCGGCTCGTGGTGGACACGGGACTTCACGCGCAGAAATGGACGCGCGAAGAAACGATGAACTGGATGCGCACCAACTCGCCGTTTCCCGAACGCGACATTTTCACCGAGACCAACCGCTACATCGTCATTCCCGGACAGGCGTGTTCCTACAAAATCGGCATGTTGAAAATTCTCGAACTGCGCGAACTCGCCAAAGCCCAACTCGGCGAACGCTTCGATCTCCGCGCTTATCACGACCTCGTGCTAAAAGACGGCGCGGTGCCGATGAACATTCTCGACGAGAATGTCCGCGCGTGGATTGCCCGACAGCGCTACTGAACTGCGGCGTCAGTCCAAGGCGACGCGGGTTGGCGCGGGAGTGCCGGCGGCGGCGCGCCGCAAATTGTCGCAGACAATCGCGGCGGCGACGGCGGCGTTGAGCGACTCAGCGCCACCGAAACGCGGAATCGTGACCCGTTGCGTCACGCGCGCGGCAACGGCGGGGGAGAGCCCGCGCCCTTCGCGGCCGACGACGATGACGGCATCGCGCAAGGCTCGCAGATCGTGCACATCGTCCCCGTGCAAATCGCAACCGAGCACGGGCGAGGTGAGCTCCGCGAGGGCGTCGGCGAGGGTCGCGGTGAATGTCGCCACGCGCGCGAAGGAGCCCATGCTGGCGTTGATCACTTTTTGCGAAAACAGATCCGCGCAATCCGGCGAGAGCACCACGCGGTCGAGCGCGAACCAATCGGCGATGCGCAGCAGCGTGCCGACATTGCCGGGATCTTGGATGCCATCCAGCGCCAGGGTGAGCCCGCGATTGAGGGTGCCGGGCTCCAGCGGGCGGCGCACGATGAGACCGACGGCGAGCACGTTCGCCGGCGTCGGGTAATGGCTGATGCGTGCCATCGTGGCTGCGTCGATTTCCTGCACGACCGGGCCGCCGCCATGCGCGCATAGTGGCGGATGCCAAGCGTCGGTCGCATAGAGTTCGACGAAGGGGTGCTGTGCGGCAAGGAGTTCGCCGATGACTTTTTCGCCTTCGACGATGAACAAGCCCGCCGCCTCGCGGTGCTTTTTCTCCTGCAAGGAGCGCAGACGGGCGATTGCGGCTTTGGTCAGCGACATGGCGGGAGCCAAGCGCAGCCCCGGCGGTTTGTCACGGCTGCGTTGGGCCATCACAGGTGCTGATTTGCGGGCTTCCCAAGGCGCACGAGCCCGCTAGGCTCGGCGGATGAAGCGATTTCTTCCGATTATTGCGCTCGCTTGCGTGATCAGCCTTTGCGCGTCGCCGTTGTGGGCGGCGGCCACGACACCGGCCAAGGGCAAAGACGGTGAAGTGCCGAGTGCCGGCCTCGAACTGGCCAAAACCGCCGCGCAGATCACGGGGATCGCCATCTCGCCGTTGCTCGGCGTCAGCGCTGTCGGTGCCTACCAATGGATGCAGGCGAGCACGCCGGAACAGAAGGCGCGGCTCCCGTGGTTTGCCAATCCGCTGGTGTGGCTGTGCGGCTTTTTACTGGTCGGGGCGGCGGCGGCCAAGGATGCCTTCGGCGCGGCGATGCCTCCGGGCTGGAAAAAACCGCTCGATGTGCTCGATACGGTGGAAAACAAATTTAGCGGACTCGTGGCCACGGGCGCAGTGGTGCCCGTGTTGGTGGCCGCCGCAGCGAAATTCATGACCGCGCCCGGCGGCACGGCGGCACTCGATTTGTCGCTCGGCGGACTCGCCATGATCCACTTCGGCGCGATGGATCTTTCGTGGTTGTTGACGGCGGCGATGGTGCCGCTCGCGGTGGCGGTGCACGCGACGGTGTGGCTCGCGTCGCACGCGATCAACGTCCTCATCCTCCTCAGCCCGTGGGGCGCCGTTGATGCCGTGCTCAAGAGCGCGCGCACGGCGTTGCTCGGCTCGGTGACAGGCTTGGCGTTTATCGATCCGGTCGTCGGCGTGACGCTGTCGGTTATCATCCTCATTTTCTCCGCGCTGATCGCAGGTTGGGCGTTTCGTTTGACGACGTTCGGCTCGATTTTCTGCTGGGATTTTTTCACGCGCCGCCGCAAGCGGTTTGAACTGCTCGCGAACAACAACCGCGTGTTTCTTGGCCGCAAACTCGATGGCGCGCCGGTGCGCACTTATGGCAAATTGAACAAGGCCGACGACGGTCAACTGACATTCTGCTTCAAGCCGTGGCTCGTGCTGCCGCAAAAATCGGTGGTCGTGCCGCGTGAAGAAATCGTGGTTGGGCGCGGCGTGTTTTACTCGGAAGTGCTCGGACTCGATCCGGCGACGGGGAAACCGGATTCACTGTTGCTGTTGCCGCCGCGCTATCTCGGACATGAGGAAGAATTCTCGCGTTTGTATGCGATGAACGGCACCTGCGAAATCGGTCTGCGCAAGGCGTGGAGTTGGCTGCGGGCAGCGCTCGGATTCGGGAAGAAAGAACCCGTCGCGGCCACGGCCTAAAAGACGCTACTCGCGACTGGCGGCCGGCGCGAGCGAGTTGGCCGCCGGTGCGCACATTTCCACCGACTCGTGGAGCTCCTCTTTGACATGGGCGCGCATGGCGTCGCGATAGTTGTTCACGGATTCAAAAAACGCCGACATCATTAGCGTGAGCCAGAACATGCCACGCTCGTTCAAGCGCCATCCGCGGGCATCCGCTCGCGCCGCGCCGAGGAGGCGCAACGTGAGTAGCTCGCCCCAAAGTTTGCGGAAGAATTGCGGCCCGTGTTGCGTGAGCACGGAAGCGTGGTCGAGATGCAGGCCGAACAAGCGCACGAGCAGCGTGTAGCGCAGGCGATCGGTTTCGCGCAGGCGGTGACAGGTCGTGATGCCGGTGTGGCCTTGTGCGATGTGGCGCTCGTAGGCGGAGAGCGAAAACGTGGTGCAGTAAAGCGTGCCGTCGAGGTAACTGAACGCACCGCTGCCGACGCCCACGTAATTGTCGGCCGCGACGATGTATTCGTCGGTGCCGTGGCCGCGCCGCGTAAAACACCACGCCGAGGACGGCGCGAAGTCGGGGGCGAGCCGCTGAACGATGGTGTGATAAAACTGCCGGAGTCGCCGCGGATCGGTTTGGCCCATTTGTTTGGTCATGCGCCGGTCGACGGTCGGCGAAGTCATCAACGGGTAGAACGATACCTGATTGGCCCCGAGGGTGCGGAAGAGCGCGAGGTCGCGCTCGAGCGAGGCGCGGGTTTGGTGCGGCTGGTTGAAGATGAAATCGACGTTCAGGGTCGGAAAAATTCCCGCGACGGCGCGGATGCGTTCCCTCGTCTCGGCGCCGCTGCCGTATTTTTCGTAGCGCTCCATCTCGCGCAATAAGTTGTCGTCGAAACTTTGCACGCCGACCGAGAGCCGCGTTACTCCGGCGGCGCGGAGCGGTTGCACGATTTCGGGGCGCAAATCCTTCGGATTGGTTTCGACCGAAATCTCGGTCACGCCAAAAAGCGCTTTCACCAACTCGATGGTCGTGACGAGTTCCGCGGGTTCCGTGGTTGGGGTGCCGCCGCCAAAGTAGACGCCGGTGAAGCGGTGTCCGGCGGCGTGGTAGAGCCGAATCTCGGTCCGCAACGCCGTGAAGTAGCGCACGGCTTGGGCGTGTCGGTGTTGCACGCGATGAAACGAGCAGAACGGACAGAGCACTTCGCAAAACGGAATGTGCACGTAGAGATAACCCGAGCCCCCCGCCGGTGGCGGCGGCACCGTAGGCGGCGCATCGACCATGCGCAGGAACGCGCGCGTGCGAAAACGGAAGAGTTTCAGCAGTAGCGAATCGATGATGGGCAGGTCGAACACGGCGGGGACGTTGGTCGCTCGCTATTAAACTCGATTCACCCTGCTGTCGTGCGGTGTCGCTTGGCAAAGCGTGCGCATTTATTGCGCGCTGCGCGTCACAAGCCGGTCGCGGTGGGCGGCGGGGCGGGGCGACGGCGCACGAGCAACCAGTTGACCAATGCAATGATACCGACGACCGCGATGATTTTGGCGTGTTCGGCGTTGAGCCGGGTAAAGAGCAGCACGCAAAAACCAAAACCGAGTGCGGCGAAGAAGTGCCCGGCGGGCAGACGGAATGAATCGACGTTTGGTCGCGCGCGGCGGAGTTTCACGAATGCGGCGCAGACCAGCGTGTAACTGATGATGCGCGAGGCCACGGACAGCACGGCGTTCCAGATAAAGCTGCCGTAGATTGCAAGCACCAGCACGAGCGCGCCCCACCACAAAATGGAAACACTCGGTGTGCGAAAGCGGGGATGCACCGTGCCGAACGCGGCCGGAAAATCACCGCCGACGGCAAAGGCGTAAGTGAGGCGCGGCACCGCGACGAGTTGCGCGCAGAGAAAACCAAATGTCGAAACGAGTGCGCCCACCGCGATGAGCTTCGCCGCGCCGTCGCCGAAGATGGCGCGGGCGGCGTCAGCGAGCGGCCGTTGGCTGTTGGCAAGATCCGGCACCGCCCACATCGCGACGAAGTGCAGCAACAGGTAGAAGCTCGCGATCACCACCAGACCGATGAGCAACGCGAACGGCACGTCGCGCCGCGCATTCTTGGCTTCAGCAAGTGGAATCAGCGCCGTCTCGAAACCACCGAAGGCAAACATGAGCACGACCAGGGCGTTGAGCCAGTTGGACGAACTCGGTGCGATCGCCGGGGTCGCGGGCGTAAATTTTTGCGCAAGAAACAAACCCGCGACAATCAGCAGGGTGAGCGGCACGAGTTTCGCGATGGTGAAAATATTCGAGAGTCGCGCACCAGTTTTCACACCGCGGTAGTTGACGAGGGTGAGGCCGCCGAGCAACGCGACCAAGAGGAGCGCCCGCGGCCACGGCTCGGTAGCGGCGGGAATGAATTCACCAAGGTAGACGACAAACAGATTGGCGTTGGCCGCAGCGGAGGCGAGGCGAGTGAGCCAGACAAACCAGCCCATTTGAATGCCGGCGTGGCGCCCGAAGGCATCGCGCGCCCAGAGGTAGGAGCCGCCCGCCGCGGGATATTGCGAGCCGAGTTCTGCGTAGACGCCCATCAATGCGCCGACACCGATGGCCGCGAGGAGGTAGGCCCACGGTGCGGCGCCGCCGAGTTCGCGGGCGACGTCGTCGGGCAGACCGAAGATACCGCTGCCGATTACGCCGTTGATCACGAGGGCGACGAGCGTCCAGCGTCCGAGGGCGCGGACGAGGTTGGGTGGGGTAGGCATAAAAAGCGGGTGGGACTACTTGCGCACGCGCGGCGGCGATTTTATCGGCCCAGGGAAAGGCACGTTCCAGAGGGACGCTTGGGCTTGAGGCGTCGGATCGACGGCGGGCGCGAGGTGTTTGAAAACATCGGCAAAACGAATCGAGCACTGCAGCCGCCGTTGGCGCGCATCGATCTTCGGATTCACCTGAATCACCGCCTGCGTGAACGGCGGCGTATTTTTCATCTTTGCGGCGAGGCGGCGTGTCTCCGCGATGGAGACCGAAGTGTCTTTGATGAGTCGGTCGAGGCGCAGGAGGTCATCGAGTGTGACCGGACCCCAGAGGGCGCGCCATTGCTCTGGCGTGATGATTGGCGCGAGGATGTTGGTGAAGTGTTTCTCTTCGCCGTCCTGCCGCCAAAACCCGAGCACGAGCATGAACGGTTCGTTAATGGCGAATTGCCGCAGCGCGTCACCGAGATCGACCGCCGTGCCGTGTTTGATCGCCTTTGGATTTACCGGCACACCGCCGTGCGCGCGGTTGGCCTCGGCGGGAATATCCCACTTTTGCGTGTAGCTCGGCGGTCGGTAACCATCGAAAAACGTGTCGCGCACCCACTCTTCAAACACGAGTCCGTGTCGCTGCACTTCCTGCGCGGACAGGGCGACGGCCAACGCGCCGAACGCGACGAATAGAAAGGGGAAGCGGGACAAGCGCATCACGAGGCGGGCGCGTCAGAGTGCCGCGGTCGCAAATAAATGAACCAGTAGAAAGCGCCCACCATCACGCCGCCGCCCACGATATTGCCGAGCGTGACGGGCAGTAGATTTTTCCACGCGAAACTTAGCCATGTCAGATGACCGAGATCGGCCGCCGAACGCCCCGCGAGGGCCAGTGCTTCGGCGTCGCCCGCGAGGAGCAGGCCGATGGGAATAAAATACATGTTGGCAATCGAGTGCTCGAAGCCCATCGCGACAAACGCCGTGATCGGCGGCACGATGGCAAGGATTTGGTCGGTGAGACTGCGCGCACCGAGGCACAACCAGACCGCGAGGCAAACCAGCGCGTTGCAAAATGCGCCGAGAAAAAATGCCGCCACGAATCCGTGTGAAACTTTGGCAGCGGCAAGATCGATCGCCGCCGCCCCCACGCCGCCCCCGACAAAAGACCACTGTCGCGTTAAATAAATCCCGATGGCTGTCGCCACGGCGCCGAGGAAATTGCCGAGGAACACGATCGACCAATTGCGCAGCAGCGCGGACAACGTGACCTTGCGCGAAGCCCACGCGACGACAAGCAACACATTACCCGTGAAAAGCTCCGCTCCCGCCACGACCACGAGGATGAGGCCGAGCGAGAAAACGAGTCCGCCCATTAGTCGCGCCATGCCGAAGCCAAGACCGGAATGCGTCCAGACGATTGTCGCAAAACACGCGCCGAGCGCGATGAAGGCGCCGCCGAGAATCGACAGCGCGAAGACTGACGCGAGGTCGCCTTGGGTTTTGCGCGAACCGGCGGCTTCGATCCGCCGGGCGATTTCCGCCGGGGCGCGGGCCTCGTTGCTCAGGGATTGTTCAGCCATGGTGTATTTGGGAAAAACAGGTGCCGGGTGCGGAGTGAAAATAGGTAATATGGAATTACCCCGCCGCCGCGTCCGTCAGATGCGGGCAACGTTGGCGCAACTCCGCCAGAAATGCGTCGCGGTCGTCCGGTGAAATCAGCACCAACGAACCGTCAATGGTGACGATCTTCACGCGGAGCAGCGACCACGCAGGTGCGGCGAGCGGATTAATGGATTTGGCGGCACTCCGCATGTCGCGGTAGAGGACGTCCCATTGCAATAGGCCGCTTTGGAGGTGGAGCCGGTCAGCCCGCAACGTGTAGCGCAGCGGAAAGCTCAGAATCGCGACGAGGGTGCCGACCAAAGTTCCCCAAATCGCCAGCAACCACACCCCTTTCGATTCGCCCTGAAGATGCAGCCCAATCGCGGCGGCCACCGGGGCAAGCACGGCCAGCATCAGCAAAATTACGAGCCAAAGGTCGATTCGTGAGCGGAACGGGCGATCCGGCAACATGGCGTGAGACTGCGCGGGGCGGCGGGAATTGTCACGCCCAGCAGTATGTTTTTGTTTTCGCCGTCGCCGAAAATGAGTCAGCGTGCCGAATATGAGCGAAGATCACGCGCCCAAGCTCCGGTTGAAATCTCGTCAGACCGAGAGCGAAGCCAACCCGATGTCGTCGAATCCCCCGACGCCACCCGAGGCCGCGTCGTCGTCACCCGCGCCTTCAAATCCACCCGCCACCGCGCCATCCGACGAGACATCGTCCTTGCGTCTCAAACCACGCTTGAGTGTGTCGTCGGTCAGCGAGCCGACGGGACCCGCTTCCGAAGCACCCGCATCGGCAACACCGATTGCTGTCACGCCGCCAACACCGCCACCCGAAGAATCGAAAACCACGCCAATCCCTGAGTCTGCGGCTGAGGTTACTCAGCCGATTTTGAATCCGCTGCCTGCGCCAACGCCTCCCCCGGCCGCAACCGCGTCGACGCCGCCGATGAAGTTTTCGTTGCGCCCCCCACTGACGGCCAAGCCAACTGAACCAGCCGCACCGCCGATAGCAATGGAGCCTCCCGCGCCTGCGCCGGCCAACTTTCCGCCGCCATTCACACCGGTGAAGCCCGCGCCAACCGACTCCGCCGCCGCCACTCCCGAGGCCCCCGCGTTTCCACCTCCACCTGTCGCCAAGTTTCCCCGCCCTTCAGCCGCAGCCAAAACGGCCGAACCAACTCCCGCACCAGCCGCAGAAGCCGCGGAAGCCGCGCCCAAGCGTCGCTTCAAATTACTTCTGACGACTGCGCACAAGCGAATCCTGTTCTCCATTGTGCTTTTGGGTGTCCTCGGTGTCCTCGGTTTCGGCGTGTTGCAATTTCTCGAGAGCGAAGAGCATCCTGCGCCGCAGATAAATACCGCGCGGGTGCTGCCGAAACCGATCAGTGCACCGGTGACGACGACGAAAGCCGTGATCGCTAACCTTGCCGAAGGCCGCACCGCGTCGGCCAACGAAGTGTTGGCTGAAACTTCCGGTGCTGCCCCTGCCCCGGCGTCTGGCGTCGTGGAAACGACCACAGTGTCGGCGCCGGAGATGCCCCAGCCGGTCGCGAACCAGCCAGCCAGTCCGCGGCAACCGAGCGTGGCGTTTGCCGCGTGGGTGCGCGATGCACAGATCAGCGGCGTGCGCAGCGGAGTATCGCCGCGCGTCTTTATCGAACGATCGACTTACGGCGTGGGCGACCTCGTGAATCCGCAATTAGGCATCACCTTTGTTGGCTACGATTCCGAGACGCGCCTGCTGACGTTTAAAGACGATTCCGGCGCAATCGCGGAACGGCGCTATTGAGTCTGCTTTTCGCGCGAATCCATCCGTTGCGCGCGAGTTGGAACTGTCCGATTCATGCGCCGATTGCGCGATGTTCGGGCGCGAGCCATTGTCCACCAGTCCGACCGGTCGCCGAGAATATCCGCATGGTTTTCAGCGGCGGCGAGTAAATGTGCAGCGTCACCAAATCCGTGCCGACCGCCTGCAGATTGGAAACCTTGTGGGTTTCGCTGTCGTGCGACGCGATGATCTCACCCGCCGGGACATGACGCGTGATACCGGGAACGACAGCGCCATCGGCGGCGAAGGCGTAAACCGTCTCGCTGCACACGCCCGTGACCACTTTGAAAGCGCAAGCGGACTGTGCGTGATCATGGATTGGTGAGTGTTGTCCGCTGCGCCAGCACAGCACGAGCAGGTTGAACCACGGGCCTTCCGCCACGAGGTTGCGGCGATAGCTGTCGTAGGCGAAATGCAAATAGTCGCGCAAATCCGCGAGCGTCACGGGCGACTCAGCGAGCAAGCGACTCAACTCACCGAGGTCCGCCCGCTCGGTTTGCAAACCTTGCAAGTAGGAAAGCAGCGGAATCAGGACAGCAGGCGGGGTGGGTTCGGCGAAGTGCATGCTACGACTGAGTTCTAGCAAGTTGAGCAACTTGCTCAAGTCTGACTTCGCGCAGTTAGCGGGCGAGAATCGTTTTGATGCCGCGCAATAATTCCGGATCCGTCGCGATGCCGAGCACCCCGTTCACGACGAACTGCACGCCGATGCACATGATCAGAAAACCCATGATCTTCGTCATCGCATTCATACCGACCGGGCCGATGAATTTCACGATCTTGCCCGCCAACCGCAGCACGAGATACGTGAGAATCGCGACGACGATGATGCCCGCGATGATCGCACCGTAATCCACCCAATCGGTCGCCAACGATGTGAAACCCAGCGTGACTGCGATCGAGCCCGGACCGCTCAACATCGGCATCGCCAGTGGGGAAAACGAAATATCGCCCTTCTGGCGTGCCGCTTCGCGTTCGGCGAGTTCCTCTTCGGTGGAGTGATGCGACGCGAGCATACTCATGCCGATGCCCGTCATCAGAATCCCGCCCGCGATGCGCAGACCGGGAATCGAGATGCCAAAAAAATTCATGATAAACGTGCCGCCGATCAGCGAACTCACGAGGATGGCCACCATGTAGAAGCAACCCTTGCGCGCCTGCTCGCGACGGCGGGCGTCGCTATCGCCTTCCGTGATGGCGAGAAATGTCGGCGCCGCCGCCAGCGGGTTGATGATCGGCAACAGCGCGATCACCGTGCCGAGGAAAATAGCCCAGAGATGAACGAGATTCGACATGGCGAGTGAGGACTACGACTTGAGAACGGGAAGGCGAGCCCGCATCACCAGACATCCACCGGCCCCTTCGGCACGGGGATGGATTCGCGCTGCCCCGTCGCCGGATCATCGGGATCGCGCATGAACGACGCCACCATCGCTTCCGGTTGAAACCGCGGGAGCAACTCGCCGTGCTCATCGCAAAACTGCGCCCGCCACGCATTGTAGCGCGTAATGAGTTCATCGAACTCCGCCCGCGTCTTCAATCCCACGACGGCCTTCTTGAATTCCTTGGCCGGACCAAACCGTTTCGCATACCACGCCGCCGGTTTCCGGAAGAGACGGCAACCGAGATCTTCGCCGAAAAACTCCACGGCGAGATCGAGGTGACGTCGCATCACGTGCACGCGTTCGGTGTAACTCGCCTCCGCTGGCAATACCCCGGTGCGCAAGTAATCGAGCGTGTGCCGGAAAATCCACGGATTGTAGAATGCGCCGCGACCGATGCTCACTCCCGCACAACCGGTTTCGTCCAACATCTTCTTCGCCGACTCCGGTGTGGTGACGTCGCCGTTGCCGATGACGGGAATCGTGTGCACCGCCTGCACGACAGCGCGGATGCCCGCGAGATTGACCGTGCCGCTGAAACCCTGCGCCCGCGTGCGTCCGTGCACGAAGATCGCGGCCACGCCGACATCCTCCAACGCACGTGCGAGGTCCGGCGCGGTGAGATTGTTGTCATCCCAACCAAGACGCATCTTTGCCGTGACCGGAATTTTCACCGCCTCGATCATGCCACGCACGAGTGCCTGAGTTTTCTTCAACTCCGTCATCATCGCCGAGCCGCCGCCGATGCCGACGACTTTGCGCACAGGGCAACCCATGTTGATATCGACGGCGGCAATGCCCATCGATTCGACGATGGCTGCCGCGTCGCGCATTTCCTCGGGCACGGAACCGAAGAGTTGCACCGAGAGAAATTTCTCCGCCGGACTCGTGTGTGCGAGTTGCAGCGCCTTCGCGTTGCGCTCGATCAGTGAGCGCGCGTTGATCAAATCGGTTGTGACCCAATCAAGACCGCCGACCTCGCGCACAGTGAGGCGAAACGGCAAATTCGTGTAACCCGCCAGCGGCGAGAGACAGAGATTGGATTCGAACTCGTAGGGACCGATGCGCACCGACCCCAACGTGCAACCACGCCGCCGCGCGGCAACCTCGCATTTTTGTATCTGTCGCGGATTTGCTACGACTCGTGAATCGCTGGCTTAGCGGCTGGCGAGGGCGCGTTGCAGGCGGGCGAGGGCTTCGACCAAAGTGGCGCGGGTGCAACCGAAGTTGAGGCGGACATAGGAATTCGACGCGGCGCCAAACGGGGAGCCGTCGGAGAAACCGAGGCCGTGTTGCTCGAAGAAGGCGTGGGCGTTGTCGAGTTTCAGCGCCTCGATATTGAGCCACGCAAGATAGGTGGCTTCGACATGCGTCATCGCAATGCCGGGCAATTCGCCGCGCGCGACGGCGTGTTCGATCAGGTCGCGGTTACCGCGCAGGTATTCGAGCAGGGCGCGACGCCATGGTTCGCCGTGACGCAGCGCGGCTTCACCGGCGACGAGGCCGAGCGCGTTGATGTCGGGCACGATGCCTTGCGTGGCGCGGTTGAAACTGGCGCGGAGCTTCGCATCTGAGATGACAGCAAACGAGCAACCGAGTCCGGCGATGTTGTAAGTCTTGCTCGGCGCCATGAGCGTGATCGTCCGCGTGGCGATTTCGGGCGAGAGCGTGGCGGCGGGGATGTGCGCGATGTCGTCGAGGATGAGGTCGCAGTGAATTTCGTCGGAGACGAGCACGAGATTGTGGCGCAGGCAGAACGCGCCGATCTGTTCCAACTCGGCGCGCGAGAAGGCACGGCCCACGGGATTGTGCGGACTGCAGAGAAAGAGTTGGCGAGTGCGCGGCGTGATTTTTTGCGCGAGCAGGTTGAGATCGAGTTCCCAACGATTGTTGCGCAAGACCATCGGCACGGTGACGGCGACGCGGCCTTGATTGGCGGGCGCGCTCATGAACGGCGGGTAGACGGGCGTGGCGCAGAGGATTTCATCGCCGCGTTCGCCGGCCATGGCGGCGGCGACGTTCAGGCCCGTAACGAGGCCGGGCAACCAGACGATCCACGACGGATCAATCGTCCAACCGTAGTGCTGCGTGCAGTGTGCGATGACGGCGTCGTTGAGCGACGGAAGCGGTTTGGCGTAGCCGAAGACTTCGTGCTCCACGCGTTCGCGCAAGGCGGCGGTGACGGCGGGCGGGGCGGCGAAATCGGTGTCGGCCACCCAGAGGGGCAGCACGTCGCGTCCGGCGTATTTCTGCCATTTCTGGCTGTCGCTGTGTTGGCGGTCGATCGGCTGGTCGAAATTGAAGGACATGTTGATTCGCGAGCATTGGTGGCGACGCGGAGCGGCGTTGACCACGGTAAAATTGACGGGCGCAGGGCGACGGGGCCTACTGTGTCGGTGGGCGGAGCGACGAAACCACTAGCGCGACGGGTCGGTTCAGCGGCCGCGCCAGCGTTCTGCCTGAAGCAAGGTGCGCTGCGCGTCGGCACGGAGCACTATTTGCTCCTCGGCAAACACGCGCGCGGGTTGCCGCTGCTCAGGTTGACGCTGTGTTGAGTGCCCCGACCGGGACGTATTTTCCCGGTGGGTGTGACGCCGGCAGGACAGAATTTCGCACGAGTCGGCGACGGGGAATTTTAAGTTTCCGTTTTTGAGTTACTTAAGTTGCGCGGCGTTCCGGCACGCTGAGTGCATGAAGGGAGACATCCAACCCAACAGGAGGAAACAACATCATGAATCGTCTCATCCGTTACACTAACCCTCGCGTGAGCCTCTTTCGGGGGCCCGCTTTCCAAAACTCATGGTCCGGCTTGGAGTCGGAAATTAATCATCTCTTCGAGTCTGCTTTGGCGGACATCGCGACGCCGTCGGCACCGCGCTTTCCCGTCGATCTCTACGAGGACAAGGACAACGTTTATGTCCGCGCGGAGCTCCCGGGCGTGAACCGCGACGCGATCAGCCTCGAGATGGTTGACGGCTACCTCAGCCTCAACGCCACGCGGAAAACCGACGAGCAGTCGTTCAACTACACGCGCTCGATCGTCATCCCCGAGGCCGTGCAAGCCGACAGGGTCAGCGCGACGCTCGAGCACGGCGTGCTTACTGTCACATTGCCGAAACAGGAACAGGCCAAGCCGCGCAAGATCGCGATCTCCGTCTCGTAATTAACCGTCAACCAACAGGAGCCCACTCATGAAACTCTTCAACTCACTCGTTCCCCGTCTCGTGCGCACGTCCGAACCGCGCGCGAGCAACACCGCCACGCGCGAACCGGAATACACCGTCAAGCCGTTGTATGATCTCAACGAAACCACCGAGGCCTGGGCGCTTACCGTGCACCTGCCGGGCGTGACCAAGGAGGGCCTTGATCTCAGCGTCGAAGAGGGTCTGCTCTCGATTCGCGGCCACCGTGCGTGGATGCAACCGGAAGGTTGGACGCAGCTTTATCGCGAGTCGGTCAATGCGCCGTTCGCGCTCACGCTGGAACACGACAACTCGGTCGATACGGATCGCATCCGCGCCGAACTCAAGGACGGTGTGTTGCGTATTACGCTGCCGAAAACCGAAGCCGTGAAACCGCGCAAGATCGTCATCGAGTAACAAAACCACCCCGCCTTTTCAGGGGTATAACTCAGGGGTAAAATCCGCCGCGCGTTGCGTGGGCGGGAACCGTCGGCGTCCGCTCAGCGGATCCGGCGGTTTTGGTTGGCGCGGAAAAATCGCACTGGCGCACCGGCCCGCGCCGGCTTTGCTTACCGGTCATGGAGCCACTGATTTTTCTGGTGAGCGGCGGGGGCGTCATCGCACTTGTGCTTTGGGCGATTCAGCATGATCGAAAAAAACGCAGGGCAAATCTCACCAGCCTCGCCCAGCGGCTTGGACTGGAAGTGGGCGCGACCGAAAAATCGTGGGTGGGCACGCAATTTGAAGTGCGTGGCCAGCGACTCGGCAAGGACGTGCGTTTCTGGTCCTTCACCACCGGCTCGGGCAAATCGCGGCGTCATTGGGTGGCGGTAGGCGTGCGCGCGAAGGATGTGGGCGAGATGAAATTCAATCTGCAACGGCAGGGCTTCGGCACGCGCGTGGCGGAATGGTTTGGCGCGAAGGAGATCACCGTGGGCGATCGCGCGTTTGACGACGCCTGGTTCGTGCGCACGAGCGAGCCGGATTATTTCGGAGTGGCGTTGGTCGCGCCGATTCGCGCGAAGTTAATGGCGGCGCGCGCCGCAGGAGCGACGGAAGATTTTAAGCTGGAGGATGGCTGGGTGAGTTACGCGGAGCGGGGCAGCTTTTCGAGTGAACGCCACGTGGCGCGACTCGAGTCGTTGGTGCCCGTGCTCTACGATCTGGCGGATGTCGCCGAAGTCTGTGCGGCGGCGATCAAACCGTAACGCACCCCGGATTCAGTGGATCACACCTTGCGCGTCGGAGACGATGCAGAGGCCGCCGCTGCGTTTGAGAATCGGGCGGACCACCTCGACGAGCGCGGTAACCTGCGCGGGTCGACAGGCGCAGAGCACACAGACGTTGCCGAAGACGCCGCTCACTTCGTCGTCGTCGCGCGGGCCGCGGTCGCCTTTACCGGTGACGTGGTGGAAGACGGAGTAGTTCAGCTTGAGTGTGTCGAGCTGTCGCTTGAGGCGCGGCAGGTCAAACTGCGCGACGATGATTTCGACTCGTTTGATGGCTTCCATGGTCAGGCGACGGCGTTGACCGCCCACCAATAGAGCGGAATGCCGACAATGAGGTTAAGGGGAAAAGTGACGGCCAGCGACATCGTGACGTAGAGGCTGGGATTGGCCTCTGGCACGGCGAGGCGCATCGCGGCGGGCACGGCGATGTAGGACGCGCTGGCGGAGAGGATGACGAAGAGAAACGCATCACCGGGGCTGAGCGCACAGAACCGCGCCAGTGCGAGGCCGAGGGCCGCATTGACGAAGGGCAGCAGCAGAGCGAAACTGACGCAGAACACGCCAACGGTCCGCAATTGGCCGAGGCGGCGCGCGGCGACCAATCCCATATCGAGCAGGAAAAGCGCGAGCACTCCCGCGAAGAGATCGTGCGTGAACGGCTTGAGCATCACGCCGCCTTTTTCGCCGGTGAGCGCGCCGATCACGAGTGCGCCGATCAGAAGAAACACCGAGCCGTTGAGCACGGCGTCGCGGGTGATTTGCGGCCACGAGGTGGTGCCGCCGTCCTTCGGCGCGAGCAAGCGGGCGAGCAGCACACCGACGATGATCGCGGGCGATTCCATCAAGGCCATCGCGGCAATCATGTGTCCCGAATAAGTGACGCCGGAAGAATCGAGAAATGCGGCGGCGGTAATGAACGTGACGGCGCTGATCGAACCGTATGTGGCGGCGATGGCGGCGGCATTGGCGGTGTCGAGCCGCAGCCGCAGAATCAAAAAGGCAAACAGCGGCACGCCGAATGCCATCAGCATCGCGGCGCCCATCGTAAGCATGACGCCGTTACTCAGACCGCTGTGTGAAAGTTCGACGCCACCGCGAAAGCCGATCGCGAACAACAGGTAGAGCGAGAAAACCTTGGGCAACGGTTGCGGCAGTTCAAGATCGCTGCGGAGCAACGTGGCCGCGATCCCGAGCAGGAAAAACAAAATGGGCGGGCTGAGGAAATTGCCGAGGAGTATGCTGGTATCCATGACGTGGAGCGCGGCTGATTTACGCGGGCTGGGGCGGCGCGGCGTGGGGCACCGACGTGATGATGGCAGGGGAAGGCACGATACCGAACACCGCGCCGACAGGCCGGAGTGGAATTGTCACACGGCTCCAAACCCGCTGCGGCACTAAGTTGGATAGGGCAAAAACGAGAATCATTGGGGTGCGAAGTGTGGCGGGGCATCGCGTTCATGAGCAAGCGGGGAAAAGACGATTTATCCGGCTTCGGCTATATCTTTGACATACGGCGGGAGCGGCTTTGTAGGTTGGAGACTGCGATGAACTACCACCGAGCCCTCTTTTTACTTTCGTTCGTTTTTGCGCTCGTCGCCACCGCTTGGGGGCAAGAGGCCGCCGACAGCGGCGTGACCGCTGATGGACAACAAAATACGACCTTCGCGGCCGCAGCGGTTGCTTCGGGTCACGCGCAGCCGCGCACGCCGGATTTCCTCGAGCACATGGTGGATCTGATTCTTGAACTCTTCGACATCCGTTCCAGTGGCAACACCGCGACGCATTACATCATCGCGCTGCTGATCACGTTGATCGCCTACGTGCTGCGCCGCATCGTCACCACGCTGATCTTCGGCTACTTTCGCAAGCTCGCGGCGCGCACCGAAACAACGCTCGACGATAAACTATTTCCCGCGCTCGAAAATCCGGTGAAGGCCTTGATCGTGGTCGTTGGCACCGTGGCTTCGATCAAAGTGCTCAAGCTCTCCGCCTCTGCAGACGAGACGCTCGGCTACGTTTACACGATGGCGTTTTCCTTCGTCGTGTTCTGGGGCTTCCTGCGCACGTTCAACACCGTCCTCGATCACCTGCAGGAAATGGCGAAGGCCAAGCAGATGAGCCTCGCGCCGTTCATGCCGTGGATCAAAAAATCGCTCATCACGATCGTCTTTATTTTCGGTGTGTTGATGATCGCGCAAAGTCTCGGCGCCGATGTGAAAGCGTTTCTCGCCGGTCTTGGTATCGGCGGTTTGGCCTTCGCCCTCGCGGCCCAGGACACCATTGCCAATATCTTCGGCTCCGTCGTCGTGGCGGTGGATCAGCCGTTCAAAATCGGCGAAAACGTGCGCATCGGTTCGACCGTGGGCACCGTCGAGGACATGGGGCTGCGCTCGACCAAGATTCGCGCCCTCGACCGCTCGCTCGTCATTATCCCGAACAAGTCGGTCGCCAGCGAAACGATCACCAATCTCTCCCGCTTCAACGGCCGCCGCATCGAGCAGACGCTCGGTCTGACCTACGATACGACAGCCGACCAGATGCAGGAGCTCGTCGCCGAGATTCGGCGGCTGATCGAGTCGGATGCCGACGTCGATCCGACTACGGTGCATTGCTACTTCCGCGACTACAACAACTCCTCGCTCGACATCTGGATTGTCTATGTCGCGAAGGATCCGGATTTCGCGAAACAATTGATCCTGCGCCAGCGACTCAATCTCGCCTTTATGCGCGCTGTCGAGTCACGCGGTCTGTCGTTTGCTTTCCCGACGCAAACGCTGCACGTGGCGTCGCTGCCACCGAAGCCGCAGTCGTAAGCGCGGCTCTCGTGCGCAGGGTGGTTACTTTGCCGACGGCGATTCGCCCGGCGGCGGTGCAGCGTGTTGTGTGCAGACCCAACGCTTGCTGCAACCGATACATGTCGGCAACAGATGCAGCGGCGTGCGTGTCTCCGCGTCAGTCGCGTTTACGTCGCGAAACGCAAGCATGTCGTCGAAACGATCCTCGCGCCACTCGTCGTAGCCGCAGTGCGACGGTTCGGTGCGCGGACGCGGGTTGCGGAATGTGCCGAAGAGTGCGTCCCACACCGGCAAATCCGCAAAATTCTGCGTGTGGTGCTGGTATTGGTGATGAATACGGTGCGACTCCGGGCGCTGGATGAAATAGCCCACCCAGTGCGGCGTGCGCAGGTTGAGGTGGTAGAAATATTCCGCACCCGCCGTGAGGAACGTGTAGATCGCGCCCGCCTCCACGCTGCAGCCGAGGAGCAGATACACGATGCCCGCACTCAGCATCGAGTTGATCGTGATTTCGACGGGATGCTTGTAGAACGACGTGACGAGTTCGATGCGACGCGGCGAATGGTGGAGTTGGTGGCAAATGCGCCAGAACCACGCCGACTCATGCCGCCAGCGATGCCACCAATAGTAGACAAAGGTCGAAAACACGTAGGCCACGACGCCCTGCGCCAAGACCGGCAAATGATCGCGCAGAGAAAGCAACGACGATTCCTGCAACCAGCGGTCCCACGAATAACCCGCGAGGATGATGATCCCGAGTTGGATCGTGTTCACGAAAATCACCCGCGCCCACCAATTCGTCACCCGCGGCTGTTCACGCGCCGGCCAGAGTCGTTCCGCCACGAAGAGCGCGAGGGCGATAACGATGAGCAACGGCAGCATCGGAGCGTGAGGTTGGCGAAGTAACGGCCAGCGAAAAGCCCAAAAGCGAGTGTTGCCGCCCTGCGCGGTATTGCTCAAGTTGGCCGACGTATGCCGCGCTCCTCGCCTCGGCTCGCCAACACACTGGCTCTCGCCCTCACGCTCCTCGGCTGTCTGCCGATGTTCGGCTATTTGATCGGCTCACGCGAACTCCGCGGCCTCGGTGCCGCCACGGCGGCCGCGCCGTTTCCCAAAGTTTTCTCCGACGTCGATGGCCTCGAAACGTTCGCGTCGGAATTCACGCTGCATTGGCGGGACGCCACCGGCACCGCACACGCGACGCCGATCACGGCTGAATTCTACGCGCAACTCGCGGGTGCTTACAATCGGCGCAACGTCTACGGCGCGGCCCTTTCTTATGCGCCGCGGTTTCCGGAAAAGCTGTGGTCCACCGTGTTTTGTTACGCCTTTACTAAGCCCGGTCCGTTGCGCGTGGAATTCGGTCTGCCGGAGAGCGCGCACGATTTTGCGGTCGAGATTCGCACGCGCACGCGCGGGCGCAACGACCGGTGGCTGCTGCGCCCCGAGTGTTCTTAACCGACGTCATGCTCCACGCCGTCAAAGCCATTTCGCCTGCGCAGTTCGCGCTCTTCCGGATTCTGTTCGGCGGCTACCTGCTGCAACACTTCCTTTATTTGCTGCCGTGGGGCGCGGAGATTTTTTCAAACGCGGGCGTGCTCGCCAATCCGCGGTTGAATCCGACGCACGGACTGTTTCCGAATCCGCTCGCGACGGAGTGGGGCGGCACGCCGTTCTTCGTCACCGCGTTTCTCGCGGGGCTGTCGTTGTTGAGTGTGTTGTTCATGCTCGGTGCATGGCGACGCTGGGTGGCGTTGATGTTGTGGTTTGGTTGGGCGTGTCTGTTCAACCGCAACAATCTTATCAGCAATCCGTCGATTCCCTACGTCGGGTTGATTTTGTTGCTCTGTGTGTTGGTGCCACCGGGCGAACCGTTTTCGATGGCGGGAGCGCGGGGACGGCGACCGTCGGAGTGGTTTTTCCCAGCGGGCGTTTATTGGGGTGCGTGGTTTTTAATGGCGGCGGGTTACACGTTCAGCGGGCTGGTGAAGCTCGATAGTCCGAGTTGGGTCGATGGCACGGCGATGCGGCATTTGGTGGACAACCCGCTCGCGCGGCCGGGAGTTTTTCGCGATATTTTCCTCTCGCTGCCCGATTGGGCGGTGGCGATGCAAACGTGGGCCGTGCTCGCGTTGGAGATATTATTTCTACCGCTGTCGTTGCATTGGCGCGGACGCGCGTGGGCGTGGGTGGCGATGCTCGGCATGCATCTCGGTATTATTCTCATGGTCGATTTCGCGGACCTGACCTTCGGCATGGTGATGTTGCATTTGTTTCTGTTCGATCCGGCGTGGTTGCCGGCGCGCTCCGATGCCCGGCATCCGGTGCTGCTCTACGACGGCGAGTGCGGGCTGTGCAATTTCATCGTGCGCATACTCGTGCGTGATGATGCGGCGCAACGGTTACGTTTCGCGCCGTTGCAGGGTGCGCCCGCGCAGGCCTACTTGCGCGCGCAAGGTTTGCCGACGACTGATTTCGACAGTCTCGTTTTCGTGCCTGATTGGCAGCAACCGACCGCGCACGCCTATCGATTGCGCACGGCGGGCGTGTTGGGTGCCGCGGACGAAATGGGTGGGCTGTGGCGCGTGCTCGGTTGGAGCCGATGGCTTCCCGCGTCGTGGCGCGATGCGGCATACAAATTGGTCGCGCTTTCGCGTTACCAATTATTCGGCACCTACCGGCCGACGCCGTTGCCCGAGCCGGAGTGGGCGCAACGGTTTCTCGCTCGCTAAACGGCAGGGTTGCTCAGTCGCGTTCGTCGTAATCGCGCCGTCCACCGCGGTCGCCGCCGCGAAAGCCGCCACTGCCACCGCCGAAACGCCGCGGCCCCCCGCGCCCGCCGCCACCGAATCCCCCGCGCCCGCCGCCACCACGATCATGGCCGCGGTCGCCGCGCGGTGGACGCTCTTCCCGTGGACGCGCGACGCTCACGGAGATTTTGCGCCCGTCGATTTCGAAGCCGTCGAGTGTGTCCACCGCGTGTTGCGCCTCTTCGGAATTGGCCATCGTGACGAAGGCGAAGCCGCGCGAGCGACCGGTGAATTTGTCAAAGACAACTTCAACCACGCCAACCGTGCCGGCGTCCGCGAAGAGGGCTTCGAGGTCTTGGGCCGAGCTGGTGAAGGGAAGATTCCCGACGTAGAGCTTGTTGTTATCCATGGAGAGCGCGAGTGGCGTGACATGCCTCTGTTCGCTCCCGAGGGCCGGGATTCAAGTCGTCGACACGGATGCGCACACGGCACCCAGCAGGCAGCTTTGCGTGGCAGAAAAGTCATGCAAACAACCAACTCGACGAGGGGAAGTGTGTCGTTAGCGAGAGGGTGGAGCAAGTGTGGATTGGCCGGAGGCGCGCGGGAGTGGACAGGCCATTTATCCGTTGCTGGACGCGCGCACGTGGTCGTGCGAGGGGGCGAAAAACATTCGTCAATCGAAATCCGACGACATTTCCCCTCTGAGAATTGTGATTTCCCCTCTAGAAAATCATTGCATCGCCCCCGCCTCATTCTAATACGAGAAGCACTATGGCAAAGAAACCCGCTCGCAAACCTAACGCAAAATTCATGGCCCCGGTTCAACCGGACGCCGTTCTCGCCGCTGTTGTTGGCTCCAAGCCGCTTCCGCGCACCGAAATGACCAAGAAACTCTGGGCCTACATCAAGAAGAACGGCCTGCAGGACAAAAAGAACAAGCGCATGATCAACGGTGACGCCGCCCTCAAGGCCGTCTTCGGTGGCAAGGCGCAAGTCAGCATGTTCGACATGACCAAGTTGGTCAGCAAGCACGTCTCGAAGATCTAACGAGTCGTCCCCTTTTTTAGCTTAACCGCCGCGGAGTAATCCGCGGCGGTTTTGTTTTGCGGGTCGGCTGCGGGCGGGGTTTAGTGCGGCAACTCTCGTTGTGCGTCCTTTCTGGTCCATTTTCCGCACGGTCGCAGCGTGGCTTCTCATTGCGACGCTCGCTGGTGTCGCGGGCTGGCGGCAGGTGCAGCAACAGCAACGCGCGCTGGCGCAACAGTTGTTGGATCGCGCGGCCCATTGTGCGGTGGCTTTCATCGCTGAGGATGTGCGCGCCTTGC
Organism: Candidatus Didemnitutus sp.; assembly: GCA_030681265.1. Lineage (GTDB taxonomy): Bacteria > Verrucomicrobiota > Verrucomicrobiia > Opitutales > Opitutaceae > Didemnitutus. Next base: position 24,944 of record JAUXXD010000074.1, on the reverse strand, counting down.
GCGGGACGCCGGGCGACCTCGACTCAGTGAACTATCGCTCGGTGAAGGATCGCTTGCAGCGCTTACACGTTGTCACCGATACCGTGCGCTCGGTGTTTTTACTCCGCTCCACTTTCGAGCCGGGTTGGGTGATCTATCTCGCTGACTCCGCGCATGCGGGCACGGGATTTCGACCCGGTGATGAATATCCCGGTGCCGCGACCGCGCCGGGTCTGCAAGCGATCTTGCGCGACCAGCGCCCACAGATCGGCGACATTTTGCTTACAACACTTCCGTCGCGCATCACAGCCTTTGCGCCAGTGGGCGATACCGTGGCCGGCGCGCCACGCCACCTCGTCGGTCTCGAGGTGGATGTTTCGCACTGGCGTCTTGCGATGGTGCAGGCGGGGCTGACGGGTTTCGCGTTCGTCCTCCTGTTGCTCGGCGTGCCGTTTGGGATTTGGAGTTTTCTGAGCCGTGAACGCGACTTCAACCGCGAGATACGCCGGTTGTCGGCGGCAATCCAACAGAGTCACTCGATGGTCGTGATCACTGATGTGAATCGCATTGTCGAGTATGCCAACGACGGCTGCACCGCGGCAACCGGTTATCACATCAACGAACTGCTCGGCCAGCCACTGCGGCAATTATTGCCCGTCGATGTCGATGAAGTGCAGCGCGCCGAGCTCCACGAACGCCTGCTCAATGGCGAACGCTGGCAGGGTGAGTTGAGTATTCGTTGCCGCAACGGCGACATGTTTCCAGCGCGCGCGGTTTTTTCACCGGTGCGCAATCGGTCGGGACGCATTGCCAACTTTGTCGGCGTGATCGACAACATCAGCGAACAGAAGGCGGCGGAGAATGCGATCCGGGACGCGCGGGATCAGGCGGAGTCGGCGGATCGTGCGAAGGGTGAATTTCTCGCGGTGATGAGTCACGAATTGCGCACGCCGCTCAACGGCATCATCGGCTTTGCGGCGTTGTTGCAAGACACGGCACTCACGTCGGAGCAGTCCGATTACACCGAGACGATTCGCAAGAGCGGGGGGGCGCTGCTGGCGTTGACCAATGAATTGCTTGATTACTCGCGCATCGATGCCGGCCGGATGCGACTCGACCCGCAGGCGTGTTCACCGCGTCAGATTGTTGAGGAGGCCGTGGAGTTGCTCTCGGCGCGCGCGGCGGAGAAAAACCTCGAGCTACTCGTCACGGTTTCATCCGCGGTGCCGGAACATGTGTTGGCGGATCCGGGGCGGTTGCGACAGGTGTTGGTCAACCTCGTGGGCAACGCGATCAAGTTCACGCCCGCTGGCGAGGTCGAAGTGGACGTCACGGCGACCCCGCGCGAGGGTGCGACGAGCAACGGCGATCCGCGCGTGCGACTCGAGGTGACCGTGCGCGATACCGGTGTTGGTATTCCGCTGGAAAAACAGGATCGGCTCTTTACGCCGTTCAGTCAGATCGACGCCTCGACCACGCGCAAATACGGCGGCGCCGGACTCGGACTCGCCATTACGCGCAGTTTGGTGCGCTTGATGGAAGGCGACATCGAAGTGATGAGTGCGAGCGGAACGGGTTCGGTGTTTCGCTTTCATATTCTTGCCGATCAATTGGAGGCAAACTGCCCGTTGGCGCCATTGCCCGCCAAACGCGTGGCCGTGATTTCGTCCAATCGCCGCGCGCGGACTCTTTACGCGGGTTTGTTGGAAGGGTGGGGCTTGGTGGTGACGCCCTACGCAAATCTCGCGCAACTCCCCGTGCAACGGGAGCACGACGTGTTGTTGATCGATGTGCTGGTGCGCGACGCAGCGCTCTGGCCGTCGCTGCTGCGCGAGCATCCAGGGTGTGCGGCGGTGCCAGCGGTGGGGCTTGCGGCCGTCAGTATTCCGCCGTTGCTACGTGATGAATTACGCCGGAGTTTCCGCGCGCTGTTGAAGAAGCCGCTGCGCGATTCGCTGTTTCACGCGGTGTTACAGAAGCTCCTGCGCGACTAAGCGCGCGGCGCGACAGCTTTGTTCTTGGAGGCCACTGCGGCGCGGCTACGCTCCGCGCTTTTCCGATGTCTGCCCGCTCCCCGCATACGACCGCTCTGCTCATGCTGCTGCTGGCGAATGCATTTTGGGGACTGAGTTTTCCGCTCATCAAGGCGATCATCACGGCGCATCAACAACTGGTGCCGGAGAGCGGCAACTGGTTTATCACGGCGATGACGATCGCGCCGCGCTTTCTGCTGGGCGGTATCGTGATTGGTTTGCTCGCCCGCAGCCAACTCGCGGACGCCAGTCGCGGCGAAGTGCGCCAAGGCTTGCTGCTCGGACTATCGGCGTCGCTCGGCATGTTGTTTCAAACGGACGGATTGCAATTCACCCATGCCTCCACGTCGGCGTTCCTGACCCAATTTTACGCCATCATGATTCCGGTTTACGTCGCCGTGCGCTCACGTCGTTGGCCGCGTCCGGTCGTGTGGCTCAGTGGCGTGCTCGTGCTGGCAGGTGTGGGGATTCTCTCGGGTCTGAACTTACGCGAACTGCACTTGGGCCGCGGCGAACTGGAGACGTTGATCAGCTCGGTGTTCTTCATGTGGCAAATCCTCGTGCTCGAGCACAAAGGCTACGCGGGCAATCGCGTGCTGCCGGTGACGGCGGTGATGTTCGCGACGCAAGCGATCATCTTTTCCGTGATGGCGCTGCTGACCGCGCCGACGCTCTCCGCCGTGCTCGAGCCGTGGACTTCGGGGCCATGGCTCGTGTTCACCGTGCTGCTAACCGGGTTTTGCACGATCGGCTCCTTCACCTTGATGAACCGTTACCAACCCGCGATCACCGCGACGGAGGCGGGGCTGCTCTATTGCACCGAACCGATTTTCACGTCGGCGCTCGCGCTGTTTTTGCCCGGCCTCCTTTCCCTCTGGGCGGGCTTAACTTACGCCAACGAACTGCTGACATGGCACCTCGTCGTCGGCGGTGCGTTGATCACGCTCGCGAATCTCGTGATTCAGTTTCGTCCCGCGCGCCCTGCACCGGCGTAATTCGCCGCGCCCGCGCGTTGCTATTTGGGATCGGCAGATTCGGCGGTCACGAACTTGCCGTGACGAAGAAAGTGCAACGTGAGGTCGATCACCGCGCGCCGCCACAGCATCAACGTGTGCGAATACGGCACCACGAGGTGATCGCGCATCCCCGCCAGCGTGGTGGCTTCCACCGCCACCGCGCCATCGTGGGGTCCGGTGAAGACGTGATTAAACAGCGGGTTGATCGACGACTGTCCGGCGATCACCCCCAACTCAAAATCTGCCGCACCCAACTCGCGGGTGATGGCACGCGGCCCCGTGCCGAGCCGCTCCAAGTTCACGCCGATCAACCAGCGCAACACCGAGTGACGCGCCGCCGCGCCCGCCGCGGCACTGCCTTGGTTGGGCGGCCCGAGCATCACGACGCGACCGAGATTAGCAGGCCGCTGGTCGCGCAAATAGAGTCGCACCACGAGACTGCCCATCGAGTGCGTGACAAAGTGCAAGCGCGGCGCCGCTGCGACCTCGTGCGCGCGCAAGGCCGCCGGCAAATCCTCCCCAGCGATCTGTTCCAGCGTGCGGTGGCGTGAGGCATAGCCGAGATTCACCGTGCGGTAACCCGCGGCCTCCAGCGCGCTGGCCAGCCGCTGCATGGTCCACGGTCCGACTGCGACACCGTGCAACAACACAACACATTCGCGTTGATCGTCGCCGCGCAAGGGGACCGCGCCAAACGCAAGCAATGCGAGCCAACCAATGAGGAGTGAGCGCATCACAGGGTCAGGGGTTCAGGACTTCTCGCGGTGGACGCAGAATGGAGTCAACCGCACGCCACGTTACGGCGCCGAGCACGATGCCGCCGCCGACCAGCGCGAGCGAGGACGGCACTTCGCCGATCACGAGCATGACCCAGAGTGGATTGAGTATCGGTTCGATCACCGGAATCAGCACGCCCTCCAGCGCCGTCACGTGACGGATGGCCCGCGCATAAAGGATGTAGGCGAAGCCGAGTTGCACCACCCCGAGTATGACTAATGCCGCCAGACTGCCGCCGTCCGGAAACGGCGCGCCCAGCATCGACGGCAGCCCAATAAAAAACCCGAGGAGATTGCCGAGCACGATCGAGCTGAGCGGCGAGCCGTCGCGTTGCATCCGTAGCAACACAATCATGAAGGCAAAACTCACGCCGCTGGCGATGGCGAGCAGGATACCGGGGAGACTGTTGAACCGCAGGCCGTCGAAAAGAAAGATCGCCATGCCGGTGAAGACAAAAGCCATCGTGACCCAATCCGCGCGGCGCGGTTTTTCTTTGAGCAACCACGCGCCGAGCAACGCCACATAGACCGGCGCAGTGTATTGCAGCAAAATCGCGTTGGCCGCCGTGGTGAGTTTTGTCGCCGCTGCGAACAGCACCGTGCAACCCGCGTAGGCCACCGCCGTCGCGATCGGCAGGAGGCCCCATTGGAACTTCAACGAGCGCCCCAGCACGAGCATCAGGAATATCGCGGCGATCAATCCGCGACCACCACCGACGGCGAGCGGTGGCCAGTTGACGGATTTCAACAACACGCCCCCGAGGCTCCAGCAGAGCGCGGCGGCAAGCAGCAGAAAGACAGAGCGGGTATGGGCGGGATCGCGCACGAGGAAGCACGACCCATGAGCGAATCCCCCGCGCGAGGCGAATCTGGAAATCAGATCGTTCGCGGCGATCCGGTTTGTAACGTAATACGTTACAAACCCTCGGTCGCTCAGCGCGCCGCTTCGGCGAGTTTCTCCAGCACGATGCCGCCCGTCAGCAATTCCGGCAACAGCACGGGTTCGGCGCGACCGGGCGCGTAGATCAGATTAAACGGCACGGCGGAGCGGTTCCAACGCGCGAGCTCAGCTGTGATCGCGGGATCGCGATTTGTCCAATCACCGCGCAGTAGCACGACGTTCCGCCGGGCGAATTCCGCGAGCACGGCGTCGGACGAGAACACCGTGGCCTTGTTCGTTTGACACGTGGCGCACCAACGTGCGGTGAAGTCCACATAAACAAATTTGCCGGCGGCTTGTGCGGCGGCGACCGCTTCCGGCGACCATTTCTCCCACACCATTTGATAGGCGGCCGTTGCACCGGCGACCGGCGCCGCGGGTGCACTCTTGGGCCAGCCCAGCCACAGCCCGCCGACGAGTAACAATGCCGCGGCGAGGCGACCGATGAATTGCCGCGGCGGTTTGCCGTAGGTCTGACCAAATCGACCGTAGGCCCACGCCGCCATGCCGAGGAGCACGAAGGAAAACACAATGAGCAGCAGCGCGTTGTCATCGTGCGCGGTTTGCGCGGCGAGCACCCAGAGCAACCAACCGACCGTCGCGTAGAGCGGGAAAGACATCAGCTGTTTGAACGTCTCCATCCACGCGCCGGGGCGTGGCAGCAACTTGATCGCTTGCGGGAAAATCGAGAGCAGCAAGTAAGGCGTGGCGAGACCGAGGGCGATGGCGGTGAACACGAGCAGCGATTGCGCCGCCGACAGCGTCAGTGCGGCACCGAGAGCCGGCGCGAGAAAGGGTGCGCTGCACGGCGTGGCGACGAGCGTGGCCAACATGCCGGTGAAGAACGAGCCCGCGAGTCCGTCCTTGGATTGCAAAGTTGCGCCGGCACCGGTGGCGGAGAGTCCGACTTCGAACAGGCCGCTGAGATTGAACGCGAAGATCAACAGGAACGCCGCCATCGCGAAGACAAAGGCGGGTGATTGCAGTTGGAAACCCCAGCCGAGTTGATCGCCGCCGGCGCGCAGCGCGAGCAACAGTCCCGCCAGCGCCCAGAACGACGCGAGCACACCCGCCGTGAAGACGAGACCGTGTTGCACCACTTTGGCGCGGTCGCTGCCGGCTTGATTGACGAAGCCCATGATCTTGATGCCGAGCACGGGAAACACGCAGGGCATCAGGTTGAGCACGAGACCGCCGAGAAACGCCAAGAGCAAGGTGCCTGCAAGCGTCGCGACGACTGGCTCGGCGCCACCGCTACTCGTCGCGGTGGTTGCTTTGATCGGCTCGCGCACGACAAACGGTTCGTCGATCAACAGCGCTTTGCCTTCCGTCGCGGTGAAGCTCGTTTTCGACGTGAGCACACCGCGCAAGCCCGCAGCGTCGTCGGGCGCAGAGGCTTCGGCGCTCAACACCAGTGTGTAAGTGCCATTCGCCAGACTCACAACTTGTGGCGCGGCGTAGTCCACGACGGCGTTCGCGTCGAAATAGTGGAGTTCGGTCGGATTGCCCAAATCGGCCGGGTTGCGCGGCGTGATGTTGAGCGTGATTTTCTGGCCGCTGCGTTGCGCGGAGAAGGCCCACGCGGCGGACTTCTGGGGCAGCGCGGCGAATGAGTTATTGAAGAGCCGGGCAACTGTCATGTCCGGACCGGGCGTTTCCGTGCGCACGGGCCGCGTGAGCGTCAGGGCCGCGTCGCCGGGCATGCAGACGTCTTTGCACATCAGCCATTCGACGAGCGCGGTGAGCGTGACATCGGTGCCGGGGGTCAGCGTGGCGGGCGGCGTGATTTCGACGAAGAGGAAGGTTTGGTTTTCGTAACCGTTGCCCGTGACTGTGCCCTTGGTGTCTTTGACGACGGAGGGAGCCGGCCACAGGATCGGTCCGGCGGTGAAACCTTCCGGCAGCGTCCAGGAGATCGATGTCGGGTAACCGGTGCCGGGATTAATCCAATAGGTGTGCCAATGCGCTTCGTGATCGATCTTCAGTGCGACCCAGAAGGGTTTCCCTGGCTGGATGGAGCGGTCGTGCGCCACGAGTTCGACGCGCACCGCGCCCACGGAAACCCACGCGGGCTTTTGCTGCGCGGTGGCAACCGTGACGAAACAAAGCAAGGCGCCCAACAGGGCGAGGAGCGGACGGCGAAGAGTCATTAGTAGTGAGAGTAGGCAGGGAGCAGATTATTTCAACCGCGGTGCGGCGGCCGGTCAGGTCGCGTTGTTGTGCGCAAAAAGCTTGGTGGAGTAATAACGCTCGGCGCGGTCGCAAAGAATGGTGACGACGCGCGCGTCCGCTGGCAGTTTCGCGGCAGTGCGGAGCGCGGCGACGACGTTGGCGCCGGAGGACGTGCCGACGAGCAAACCGAATTCGCGCGCGAGCCGCTGCGTCATTACCAGTGCGTCGGCCGATGAAACTTTTTCCGGCCAATCAATTTTCACGTCCCGCATCAATGGCGGCATGTAGCCTCCCGCCACGCCTTCAATACTGTGACAACAGGGAGATTCGCCGGAAAGCATCGCGGCTTCAGCCGGTTCCATGGCGATGATGCGGATGTCCGAGTGCGCCGCCCGCAAGGCGCGACTCGTGCCATTGAGCGTGCCGCCCGTGCCGTAGCCACTGACGAACGCTGCGATTGGCCCCGGCAGCTGTTCGAGAATCTCGCGCCCGGTGTGCTCGACGTGATCCTGCGCGTTGAGCGGATTGGCAAACTGCCGGGGCAGGAAAATGCGCGGATCGGCGGCGGCCATTTCTTCGGTCATTTCGATGCCGGTGAGGTAGCCGCGGTCAGCCTTGAACAACTGCAACTCCGCACCGAAATGGCGCATCAAGTGCCGACGTTCCACGCTCGCCGTGTCGGACATCAGAATCTTCACGCGATGTCCGAGGGCGGCGCCGACCATCGCGAGCGCGATGCCGGTGTTGCCACTGGTGCATTCGACGATGAGCGAGTCGGGGCGCAACAGTCCGCGCTCGCGCGCATCGAGCAAGATAGAGGCGGCCAACCGATCCTTGATCGAACCGCTCGGGTTGAGAAATTCGGCTTTCGCGTAAATCGTCACGCCCTCGGCGTGAAACGGCAGTGCGACCAACGGGGTGCGTCCGATCAACGCGAACAGCGGTGGGAGAGTGGTTGACGGGGCGGAAAGAGCGGAGGAGTTCATCACGCGAGCTGCGAGCCTAGCAGAACCGAGGCCCGTCCGCTATAGGCTGTTGGAACTAAGCGGACGCCGCCGGACGATTTTGTTGCAGCGTGATGAGCGAGAAGAGAATCACCCAAAAGCAGTTCACGATGGAATTGAGCGGCAACTGCAGCGCGAGCGGCAGTGCGTAGATGCAACACACCGTCGGCACCCACACGGCCCACACCGCGATCATCACCGGGAAGACGCGGCGATAATACCACCGCGGCGCGCGAAAATCAGCCAGCGGCGTGGCCCAGCGGAAGCCCGCATCCTTCCACGCGTAGAGCAGCATTCCGTAAGGTGCCGCGAAGAGCGGATTGTAGACCAGTTGATCGAACAGCATCTTCCGCACCACGGTGCCCGCATCAACCTGCTCGCCGAAAACTACCGCCTGCAACCGGTAGAGCGCGTCCATCTCCACACCCTTGTAGGCCCAGAAACCGACGCAAAACAACAGGTGCGGCCACGGACTCAACGCACGCGTCGCCGGATTAAAGCGCAGGTAGAGAAACGGAATCGCTCCAGCGAACAGCGCTGTCGTCACCGCCGAATAATAATAGCCACCCCGCACGCGAAATTCCGCGAGCCGCTCCAGTGCCGCGTGGGCTGCGGCGTTTTGGTAATAGGCGACGACCACCGCCGCCGCAGCCGCGACCAACACCATCCCCGGCACCAACGTCGCGCGCGCGCTCTGCAAGCCGACACGCCACGGGGGATCCTCAGCGACGGGAGTAAAGTGCGACATGGCCGCCGAGGTGAAACGGTCGTGCCATCCGGCGCGAGCGCGAAAACACGCGCTGGGCGCCCTCAAGCCAACGCCGCCGCCAGCGTCGCGATGATATCCTCCACCGGCTCGGCGCCGACCGACAAGCGCAGCAACTCCGGCGGGATGCCCGCGTCGGCCAACGCCGTGCTGGTGCTCCGGTGCGGCAGCAGATCGTAATGCGCGAGGTAGATGTAGGGACAGAGCAGCGTCGTCGCCATGCCGAAACTCGGCCCCTTCGCCACCGCGACCCGATCGTAGAAGCCCGCTAGTTTTCCATGCAGGGTAAACGAAACCACGGCACCGACCGACGCTGGCGAACGCGCAATCCGTCGGAAATTTTCCGCCGTCGCCGCTTGGTGCGACCACCACACGCGCGCCACGGACGGGTGCTTTTGCAAAAAGGCCACGACCGCCGGCGTATTGGCGTTGATCCGCGCGACGACTTCCTCGGCGCTGCCTATCTCCGCCGCCAAGCGCGCCAAATCACGCGGGTAGGGCGGATCGAGCAACGTCGGCACGGCCGCCGCCAGCGCCGCCGCATCCGGGCCGCGCGGATTCACCACCGCTGCGCCGGCCATCACATCGCCTTCGGGCGAAACATATTTCGTCAAACTGCACGCGACGATGTCGGCGTGGGGCAGCACCTCGACATTGAGCGGCGAGGCGATTGACGGATCGCAAATCACCCGCACGCCGTGCCGCTGCGCGAGATCCGCGATCGCCGCGAGATCGGCGGTATGCAGTAACGGATTGGTCGGCGCTTCCGTGATCACGCCCGCTAGCCGTTCACCATGCGCTGCGAACAATCGTTCCAGCGCCGCCAGATCGGTGACGTCGTGTTGCACGAGGTAGTCGCGCGTCGGATCGGGCGTAAATTTTTTGAGCAATGCAATCGTGTCGAGATAGAGCCAGCCGAGTTGAATCCACACCGTGCGCCCGCGCGGCGCTTGCACGGCGCGAATCGCCTCGAAGGCCGCCTGCATCGCGCTCATGCCGCTTGATGCCAAATGAATTTCCGTCGGCGCTACGGGAAAGTGTCGCGATAGCACGCGCTGCACTTCGGCGGTCGCGTCACCGTCAAAAACGTTTTCCGGCAACACTGCCGTGCGCCGCCCGAGTCGCACCAAGGCGTCTTCCGCGGCGCGCGAACTCAGCAGGCCGCCGCGGTGTTGCAGCCACAATTTACCGGCGGTGATCAACGCCGGTTCCGCTCCGTGCAACACCACCTCCACTCCTGCGTGAGTGAGGCTGCGTCCGGTGCCGAGGTGTCGGATCAGTTCGCGTGCGGCGCGGGCATTGAGCACTGGCCAGAGGTGCTCGTTTGATTGCGCGAGTGCCGTGGTGAGGTGCGTTGTCAACTCGGCCACAAACGGATGCACGGCAAAACGTGGGTAGCCGGCAGTCATCGCGTGCACGACCGCCGCCGCGCGCTCTTCATAGCCGATGACGTCCGCCATCGTCGGTAAGCTGCACGAGACAGAGTGCGGCGAGCCGGGGATCGGATGCCCGAGGGGCGGCGAGAAGAGAACGGACATAATTCAGTTGGCCGCGCGTCCCGCCAGCAGCGCAACGTCACGACGCGTCACCTGTAGTTGTTTCCATGTCATATCGCGAGTGATAAGACGGCGGCGGTATGACTTGCTGGCGTATTGTGAGTGCCGGGCAAACGCAGTCCGATGGAGCGGTGTCGGCCGCCCCGCATTCGTTTATTTTGTCCCTGCCTCCACTCGCTTTGGTGCGGGGTGGTCGTGTGCGGCAACATCGCGCGGCGGCCTGGTGGTGGAGTCGCGCCGATGACACCCCAGAGAATCCGAGGACTGATGTGCCAACGGTGTTGCTGGTGCACGCGTTGACCGGTGGCGCGCGGGCGGGCGGCGAAGACGGTTGGTGGGAGCCGTTGATTGGTCCGGGTCGCGCACTCGATCCGCAAAAATTCCGCATCCTCTGTTTCAATAATCTCGGCTCGTTCTACGGCAGCAGTGCGCCGGGCAGCGCCGGATTTCCGCGCGGCAAGAAAGCGACGCTGACGAGTCTCGATGTGGCGGGCGCGATTTTGCAGGGACTCGATGCGCTCGGCATCAAGCGCGTTCATTTGGCCGCGGGCGGCTCGTTGGGCGGCATGGTCGTGCTCGCACTCGCGGCGTTGGCCCCGAAACGATTTGCGCGGATTCTACCCATTGCGACGACGGCCAAGACGAGTGCGTGGGTGGCGGGATGGAATCACGTGGCGCGGGGCGTGTTGCAGGTCGATCCCGGTTATCCGCATCACGCGGCGCGCGGACTCGAAGTGGCGCGTCAGATCGCGATGATGACCTATCGCGCCGAACCCGGACTCGCGCAAAAGCAGACGGCGCAGACGATCGGCGGCTATCTCGAACATCACGGGCGCAAACTAAACAGTCGCTTCACGGCCGCGTGTTACGAAGCTCAACTCGACGCGATGGACCACCACGACCTCACGCTACCGTTGCCCGGCGGACGCCGTCCGGCGCTCGCGTGTATCCGCGCGGCGGCCCTCGTGGTGGACGTCGACACCGATCAACTTTTTCCACCCGCGCAGTCCGATCAACTCGTCGCCGCTCTCCGTGCCGCTGACGTGTTCGTGAGTCGGGCGACGTTGCGTAGTCCGCATGGACACGACGCCTTCTTGATTGAATGGCGACAACTGGAGCCGTTGATTAAGCGCGCACTCAAACTTTCCGTATCATGAACGTTCCCTGGCAGATCTATAAATTCGGCGGCTCATCGCTCGGCACACCCGGCCGATTGCCGCGCGTGATCGAACTCATCGCCACCGGCCCACGGCCGTTGGGGGTGGTGGTATCTGCGCTCGGGGATACGACGGATTGGCTGCTCGCGGCGGCGCGGGCAGCGGCGGACGGCGAAATCACGGCGGCCCGTGGTGAACTAGCGCGCGTGCGCGAACTGGCGATGACCACCGCGCGTCCCGTGCTCACGCCGCATGGCTTGCGGGCGTTCAAAGCCGATCTCGACGAAGTGTTGACGCCGGCGGAACGAATTCTCTCGGGCATCGAACTGACGCGCGAGTGTTCGCCGCGTTCGCTCGACGCCGTGATCAGCGCGGGCGAACGCATTTCGATCGCACTGGTTTCGCGCGCACTGACCGAACTCGGCACTCCGGCGCAACCGGTGGATGCGCGCGAATTCGTGGTGACAGACGCGACGTTTGGTGCGGCGGAAATCGATGTGACCGCCACCGCGCTGAAGTTTCGCGGGATTCGCCCCAGTCTCGAAAATGTGGTGCCGATCGTCTCCGGTTTTATCGGTCGCACGCGCGACGGCCACACGACCACACTTGGCCGCAATGGTTCGGATTACACCGCGACGCTGGTCGCGTCTTTGTTCAAAGCGGAATCAGTCACCGTGTGGACGGATGTGCTCGGCGTGATGACGGCGGACCCGGGTCTCGTGCGCGAGGCGAGTCCGGTGGACCGGCTCTCCTACGACGAAGCGCTCGAACTCGCCTATTTTGGCACGCGGATGTTTCACTCGCGCACGATCATTCCGCTGCGCGATTGCGGGGCGGCGCTTATCATTCGCAGCACGACGCGTCCCGATGCACCCGGCACGCGGATTGACGCGACGGGCAATTCCGATCCAGCGCGTCCAACCTGCGTCACGAGTTTGGAGCAACTCTCGCTCATCGGCGTGCAATCACGCCGGACGGGCATCGGGCGCCCTGTCGGCAGCCGCATTGTCGCAGCGCTCGACGCCGAAGGAGTGCGGGTGTGGCTCGTGACCGAGTCAACGCTCGGCCAGACTTTCTCCGTCGTCGTTCCGCTCTCCGATGAATCGCGGGCGAAGGAAATTCTCGCGCGCACGCTTGAATCGGAATTGTTGCGCGGCGACCTGACGCTCGGGCCGGTGTTGTCGCCGGTGTCGCTGGTGACGCTCGTCGCCGAGACGATGGGGCGAAAGCCGAACGTTTCCGGCCGCATGTTGCACGCGATCGGATCGGTCGGTGTGGTGGTGCGCGCCTTGGCGCAAGGTGCGGCAGCGCGCAGCATCTCCGTGGTCGTCGATGCGGCGGACACGGCGTTGGCGGTGCGGACAGTGCACGCGGCGTTTAATTTGGCGCATGCGGAATTGAACGTGTTGTTGCTCGGCAAAGGTATCGTCGGTGGCAGTCTGTTGAAACAACTGGCGGCGCACGGCACGGATTTGCGGGCGCATCACGATGTCAACGTGCGGCTCGTCGGCTTGGCCGGCAGTCGCGGCGGGGTGTTTGAGGCGCGCGGTTTCACGCCGGAGAAAGCGGTGGAACTGCTCGGCGCGACGCAGGAACCGCGCGGCGTGCATGATTTGCTGGCCGAGTTGGCGCGGTTGCCCAATCCGGTGCTGGTTGATTGCACGGCGTCGGCGGGGATGGAGCAGGTTTACATCGCGGCGTTCGCGCTCGGGATCAATGTCGTGTCGGCCAACAAGCAGCCGTTGGCGTTGCCGTGGGCGCAGCGCGAGGAGTTGCACGCGTCGGCGCGGCGCACCTATCGCGTCTATCTTTATGAAACCACCGTCGGCGCAGCGCTGCCGGTGATCGAGACACTGAAGAATCTTGTGCGCACCGGCGACCAAGTGGTGCGGATCGAAGGCGCGTTTTCGGGCACGCTCGGCTATTTGTGCGAGCAACTTACGGCCGAGGTGCCGCTGTCGGTCGCGGTGCGTCGCGCCAAGGAACTCGGCTACACCGAGCCGCATCCGCGCGACGATTTGTCGGGTCTCGATGTGGCGCGCAAGGCCCTCATCCTCGCGCGCGAGCTCGGGCTCGCGCTCGATCTCGGCGACGTGGCGTTGGAACCGTTCGTGCCGGCGGGATTTTTGCAGGAAGATGATCCGGAGGCGTTTTTGCAAAAGCTCAGCACGGCGGATGCGACGTTGGCGGCGCGCGTGGCGGAGATGCGCGCGTCGGGGCAGTTGTTGCGCTATTTGGCACGGATCGAAATCAACGGCGGCGCGGCGAAAGTGTCGGTGGCGCCCGTGGGCGTCGATGCGGCGCATCCGGCGGGACCGTTGCGCGGGGCGGAGGCGTTTGTCGCGTTTCACACCGAGCGTTATCGCGAATACCCGATGGTGGTGCGCGGGGCGGGCGCGGGCGGCGATGTGACGGCGGCGGGTGTGCTCGCGGATATTCTGCGCTTGGCGCAAAATCTGCGCAGCGGGCGCCAAGCCTGAGTTGCGCGCGGAGATTGCCGGCGCAATTTACGCAGCTCTGCGTATGGTCGGGGCGGGGTTGGGCGGGTAAGGTAGTGGGGTGATGGCGGATTCAAATCTCCACGGGAATACGCTGCGCCGCGTCGGGCTGATCGAAGCGGTCGTGCATATTTTCAGTGCGGCCGCGCTGTTGGTTGGGCTCGCGGCGGCGTTGCCGGACGGGTTTCGGCTGATCGGACTGGCCGGCGGTGCGGGCTTGTGGGCCGGTTGGTATGGCGTGCTGCGACTGGCGCGGCTGCGCGAGTGGTTTGGCGGGTGGGACGCGGCCTCTTTTGTGACCGTGTGGACTTACACGAACGTGTTTGCCGTATTCGCGCAGGCGGTCGTTGCGGGGTCGTAAAAGGCGGAGGCGGTATTTCGCCGAAATTTCGCGCAATTTATGCGCAAAGATAAACGACTTTAACCAAGCGATGGTTAGCGGGGCGGGCGGCGGTTGCGTATAGTGCGGCCACTATTTCCCGATGACTGCTGCCACTTTGCTCGCCCGCTTTAATCCCCGCCAATCCGTCACTCCCATCGCCGTGGCGGAGCGCCGTGTCGCCAAGCGCGACGGCACGACCGCGCCGTGGGATCTCGCCAAAGTCGTGCGCGCGATCGCGCTCGCGTTCTTCGAGGTCAAACGCGGCACCACCACCAATCCGCACCGCAGTGATCCGGCGGCGCGGTTTGGGTTGGACGCGGAAACTTTTACGCGCGTGCAGGCGATTGCGGCGCGCGTCACGCGGATGCTCGAGCTGACTTACCGGGCCGGCAAGCACCCGACGATTGAGGAGATTCAAGACACGGTGGAAAAGGCGATCGCGGCGGAGGGCGAATGGGACGTCGCGCGCAGTTACATCATTTACCGCGCGCGCAAGGCGGCGCACCGGCTCAATCACTACGAGGAAAACGGCCTGAGCGATTACATCGCAACGGCGAAGTATGCGCGTTTCCGCCGTGATTTGGGGCGGCGCGAATCGTTTGCGGAAGCCGCGCGCCGGGTGATGTCGATGCATCTGGCGCATTTTCAATCGCGGCTGACGCAACGCATTCCGGCACCCGCGGCGGATTCGCCGGTGCGGCCCGATGACGCGCGCTTTCTCAACGAGTGGCTCTCCGGCGGCACGCTCGCCGATGCGATTCACCGTGCATTCGGGGCGGTGGCGATGAAGCGCGTGTTGCCGTCGATGCGTTCGCTGCAGTTTGGCGGCGATGCGATCCTCAAAAATCACGCACGGCTGTTTAACTGCTCTTTCAGTTGCATTGATCGGTTGGAGTTTTTCCGTGAGTATTTTTTCCTGCTCTTGGCGGGCACGGGCTGCGGCTTCTCAGTGCAACGGCACCATGTGGATCGCCTGCCGACGCTGCCGGTGCGCGCGGAGGAAATGGAACTGCCGGTGCAGCACTACGCGATCAGCGATACAATTGAAGGTTGGGCGGATGCGTTGCACGTGCTGCTGCGCAGCCACTATGAGCATTTTCAGGTGGAGTTTAATTACTCGGCGATTCGCCCGCGTGGTGCGTCGCTCGTCACTGCGGGCGGCAAGGCCCCCGGACATTTGCCGTTGAAGCAGGCACTGATCGACGTCGCGACGATTCTCACCGGCGCGGCGGGGCGCAAACTGCGGCCGATCGAGGTTTACGATATTTGCATGTTCACGGCGCGCGCGGTGTTGAGCGGCGGTATCCGGCGATCGGCGACGATCTGTTTGTTCTCGCCGGACGATGATGAAATGATGTCGGCGAAAACGGGCAATTGGTTTGAGAAGCATTCGCAGCGGTCCGCGTCGAACAACTCCGCCGTCGTGCCGCGCGCAGAGTCGGATGATGCGGTGTTCCGGAGATTGTTCGCGGCGCAAAAAGAGTTTGGCGAACCGGGTTTCTATTTCGCGGATCACCCCGACTACGGCTGCAATCCGTGCTGCGAGATCGGGTTGCATCCGGTGATTGAGGGACCGTTGCCTGAGGACGAAATCGCAAAGCTGCGGGCGCTCGGCTACCAGGGTGAATTGTCGCCGGATATGCGCTTGTCGGGTTGGCAGATGTGCAATTTGAGCACGATCAACGGCGCGGTGCTCCAGACGGAGGACGACTTCTTTGTCGCCTGCATCCAAGCGGCGGTGATCGGCACGTTGCAGGCCGCTTATACGCATATTCCCTATCTCGGGCCGGTGACGCGTTACCTCAACGAGCGTGATGCGCTGCTCGGTGTTTCGGTGTGCGGGTTCATGGATAATCCGGAAATTCTCTTCAATCCCGACGTGCTCGAACGTGGGGCGCGCCTCTGCCGTGCGGCGAATCGGCTCGTCGCAGGGGTCATCGGTGTGCGGCCGGCGGCGCGGGTGACCTGTGTAAAGCCGGAAGGCACCGCATCATTGCTGCTCGGCGCGGCGTCGGGGATTCACCCGCACCACGCGCGACACTACTTCCGGCGCGTGCAGGCGAATCGCCGCGACCCGGTCTTTCAGCACTTTTACGCGCACAATGCACACATGACGGAGCCGTCTGTTTATCGCCCGGCGACGGATGACGTCATCACGTTTGCCGTGGAAGCACCACCGCACGCCATCTTGCGCGACGAGATCAACGCCGTGCAATTTCTGCACTTTGTCCAATTGGTGCAGCAACACTGGGTGTTGAACGGTGAGGCCGAGGAATCGCGCTCGCCGCAACTCCACCACAATGTCTCCAACACCTGCACCGTGAAACCGGAGGAGTGGGACGAAGTAGCGGCGTTCATCTGGGAACACCGCGAACACTTTACCGGCGTGGCGCTGCTCGGCTACTCCGGCGACAAACGTTACGCGCAGGCACCGCGCGAATCGGTCGGCTCGGAAGATGATTTCGCGAAGTGGAACCGGCTGAAATACCAGCCGGTAAACTACACGGAACTCGCGGAGCACTCGGACGAGACCGCGCTCAAGGAAGTCGCCGCCTGTGCCGGGGGGGCATGCGAGTTGACGTAGGGGCGACGCGGCTGGCCGCAGCTACATTTTGCGGCCGCCGGATGATTGACCGCGGCGGGCGCACTGACTTGCATCACCGGCATGTCGCTGACGCTCGCCCAACTCGAAACCCGGTGCCAAGCGGCGGTGGGCGACGCGGGAGGCGATGCCGCGCACGATCGCGAACACGTGCGGCGCGTGGTGCACAATGCGCGGCGGCTGGCCGCGGCGGAAAACGCGCGCATGGAAATCGTCCTGCCCGCGGCGTGGCTGCACGACTGCGTTTCCGTCGCCAAGGACTCGCCGGAGCGGCCCCGCGCCTCACAGTTGGCCGCCGTGCAAGCGAACGGGTGGTTGCGCCAATGGGGTTGGGCGGAGGAGTGGTTGGCCGACATCTCGCATGCGATCGAAGCGCACAGTTTCAGTGCGGGCATGGCGCCGCGGACGGTGGAAGCCCGCGTGGTGCAGGATGCGGACCGACTCGACGCGCTCGGCGCGGTCGGACTGGCGCGCTGTCTGATGCTCGGGGGCGAGCTTGGGCGACCACTCTACCTGCCGGACGATCCGTTTGCCGAGCGACGTCCGCCCGACGATCACGCGGCGTGCGTGGATCATTTCTATACGAAGCTGCTCACGCTCGCCGCGACGATGCAAACGGCGGCAGGGCGTGCAGAAGCGGAACGCCGCACGATTTATATGCGCGGTTATCTGGCCCAGTTGCGGAGCGAAATTGAATTCGGTTGAGGACGACCGGGACGGGAGCTGAACGCCGAGGGCGTCCGGCTGGTTGTGCTGCGCAAGCGCAGCATGGATCGACCGCACGCCGGCGGCAGGTAGCTGTTGGATGTGCCCGGCTATCATAGCGCGAAAGTGTGGGAAGGCGCCAGTGTCGAGGTGTTCCATCAGGTTCGCTACGGCTCCAACAACGCCTTCCAGATCAGTTCCCGCTCGAATGACTTCACGACTCTGCTCTCCACCTCCAAGCAGGATCAGGAGCAGCTCTTCCAGTCGGCGGGTGTGAACTTCAACGCCATGCCCTCCAAGGAATCTTCGCTCTTTGCGGGCTATATCTGGAATCGCGACTCGCTCGAGGCCAACCTCCTCTACACGAGCGCGCGACGCTACGAGAACAATTGGGTGTTCGTGTCCAGCACGCGCGACCGCTACCTGAGCGATGCGCACACGTTCTACACGGGCGGCTCATATCAGTTTACGCCCAAGACCCTCGGCACGCTCGACTACTCCGTCACGGCCATCGACGGACAACTCGGCAGCACCGGCATCCGCGAGGTGCTCGGTGACGAAAGCACGATCGACAACATCGCGCACAACTTCACGGGCAGCCTGTCGGTCGCGCTGGACCGCAATATCACGGTCACGGGGCGCTACGGCTACGCCCGCTACGACGACGAGGTGAACAGCGCCCTCGACGGCGGCTTCCACACATTCAGCGTTCTCGTAACGAAGAAATTCTAAGCCAAAAGCTGAGATAGTCCGGTTTGCTCCCGGCTTGAACGTCGGCTCCTCCGCAAGGTGGGCCGGCGTTTTCTTTGGGCTGCAAATGGCGAGGGGTCGCGAAATCCTCGCCGGCGCTCAGTCTTCGCCCAAGTTGCGGCGGAGCATCGCGGCCAGTTTGGCGCTGTCGCGCACGGTGATGATTTTACCCTTCACGGCGATGAGTTTGAGGTCGCGGAAGCGGGCGAGGGTGCGGGAAAGGGTTTCACTGCTGGTGCCGAGTTCGGCCGCAAGCACGCGTTTGGTGCCGGGGAGCTGGATGACGCCATCGTTGGCACTGCGGCCATTTTTGACCAACCAGTTGAGCATGCGCGTCTCGACGTCTTTCAGTGTCAGGTCGTCGAGCATGCCGACGAGCACGCGCAAGTGGGCGCTCATCGCACCGAGCATGCGCAACGCGAGGTCGGGCCGGCGACCGATGAGTTCGAGCAACGGCACTTTGGGAATAAGCAACACGGTGCTGGGTTCGACCGCGCGGGCGTTGGCGGGATAGCCGGTGGGCGACGCAAGCGAAGCTTCGGCGAGCGACTCCGGTGCGCGGAAAACGTGGATGACCTGTTCCTTGCCCGCGGCGTTGACGCGATGGACGTTGATCGCGCCGCTTTGCACGAGGTAGCAGCCGCGTGACGCTTCGCCCTCGTGGAACAGGTAGTCGTCTTTCGCCAGCGAGACGAGCGTCGAGAAATTGGCAATCGTGGTGAGGTCCTCGAGCGGCAAGCCGCTGAACTGCTGATTGCTGCGCAACGTTCCGATCAAGCCGATGATCTTGAGGTCGTTGGTGCGGGGGGTGGAGGACATCGGCCGCAAGCTAGCACGGGGCCACGGCGCGCATCCACTGTTTTCGGTGGAACCGGCCGCCCAGAACGGTTGAGAGGGTTGCGTCTGTTGGTGCACACGAGCGCCGGAATGCTTTGGCAATGCATGCGCAGCACCGGTTAGCCGATGCACAGACGATCTTGACGCGAGGGGGCAGAATGTTGCCACGATGCAAGAGGAAGTAATCCGTGCGTTGCGCGACCGCCGTGCCCAGATTCGCGCCCGTTGGGAGGCGTTTCTGCGCGTCGAAGCCGTCGCTACCCCGCTGGCGAATCCGGACACGTTGGTTTTCGGTATCAATGAGTCGTTGAGCGAATTCTTCACGTTACTGCGTCAACCGCTTCCGGAAAAACTCGAACCGGAAGTGGAATGTGTCTGCGGCCGCAATCCATTGTTGGCTTACTATCGCGCGGGGGAACAGGCGATGTTGGAAGCGCTCATTTTGGTGCAAGCGGAAATGCCGAAGCTCAATCCCGTGGCGCGCGACCAGGCATTCGCGAAGTTGAAACACGTGGTCAGCGCCGTCGCGCGGCGGGAGATCGGCGCGCTCTCCGCGGTCTGCCAACAGCGGGATGAAGCCGCGAAGTGAGGCGGCGCGGCGCGCGGCTCAGTCCTTCGGCGGCATCGCTTGGATAACGAGCAGCGTCATCTCATCGAGGGCCTTCACCGCGTGCGGAGCCTTGGGCGGCAGGTGAAAAAGTTGTCCGGGCACGAGGACATTCGGTTTTCCGTCCACGCTGAATTCACAGCGGCCGGCTATCACCTGCACGAGCACGCGCGCACTGCTGGTGTGTTCGGAAAGTTCCTGGCCGGCGGCGAACTTGAAAAGCGTGGCGCGCAGTCCCGGCGCGGTGAGCAACGCTTGGCTCACGATGCCGTGAGCAACTTTTTCGACGGGAATCTGCAACGAGCAGACAGCGGAGGCGTCGGTGGCGAGAAGAGCGGAGGATTTCATCAGTAGAGGGGAGCAGGTGCGGCCGTGACGTGCGGATCGGTTATGGGCTTTTCCAGAAACTAACGGACCATGCGCCGTCCTGCCGGTGTTCCATGTCGGATTCGAAACCTTCGCTGCGGAGCAATTCGATCAGCGGGGACGGGAGGAACGGGGCGAGGACGGTGAGGCCTTGGCCGGCGGTGAGCGCATCGACGCGTTGGCGGATGGCGACGAGTGGTTCGGTGCCGGCGGCGAGGAGTGGCCGCACGTCGAGCGTCTGGAATTTTTTCGGTTTCATGCAGGGGTTGCCAAAGTAGGATGAGAATAAGCGGAATGGGGAGCGAGCGCCTTGATGCATGTCATGCTATTTCGCGGCGCGCAAAAATGGTTAGGGTTCGCGCACGAAGCCGTTGCCGCCGTCGAAGGCGAAAACGAGGAGGCGACCGCGCTCGGCGATGACTTCGCCCTGCCACGTTTGGCGCGGGGCATCGGGGTCGGGATTCGTGGCGACACTGAGCGAGACGTGGTGCGCACCCGGCGTCAGTGGCACGCGAATCTCGCCGATGGACGCTCCGTCGGATTTGAATCCTTTCGGCTGTATCACGTGTTCGTGAGTGACGCCGTCGGACTCGATGCGGATCACGATCGGTGCGCGCGTGCGGTTAACCTGAATCGAGGCGGCGCGCATGTGGGCGGGGCGATTTTCCTGCGCCGCGGCGGTGACTTTGGTTTGGTCGAGCCAATCGCCATAGGCGCGGAACGTGAGCACGAGTTCCGGTTGCGCCGCGGTCGGGTGTTGGAACGGCGCATTGCTCACCCAAAGTAACAGCGCGAAACACGCAGCGGTGAGCGCGCTGCCGACAATCCAGCCGGTGAGGCGCGACGGACGGTCGGCGGTCGGTGCGCGCTCTTGTTTGAGCAACAACGCCGCCGCGTCGGTGAGTTGCGCGGGGCGCGTCGGGTCGTAGCGCACGTGCGCGACTTTGCGCGGGTCGGCGCGGTTCGGGCGAAATTCCGGTTCGCGGGTGCCCGCGAGCCGCATCGGCAACCAGCGATCGCCTTCGCGCACGTAGGGATCGGCGGACACGGAGCTGACGATGAGCACGGCACGTGCGCCTTTGGCGATGAGCGTTTCGATCACCTTCGGTTCCACCCAGCCGGAGGTTGGCACGGGCCGCACTTCGTAGCCGGGCAGGCGCGCGCGCCAAACGGCGAGCTTGAAGAAATCCCAGCCACCATCCATTTGCGTGCAGACGAGCGCGAGCGCGGGTGGTTGTCCCTTGGCGACTTCGCCGACGACGTAGTCTTGTAGTTCCTTGGTAACTTGGCGCGCGTCGAACCACGCGAGACCGATGCCTTGCGTATCGCATGAGCCGACGCAGATGCCGCAACCGATGCAAAGGTCTGGGTCAACCTGCGCCTGCGACGGGAACGGTTTGCCGTCGGTGCGTGTGACCATCGTGATCGCGCCGAACGGACAATCCTGCGAACACTGCGTGCAAGCGAAGCAGCGCGAAATGTTGACCGTCGCCTGATACGAGGCGCGTTCGCGTCGACGTCCGAGCCACCACGGCAACGACATCAATCCACCGAGCGTGAGCAACGCCGCGAGCCACACGCCGCCGCCGCTCAAGCGGGCGGAAATTTGCAACGGCCACAGATACCACCAATCCATGGTGAACGCCTCGGGCTTGATCGCCATTTGCGCCGGCGCGGCGTTGGTTGCCGGCAAGACGAGCGCGGCGACGATAGTTGCCACAGTGATCCAAGTGCTGAATCGCCAGTCGGGCAGCAGCTTGGTCCGACTCAGTCGCGCGAGGTGCAACATGAGTCCGCCGGCGATCGCGAGCGGCAGCAGCATGTGCAAAAAGAAGACGACGAAAAACAGCAACGACGGCACGGAGTGATCCGCCGCGAAGAGGCGCAGCATCGGTTCGCCAAAAATCGGCAGCACATCGACGGCCTTCATCGAGTCGAGCGCGACCCATTGCGCGCGCACATCCCACACGAGCCAGTAACCGGTCCAACCGATGAACCACACGAGCGCGATCAACGCGATGCCGCTGGCCCACGCCAGCCAGCGGGCGCCGTCGAATTTGCGCCCGAAAAACGTGCGCACCGCGTGCGCGAGAATAAGGAGCATCGCCAAGTCCGACGAATAGCGGTGCACGCTGCGGATGATGCCACCGAGCGAGTAGGGGCCGAGTTCCGCCAGCGAACTCCACGCAGAATGAGAGCTCGCGGAATACCAAAAGAGCAACGGAATGCCCGAGACCGTCGCCAGCAAGAGCGCGGCGTTGGCGAGGACGCCGAGTTGCGCGAGCGGATTGTAGTCGCGCGGCAACGCCCGCTCGATCCACGCATCGGCGCGCGTAAAAAGTCCTTCGCCAGCGGCGAGGAAGCCGCCGAGTCGGGTCGGCGGAAGCGGAGGAGGCATGGTGGGGCCGTTCCCCGGAGCGTTCCCGAGGACATCGGCCAGCACCTCGCAATCCGGATCAGGATGCGGGTGATGATGGGACATGTTTGTCGCGGAGGAGGGAGCGCAGGCCCTCACGGAGCCACGCACGATGGCGCGGTTCCAGCGTGAATCGATAGGAAATGTAACCCTCGCGGTCGACGAGCTGGATCAGATTCATATGGTCGATGACCCCGGTCTCGGGATTGCGGCTGCGGGCAAACTGGAGGCGCGACAACAGGTCGAGCATCTCGGCGGGTTTCTCGCCGTTGACGTAGCGAAACTCCGGATAAGTGAGGCCCTGCGCGTCGGCCATCAGGTCCATCAACTCGGCAGTTTCATACTCGGGGTTGAGCGAGAGGGCGACGACGCGCACGCCGGCGCGTTCCGCGGGTGTGAGCTCGGCCATGACCGCGCGAATTTCTTTGAAAATCTCGGGGCACGCGGTGGTGCAGGCGGAATAGACGCCGGTGAAGAGCACGACCTGACCTTGTAAATCGGCGAAGCGGAACGACGTGTTTTTTTGGTCAACCATCGCGACGTCAGGCAAGGGAAGGCGCACGCGAATCGATTCGCCGGGGAACGGTGGCAGGACTAGCGCGGCGGCGCTTTCGTTCATCGCAAAGCTGACGAGTCCAGCGATGGCCCCGCCGATGACGACGAGTCCGGCGAGCGCAGTCTTGCGGTAGTCGGACCAGGTTTGGCGACGCAGCAGATCGCGCAGCGAGTCGCGCCAGAGGATGCTGGCGACACCGACGACGAAGAGCGGCTCGAGCAGCATCATGATGACGGAATTCCACGACATGCCGCCGGTGCGCGGATCGTAGCCGTAGCACCAGACTTGAAAATCGCGGACGAAGCCGCCGAGCCAGCCGGCGTCGAGCGGCCAGAAAATGGTGAAGAGAATGAACAACTCGTAGGCCCCGATGGCCGTGGCGAGAAACACCAGCAGTCCGGGACCGGCGAAGAAGCGGCCGGCGCGAGTCGAAGTGGACTCAGCGGCGTCGGGCGGCGTGGCGGGAGCGTGGGCAGGGACGAGCATGGTGGCGTGGGGAGGAAGGTGAAAAAAGCGGAGCGGTGGGTTGGCCACCGCCCCGCGTGAGCGGTGTTAGAGTGGCGACTCAGCGCACCGGCCAGACGTCGGCCAATGCTTTCCAATTCGCGAAGTAGTAGACGGCGAAGCAGGCGAGGAAAACCATCGCGAGGATGATCGTGCCCTTGGTCGCGTAGTGATCATTGGCGAGGGAGCCTTCCTTCGCGCCGGCGAGCGGTGGCGGGGTGCCCCAGTCGAAGATCGCGCGGCCTTCCGTCTTCTTGCCGAACAACAGCGTGCCGACGCAGAGCAGCACGAAGATGAGCAGGCTGGTGAAGGCGAGGATGCCGCCGATGCCGACGAGACCGAGCCAGAGATGCGCGGCGGCACTGTAGATGCCTTGCGCGTCAATGTCCCAAGTGCGGCGAGCGACGCCCATCGAGCCGGCGAACGACATGCCGAACGAGAGCATCGTGATGCCCGCAGCGAAGAGCCACGGTTGCACGCGCGCCCAGCCACGGCCGATGAAGTCGCGTTGGAAGAACAGCGGAATCACGTAGTAAGTGAGCGCCATGAACGCGAGTGTCGTGCCGCCGACCACGGTGGCGTGGAAGTGACCCGGGATGCGCATGGTATTGTGCGCGATGATATTGATCTGCTGCGTGCCGAGCGTGACACCGGTGATGCCACCGATGAAACCGAAGATGACGACGGACAACGCTGCGCCGGAGAATGCAGGATTCTTCCATGGCAACGCGGTGACCCATCCGAACAGGCCGCGCGTGTAACCCTTTTCGCGCATGGCGACTTCGACGCCGGCCGGCACGGTGAAGCCGTGCACCATCGACGCGAGCACCGCGAGATACATCGCGTAGGACGTGTTCCAGATTTTCCACGTTGCGCCGACGCCTGGGTCGACGAGCAAATGGTGGGCGGACGCGATGTTGATGAACACCACGTAGAGCACGAAGGCCGTGCGGCAAACCGCTTCGTTGATCGGGCGAGCGCCGGTCGTGAGATTGCCGATCATATACCAGATGGCGACCATCGCGCAGACGTTGACCTGTTGCGATTGGTGACCGAGGCCCCACCAGATGAGGCGATACCACGCGGCATCCGGCTCCGGCGTCCAACCCATCGAGTAGGTAAACGTCGGGAGCATGACGATCGCGCCGTGGAGCAACGTGACGACCGCGATGATCGCAGCGGCGGTGGCTCCGTAGGTGACGAGCGGCAACGAACCGGTGTAGGCACCGTCGCGCTTGGCGACGTAGAGCGTCGCGAAGTAGTTGAACACGCCGATGAGCGTGCCGACGGCGACCAAAATGATGCCGAGGTAGAACAACGGA
>JAUXXD010000064.1 GCA_030681265.1 Candidatus Didemnitutus sp. | reverse complement strand
TTATACCAATGTCCGCTAGCTAATAGACTTTAGATTGGAGCGCCAGAGTTTACCTGATCGGCGAGCCAGCGGTGGATCAGGCCGGCGACTTTGGCCGGTTGGGTCCATTCCCGGGAAGCGGCGAAGAGGTGATCTTCCAACCGGCGCAAGCTGGGATAGAGCCGGTTGGTCACGCGGGCTTTGAGCAGGCCGCCGAAGCGCTCGACCGGATTGAGTTCCGGACTGTAGGGCGGCAAGGGCAGCAGCCGGAGGTTTTTCGGCAGCCGCGGATCGTCGCTCGGCAGGTGAAAGCCGGCTTGGTCCTGGATGACCACGTGCAGCGCTTGGGGATCGGCGGCGGCGATTTGTTGGAGTAAGACGGCGTGGATGTCCCGGTCGATCGCCGGGGTGAAGAGCAGCTCGGTGCGATGCTCGCCGTCGACTTCCAGCGCTTCATGGAGGTAACCCCATTGGTATTTGGTGGCGTAGGGCGCATGCACCCGCACGCCGCGCCGCGCCCAGACCCGGCGGATCACCGGCAACAGGCCATAACGGTGTTCGTCGAGCACCCACAGTCGCACCGGCTGGCCGGGCGCGGAGCCCACCACGGCCGTCAGCCGCGCGGGCAGCTCCGCCTTGAACTGGGCGGCCTTGGCCGGATCCTTTTTGGCGTGACTCTTGCGCGGCACCTTGAGCTTGCCGCCCAGCCGGCGCAAAATTTTGCGCACGCCGCTCTCGCTCAGGCTCCGCCGGGTGCGCTTCTTGATCCACGCCTGAGCGTCGCGCGCCTGCCGGAACTGGCCGGTCTCCAGACGCCGGATAAACTCGACGGCCACGGCCCCGCGCACCACCGGCTTGCGCGCCCCCTTCCAGTCGCGCCGCAGCAAGCCGGCCACACCCTCGGCCACCACCTTGTCCCGATAAGTGAAGACCGTTTGCCGGCTCACGTCCGCCACCCGCATGATCTCGGCGGCCGTCAGCTCGTGCTGCGCGATCAACCTCACCACCAGCAGCCGGCGGCGGGCCCAGTCCGGCTGCGGCTCGGCCCACGCCGCCTCGATCTCCGCCACCACCGTTGCACCCAATTCAGGAAGTGTTCTTGCCATGCCCAAACTTGCCCTGTTCTTCCCGCCATGGGAAGTCTAAAAGCTACGGGGCGTTGGTATTACCTCGCCGACGTGCACCTCACGACGCGCTCCGGCGAAACGCTTTTCCTCAACAACGCCCTGCTCCGCGAAGGCCATGCCACCCCGATGGGCGCCGAAGCGATGGAAGAGTGGACGCCGTGAGGGGGCATCACCCCGCGGTCACCGGCACCAGCGTCATCGTGTCGTTGCCGAAGATGTCGATGACCTTCACGGCGATGGTGTAGCGGCCCGGTTTGGCGTAGGCGTGACTCACGCTCGTCAGTTCCAGGTCCCGGCTCTGGCGGGTGCGGAAGCTCTGCCATTCGTTCTCGAAGATGTAGGCGCCGGTCCAGCGTTCTTCGAAATCCACGAACTCGCCCGAGTCCGCCTTCACCACACCGACCAACTCACCCTCCACGCCCATGCGCTTCGGCACTTTGATGATTTCCTTGCGGCTCTCGTAGTCGAAATCCACGGCCCAGTAATCCACCCAGTCGGTCCATTGCTTCGTGAGCACGTCGCGGGTGAGGACGCCGTTCTTGTCTTTGCTGAACTTCACCAGCTTGCCGGCCTCGCACACGACTTCGCTCTTGCCGGCTTTCAGGTCCGCCGCAATCGCATCGGCGATGCCCTGCGAGTAATAGACGGAGAAATCCGTCAGCTCGACTGCGATGGCGAGCGGATGTTTCTTGTCGAAACGCGGTGTGACTTCGATGTAAGCCACGTCGGCGAAACGCACCTGGCCTTTCTCCACGGCGCGCTTGTCGAAGACTTCGGGCGGGATAGTCTTGGGCGCGAGGTCGATGCCCTTCTGCTTCGCCTCGTCCAGCACGGCTGGGAACAGACCCATCTCGAACTCGAACGCGAGCACGTCCACACGTGAGGCGCCGCGCTTGCGGCATTCCGTGATGACTTCCTCAATGAACAGCCGCCCCACGGGCAGGTTGATCGGGCCGACGACCACGAGCCGCCCGCCGTTCTTGCCGTGGAAGAATCCGTCGTCGCCCGTGCGGCTCGCACCCGACAACGGCTCGGCGCGGTAGGCTTTCAGGATCAGCTCGCGGAACTCCTGTTCCTTGCGGGCGAGGGCCTGCTCCTTCTTTTTGCCGGTGAGCCGCCCGGCGACGTTGAGATAGGCCTGGCGCTCGTAGCGGCCGAGGTTGAGCACCTCGAAGGCGCGGAACGGTTTGCCGCCGGCCTTCAACTCGCGCTGCACCTGGATGAGCCGCTTGCGCGTGGTGTGGATGCCGAACTTGCCGAGGTCGGTGGCGATCCATTTGCGCCCGAGCTTTTCGGCCACGGCGGCGGTCGTGCCGCTCCCGCAGAAAAAGTCCGCCACCAAATCGCCTTCGTTGCTGCTGGCTTTGAGAATGCGTTCAACAAGTAACTCCGGCTTCTGCGTCGAGTAGCCAGTGTCTTCCTTCGCTTGTGAATTTACGGGCGAAAGGTCGGCCCACACTGTTCCGACGGGCACGCCTTTGCCTTCGTCTAAAAAACGCCGCAACTGCGGGCGTCCACCTTCTTTTTTCGGCAGCTCAATTCGGCCTTCGGCGAAAAGCTTCTCCATCGTCGCCAACTCGTAACGCCAACCCATCGCTGGCGGAGAGCAGCCGCGCCATTCATACATCATGTTCGGACGCGGATTCGGACTCGTGAGATTGTCGAGCCGGTAGCGGCGACCGTCCGCCGTCGTGTTCGTGTATTTCGAGCCGAGATAACTTTCGTCGTAAGGCTCATACTGCGGATTCCAAATATAGCTCTCGCCTTTCGTCCTCCAAAGAATCGAGTCGTGAATCACACCCCAGCGTTGGCTGTCGCCGTGAGCAGTTACTCTTTTCCAAGTAATCATCGCGCTCGGTCCGGTTGAGCCAAACAGCTCACGAATCACTGTTTCAATCGCGGGCGAGACGTTCGGACCCATATGCACGTAGATGCTGCCGTCGCTGTGCATCAAATCGCGCATGAGGATGAGGCGTTCGTAAATCATGGCGATGAAGGAATCCGCGCCGCGCCCCCAGGTGTCGCGATAGGCGATTTGTTCGAGGAGGTTCGGCTCTTTGTGGAAGGTCTCGCCGCCAATCTCGATGTCCATGCTGAAGTCCGCGCCCACGTCGAAGGGCGGGTCAATGTAGATGAGCTTTAGGCCGCCAGCGTCCTCGATCTGGCGGCGGAGCGCGCCGCTCTTGAGGGAGGCGAGGATGAGCTTGTTGTCGCCCCAGATGAGTTTGTTGGTCCAGCCCTTGACCTGCCTGCCGGACATGTCGATGAGGTCGGGCTGAAACTCGGATGGCTCGGGCGGGACGCCCGAGCCGGCACGCGAGCCGCGTGCGCTCCCCGGAGCAGACTCCTTGCGCGGCTCGTCGATGTGTTCGAGGGTCTGGAAGGGGAGGATGGCGGTGCAGACTTCGCGGGTCTTGCCGTTCCAGACGAGTTCGACCTCGCGTTTGTCGGCGAAGAGGAGGAAGCGGTATTTCTCCGGGAGCGGCTTGCCCTGCTCGATGAGCTTGATGAGGTCGCGCTTCTCGGCGTCGGAGAACTCGTAGCGGTCGGTGTCGTGCGGGCGGGGCATGGCGATGAAAAGGCTGAAGGGTTGATAGGCGAAGCGTGGGGGCTGGAATCAATTAGCCATCAAATAAGGAAAGTGCTGAAAAACAGGGCTTTGAGGCACCGGGCCAACGTCTGGTCGGGTCTCCAATCAAATAAGGTTTGGTGACTACTCATAATATCATCCGCGCACAATGGCGCACAATCGGAGACAATCGGAGACAATCGGAGACAATCGCTCACGAGTCTGTGGCGAAGCCAAGCGATGGAGGTCAGGCGAGTATCCATGTGGCCGATCTGGTTTTTCCGTTAGGGCGAATTTTGCCCTCCCGTCGGAGTCTTTGGAGCAGATTCCGGATTTTGATTTGTTTTTGCCGCGCGTTGAGCAAGTCCGAGAGCTTTCCATCCAGCAATCGTTCAAAATCCGCCCGCTGTCCTTCCTTGAAGGTTTTCAGGTAATCGAGGATCAGGTCGCAGAAGTAGCGGTCATCGAAAGCTCGATGGCGGATATATTCAGCTTCGGTATCGGTGGCGGCGGCGATGTCGGCGGCGACATGGAGCTTGGGCTTGCGACCCTCGATCAGGCCCCGGTGACGAAGGTCCTTGACCGAGTCGTCATCGGGTGAGCCGCCTTTTTGGATGATGTCCAACGCGAGCACATCGGGCCACGGGAGATCGGCGTGGGCGAGGAGGGTGCGGCTGTAATTCTCGTCCAGAAACCGGCCCTGGAGGCGGAGCTTGACGTGGTCGGGTTCGGTGAGGTCGAAGTCGGGCAGTGGCAGATAGCGGCTGGCCTGCCCCTTCCACATGACTTCGCGGATGCCGAAGCCCATGGTGTCGATCATGCCGAGACGCATCATGGCCTCGGCGAGCAGGCGGTTGCGGTAGCGCCGGGGGGAACGGGTGCCGCGCACATAATCGTCGGGCGCGCCGTCGAAGAAATCACCGGCGTTTTGAAATTCGAGTTCGCCGACGCGTTCGACCACCAGCACGCGTTCGCAGCGGGTGTAGTCCTGATGGGCGATGCAGTTGTGGAGGGCTTCGAGGACGATGCGCTGGTCGTATTTGGAAACCTCGACGGGGATGAGCTGGCCGGGAGGCAAAAAGCTGAGCCGGAGCGGACGGATGCGCTGAAAGAGCAGCGAAGTGGTAAGGAGAAAGGGGGGGTGAAAGTGCTCGTAGCCGCGCTCCGGGCCCTCGAGTTTCCACGACAGTTCGGCGACATAGGGGTTGAGCAGTGCGGTGGCGGTGTCACGACCGAGCAGGAGCAGGCAGGCGCGGGTGATGCCGCCACGCACGGTGAGCTTGGCCTGCTCGAGAAAGGTCGCGTCGTCCCAGGCGCGGATGGTGGTCTCGGGGAGGCGGGCGCGGTAGCGGGCGAGAAACACCTCGCGGGCCTTGGCCAGCGCGGCGGGATCAAGGTCGGCCGGCGCGGCTTCCTTGACGACGATGGCGGACCAGTCGTCGGCCAGGCCCTGGGCGCGGATTTCATCCTGCTTGGCGATGCTCAGGCCGGTGAGGGATTCGCCGGCGCGGGCATAGAAATGGGTCTGCCACGCGATGGGCAGGCCGCGAGGTGCAGCGGGGATCTCAAAAAGAACGACGCGGCCGGAGGGAGTGGCGAGCTCGTGAATTTCGCGAAAACTGGTGGCGGGGTCCGTGCCTTGGGCGATCTGGTGCTTGAGGCTGTGCAGGCGTGCGTGCTCGGGCCGGTAGGCGGTGCCGATGATGGCGCGGGTTTTGTTGTCCACCCCAAACACAAGCCAGGCGGAGGCGAGCCCGCGAAGATTGGCCTCGTTGGCGAGGGCGGAGAAATATTTGCCGATGTCGGAGGTGGAGAAGTTGTCGTTGGCGTCCTTGAACTCCACGCATTCGCTTTCCCACGTGGTGAGCAGGGCGGAAAGCTGGGATTGGAGTTCTTCCGGCGACATGAGGGCGGCTCAGGTTTTATATTCAGTGAAGCTCGCAGCGAGGGCCGCGAATGCGACGGGACGGTGCTCCTCGAAGCCGGGCTGGTCCACGTAAACGAAGTCGTAGCGCGAGGGGCGTTCGGCGAGTGGAAACATGTCCTCGTCCGCTTCGGCCTCCGCTGCGGTGGCGTCGGCGCACCATTGGCGGAGGCGGGCCATTTTCTGCGGCAGGTCGAGCTCGGCACGGCCCTTGGTTTCGACGAGCCAGACGGTGCCGTCGGCAGTGCGGACGATGAAATCGGGGTGATAGTTGGCGAGATCGCCGTTGGCTTTCACGTAGTCGAGCTTGAAACCGACGGCCAGGTAGTTCTTGGCGAAGGCCGCAACGTCGGGGGCGGCTTCAAGGAAGGAGGCGAACCGCAGTTCGAAATTGCCTGAGTGGGGCTCGCCGACGATGGTGTTGAACACGCTTTTGGTCGCCGGGAGATTTTGGCGGTAGTCGGTGCGGAAGGGGCGGGTTTCCTTGAGCCGGATGCGGTCCTCGATGCGGGTGGTGCCGGTTTCCCGGACGGTGAGGGCGTTGATGGCGGTGCGGAAGGCGTCGTAGAGAATCTTGCCGGCGTCGGGCTCGGAGAGATTGCGGAGGACGACGGGGTCCTCGAGGTTGACAGGAGCCGGCGTGAACAGATGGTCGCGCATGAAATCGCGCACCTTCGGGTAGAGCACCTCGTAGCCGCCGACGAGACGGAGGTCCTTGAGCAACTGCCGGGCGAAGAAAGCGACGACGGAACGGTAATCGGCCACGCCGGTGCCATCGAGCGAGATGGTGTGGTGCACCTCGGCGTCGAGCATGGTCTTGAAAACGATCTCGCGGGTTTCCTCCGGCGTGAACGGTTTCAGCTCCAGGGTGCGATTGCCGAAGGCGGCGGGATCGAGGCCGGCAAGGTTTTTGAACTCCCGTTGGTAGCGGCGGGTGAGCCGGGGCAGCGGGATGTCCAGCGCGTCGAGGTCCTTGGCCTTGTTTTCGGCATCGACCTCCACGATGAGCGACTCGTGACGGTCGGTGCCCGGTCCCATGGGCACACGCTCGAAAGTGACGCCCTCGCTCTGGATGGACTCGACGAAATCCATGAAGGCGGGCGTGCCCAAGACGGAGACCGTCTCGCGGACGACGTCATTGCCGAAATACATCCGGCGCAGGCCGCGGCCAAGGGTCTGCTCGGGGAGGATGTTGCTCTTGGCGGCGTAGGCCCGCAGACCGACGATGGTGGTGACGTTTTTAACGTCCCAGCCCTCCTTGAGCATGAGGACGGAGACGATGGCCTTGTGCGGCGACTTGAGGGTGTCGATCTCGTTGGCCTCCTTGCGGAGCTTTTCGAGTTCATCCTTGTTTTTGCCGGACGCGGCTTCGGAAATCTCGCCGTTGTTTTTCGTGTGAATGACGAGGACGGCACCCTGCAGCTCGGGGCAGATTTTTTCGAGAAAGGCACCGACGTCGTCGCAGTTGCGGGTGTCGTCCACCATGACGAAGAGGACGGCCTTTTTGCCGAGGGCTTTGTGCTCGGCGTAGCTCTTGCGCCACTCCTCGATGCCGAGCTTCAGGTAGTCGTCATATTTCTCGGTAAAGAGGGCACTCTTTTTTTCGCTGAGCTTCGCGCGGCTGGCGACATCGGGCAGGACGGGATGCTTGACGACGTTCTGGTGGATGGCCTCGACGAGTGGGTAATCGGAGACGGTCTGGACGAAGATGGCGCCGTTGTCGTGGCGGGGGGTGGCGGTCACATCGACCTGCAACGCGAGGCGGCGGTCCTTCTGGAGCATCTTGTGATGGATGTCCTGGATGGATTTGAACCACGCCATGCGGGGATCATGGATGTGGTGCGCCTCGTCGTTGAAGACTGCGAGCTCCTCGATCTCGCGGACGATTTCACCGAGGTCGGTTTTGCTGTCGGTCGTCTTGCCGGCGGGCTTTTGGCCGAAAGCGTCGGCGAGGAAGTAGTCGCGCAGGTCATCATCCTCCAGCGAGGGGTCGCGCACCTCGCCGAGGAAGACACGGTGGATGTTCGTAAGAAAAAAATTGCCGGTGTCGCGGACGATGCGGACGTCGTCCTGGATGTGCAGCGTAAGCTGGAAATCGTCGCGCCAGTTGCGACCCTCGTGACCGTTGGGCGGGAGGACGGGGTCGTTGAAGAAAATCTTGAGTCCGTCAAAATCGGCGCGGAGGCGGTCGAGCACGATGATGTTGGGCGCGATGACGAGGAAGTTGCGGGAAAGGGCCGAGTCGGTCTCGTAAAGTTTGTGGAAGAAGCTCCATGCGATGAGGAGCGAGAGGACCTTGGTCTTGCCCGCGCCGGTGGCCATTTTCAGAACGTAGCGCGGCCAGTCCTCCTCAAACATGCCACTGGAAACGGCGCCGGAAGCGTCGAAGCGAATCAGGTCGTATTTATCGCGGGCGTGACGGACCTCGTGGAGCCAAATGACGGTCTCGACCGCTTCGCGTTGGGCGAAATAATAGCGGAACGGGGTGAGCGTGTGGTCGGAGTTCTCTGTCAGATGATCGCTCTCGAACCAGTGGCGGAGCAGAGCCACGGACGTTGCCGACGAGCCGGGATAGCCTTGGTTTCGCCAAGTGTGGATCTCGGCGCGGACCTTGGCGACGAGTGGCGGGAGAAGCTTCTCGTAGGCCGTGCTGCGCAGTTCTTCGGCAGCAGGAAACCAACGTTGCTCGGGAATGAGCGGGGCGTAGGGCGATGAAGGGAATTGGGGGTGCAGCGCCATGACGCCAAGTTGTGGCAGGCTGATCGGATGCGACAAGGGCTATTCCCGGAGATGGGCGAGGGTCGCCTACTTCGCAGCGGGTTTTTCGGCGCGGGAGAGCGGGAGGATGAGGAGGTAGTCGCCGGGCGGGCGGCCAATCGCGCGGAGATCGGCGTGGGAAATCGTGATTTCGCGCGCGGCGGCTTTGTCGGATTCGGTGAGGACGAGTTGTCCGCTTTCGGTCATGAGCACGATGCGTTCGGCGATGCCGGGTTCGCGACGGCGGACGCGATCGGCGGTGCCAAGGCCGTAGCGCACGTGGCCGGAACCGACGATGACGAAGGCGGTGCGCAGTCCGTTGGCGGCGTCGGTGTGGCGGGCGGCGATGATGTTGGCGGCCATGGTTTCGTCGCGGGAGACTTGCGCTTCAAACACGGGGCGCAACTTCGCGGGGTCCATCGCCATGTGCACGGCGAGCGTCTGGTTCATGAGGCGTTCGTAAACGGGATCGTCGGTCACGATTTCGTCGGCGAGCAACGCCCGTTGGTCGGCGGGGAGTTTGTCCAAGCCACCGCCGCGACTGACGGCGCGAATCGTAGCGGAGGGCGCATTGAGGGCACGAACGGGAATGCCGTTTTGCTGCGCGAATTCACAGAGCGCGCGGTAGTCGGCGAAGTTTTTCCATTTCTTCGCCCACGTGATTTCGGTGGCAAACTCGTCGAAGGACAACTCGCCGCGATTGAAGCGATCGAGGGCCGGTTGGTCGCGCGCTTCGAGTTGTTCGAGGCAGAGCGCGAGCGAGACCCCGCGGGCGGCGAGGGCTTGGAACAAGTGCAGTTGGATCGCGTGGTGGCGGTCGATGGTGTGGGCTTCGCCGACGTAGATGACGCCGGCGGTGGCGAGATCAATGAGCACGGCGGCCTCGTTGGTTTCCTCGCCTTCGATGAGGTCGAGCCAGAGATCGCCGCCGCGCGCGAGGGCGGGCGCGGCGGTGGCAAGTAACAGAGCGCAGAGGAGGAGGAACGGACGGATTTTAATCATGGGAGGAGAGAGAGAATTTTTTCGCGCAGGTGGGTGCAGCGGAGTTTGGATTCGGCGTTGCGCACGGCCATGCCGTAGGCGGCGGGTTCACCGACGATGAAAACTTTTTTCTTCCCGCGCGTGAGGGCGGTGTAAACGAGGTTGCGCTGCAACATCATGAAATGGCCCTTCAACAGCGGAATGATCACGACGGGATATTCGCTGCCCTGGCTTTTGTGAATGCTGATGGCGTAGGCGAGGGCGACTTCGTTGAACTCGCTGCGCTCGAACACGTGGTGGTCGCCGTCGAAATCGGCGATGAGCGTGCCTTTGGTAAGATCGACGCTGACGACGCGGCCGATGTCGCCGTTGAAGAGGTTTTTGTCGTAGTTGTTGCGCAGTTGGATGAGTTTGTCGCCCGGCCGGTATTCGCCGCTGATGGCCCGCAGGCCCTTTTGGTGCGGGTTGAGGGCGGCTTGCAGTTGGACGTTGAGATTGGAGACGCCGGCCACGCCCTTGTGCATGGGGGCCAGCACCTGCACGTCGGTGACCGGATCGAACCACTTGAAATGCGCGGGAATGAACTGCGTGCACAGTTCGATGATCTTGGCGAGGCAGTCCTCGGCGCTGTGCGCGGCGATGAAATTGAGATCGCTCCACGCCTGCGCCTTGGCGGTTTCGCTGACGACGGGCGGCGGCGAGGCGATGCCTTCGTTGATGGCGTGCGCGGTGGTGACGATGAGACTTTCCTTCTGCTGGCGGTAAACGAACGACAGACGCGTGACCGGAATGCGTTCGGTGCCGATGAGGTCTTTGAGGACGTTGCCCGCGCCGACGCTCGGCAACTGATCGATGTCGCCGACGAGGAGCAAATGCGCGCGCGTCGGCACGGCTTGCAAGAGCGCGGCGGCGAGTCGCACGTCGAGCATCGAGGCTTCGTCCACGATGAGGAAGTCGGTCGCGAGCGGACGCGATTCGTTGACGGTGAAGGAGCCGTTTTCGAATTTGAGCAGCCGGTGGATCGTCGAGGCGAAACCGCCCGTGGTGCTCGCGAGCCGTTGCGCAGCGCGGCCGGTCGGTGCGGCCAACGTGACGCGCGTTTTCTTGGCTTTGAGGATTTCCACGAGCGCGCGGAGGATCGTGGTTTTCCCGGTTCCCGGCCCTCCCGTGAGAATACTGAACTTGTTGGCGAGGGCGTTCTGCAGTGCGGATTTTTGCAACTCGTGGAAAGCGAAGCCGGCTTTGTCCTGCGCCCACGCGATGGCGGCGTCGATTTTGATCGCGGGCAAACCGGACGGCACGGACGCGAGGCGCGGCACGACGTCGGCGATGCGCGTTTCCGCGCGGGAGTTGAGTGGGAGTTGCAGGAAGTCGTGGGGGGAAGCATCGGGTCGCTGGTGCTCCCCGCTACGGTGTGCGTCGGGTCGCTGGCGCTCCCCGCTACGGTGTGAGATGAGGGCGACGGCTTTGATCAAGGCGTCGATGCGCAACTCGACGCGTTCGGCGGAAGTTTCGAGGAGCGTGGCGGTGTAGGTGACGAGTTCGTCGCGCGGGTAGGCGGTGTGGCCTTCTTCCTGCAACGTCTCCAGCGCGTAGATGAGGCCGGCGTCGAGGCGCGGCGCGGCGTCGTTGGCGTAGCCGAGATTGCGCGCGATCTGGTCGGCGGTTTTGAAACCGATGCCGTCGATCTCGCGGGCGACGCGGTAGGGTTCGTTGGTGATGATCTCGCGGGCGGCGGGGCCGAATTTATCGACGATGCGCACGCATTGCGACGTGGTGACGCCGTAAGTTTGCAGGTAGATGTGCACCTCGCGCAGCGTCTTTTGTTCCTCCCAGGCGGACTTGATGGCGGTGGCGCGGACTTTGCCGATGCCGGGAACTTTGCGGAGGCGGCCGGATTCCTCGCTGAGAATGCGAAACGTGTCGGTGCCGAACGCATCGACGATTTTGTTGGCGTAAACTTTGCCGATGCCGGGGACGAGTCCGCTGCCGAGATATTTGCGGATGCCGTAGACGGAGGAGGGGAGTTCGCTGCGGCAGGTGAGGACTTTGAACTGCGCGCCGTGTTGCGAGTGGCGCGTCCATTCACCGGTGAGTTGCAAGGTTTCGCCGCATTGCACGCCCGGCAATGCGCCGACGACGGTGACGCGATCCTCGGCGGTCTTGGCGGACTCGGGGCGCAACTCCGCGATGGTGTAATGATTTTCTTCGTTGAAGAAAATGATGCGTTCGAGAACGCCGGTCAGAGGTGCTGGAGGGGAAGCCGCCACGAGCGGCGATGGAAAGCCATGCGCGGACGCAATGCAACCCCGTCGCAGCGCGCGGTGGCGCGTCGGCATGCGCGGGCTTGCGTCGGCACGTGCGGTCGGTTTGCTCGCCCGCATGCCTGCCCCCGGTCGCTTGACCGTTTCCCCCCGCGCATGAACGAGACTCCAGTTAGCTCCGGCGTGAGTGCCGCCGACCCGAGCCGGTTGCCGCGGCATCTCGGCACGTGGAACGCCGCGTTGCTGCTCGTGACGTTTACGATTGGCGTCGGCATTTTGCAATCGCCCGGCGTCGTCGCGGCACACACAGGGAGCATCGGGCTCGCTTACGCCGCGTGGATCACGGGAGCGATTGCCGCGGTGTGTGGCGCGCTGGTGATGACGGAGCTGGCGGTGCGCACGCCGCGTTCGGGCGGCACGACGGTTTTTCTGCGGCAGGCTTACGGGCCGCGCGTGGCGTTCATGTATGGGTGGACGTCGATGTTGCTCAATCCCGTCGCGGCGGCGGCGATCACGTTGGTGTGCATGACGAATCTCGGCGCGATCCTCGGCTTCGGGCAAAGTGTGCAGACGCTGCTCGGGCTCGGTTGGGTGGGCGGCATCATGTTGCTGAATATGCGTTCGAGCAAAGTGGTGGCGCGCATCGTCGGTGGCGTGGGGGTGTTCAAGATCAGTGCGCTCGCGACGGTGGTGTTGCTGTGCTTTGCGGGTGAACCGGCGGCGGCTACGGCCGCGGTCGACGCGAGCGCGCCGGCACTGAATCCGACGCTGGTGGGATTTTCACTGGCGGTGATTGCGACCATGTTTGCCTACGATGGTTGGGATGGGTTGGCGTTGGTGGCGGGCGAAGTGCGCGAGCCGGCCCGCACGTTGCCGCGCGCGACGTTGCTCGGGCTGGGGTTGATTCTTGTGGTGTATCTGGCGGTCAACACGGGCTTTTTTCACGCGCTGACGTTTGCGGAAGTCGGCTCGACGCCCGCGCTGGCGGCGACGGCGGTGGGACGCGTGATCGGCGAGAATGCCGGGCGTTTTGTGACGGTGTTTGTCGCACTCAGTGCGGCGACGACGGTGTTTGGGTCGCTGCTGTGCAATCCGCGCAATCTTTTCGCGCTGGCCGAGGAAGGGGAATTTTTCCCGATTGTGGCGCGCGTGCATCCGCGTTGGAAAACGCCGGTCGTGGCGATTGGCATCTATGGCGGCATGACGATGCTCTACCTCGCGTCGGGGCGCGGCTTCGAACAACTCACGCGCTACATGATACTCGGTTACCTGCCGTTCTACGGATTGGTGGCGGTGGCGGCTGTGTTGGCGCGGCGGCGGCAGCCGTTGGGGGCGGGACAATTCCGGATGCCGCTCTATCCGTTGCCCGTCGTGTTGCTGTTGGCGTTTGTGCTGATCGGCATCGGCAGCGGCTTCCTCGGCGACTACGTGGCGGCAATCGCCTCGCTCATCATCATCGGCGCGGGCGCGCTGTTGTTTGAAGTGTGGCGACGGGTGCGTTCCGCCAACGTGCGTCAACCTCCTTTATGAATACCGCCGCGCAAATCCTCACCGGCCTCGTCGCCGTGCTGCATGTTTACTTTCTCGTGTTGGAAATGTTTCTGTGGACCAAGCCGTATGGCCGGCGGGTGTTCGGGCTGACGGCGGAAAAGGCGGCGATGACCCAATCGCTCGCGGCCAACCAGGGACTCTACAATGGTTTTCTCGCCGCGGGGCTCGTCTGGGGAATCGGTGCGGGGGCGGACGGATTTGCGCTGAAAGTGTTTTTCCTGTCGTGCGTGGTGGTGGCGGGGGTGTTCGGCGCGGCGACGGCGAGTAAAAAAATTCTGTGGGTGCAGGCGCTGCCCGGCGCGGTGGCGTTGGGGCTGGTGTGGCTGGTGTGGCTGGCGCGGTAAAAGGGGCTGCTGGGTATCGCGGCACTGACGGCTGGCTTCGGGTTGCGGTGGGTCCGAGTTCTGGCAACATTTTGGTTAACCCGGTATGTCACCTCTTTTTCAGTCGATCGGCCAACGGCGCGCGCTTTGCCCGTCGCTGCTGGCGCAGGCGTTTCAGTCGGTATGTCACCCGATTTTCTGGCGGTGGTGGATCAAGCGACGGACGAGCCGGCGTGTCGCCACTGTTACCGCGAGGTGCGGCACATCCGGCCGCACAGTCTGTTTGCGCCGCGCGCAGAAAAACCGCCGAGATCCAGCCTTGGCAAAGGCCCCGAATGCCGGTGGAAGATTTGAGCATGCGCAGGTAACCGCAACCATTCACCCACCACGATGATTCTCTATTTTGAAGATCTTGCCGTTGGGCAAACCTACGCGACGACCTCGGTGAGCGTGAGCGCAGAGGAAATCATGGCGTTCGGGCGGCAATTTGATCCGCAGCCGTTCCACACCGACGTGGAGGCGGCGCGCAACGGACCGTTTGGCGAGTTGGTGGCGAGCGGCTGGCACACGGCGTCATTGACGATGCGGTTAATAATCGGTGGTGAATTGCAATTCGCCGGAGGCGCGGTGGGACGCGGCGTGGACAATATCGAATGGCCGCGTCCGGTGAAGGCGGGTGATGCATTGCGCGCGGAGAATGAGGTGATCGAGACGCGCGCCCTGAAATCGCGCACGACGCATGGCGTCATCAAGCTGCGCACGACGACACGCAATCAACACGACGAAATCGTGCAGACGATGGTGGCGACAATCCTCGTGCAACGCCGACCGATCGTCGCCGCGACTTAATTGCGGGACGGGGCGTCGGCGAAGAGCGCGGCGTGCACTTCAGCGAGCGACGCGAAAATTTCCGTGGCCCCGCGTTCGCGTAACTCGGCGGCGGTGTGCGTGCCGGTGGTGACACCGAGAAAGCGCAGTCCGGCGTTTTGTGCCGCCGCGAGATCGAAGATGGAATCACCGACGAGCACAGTGGTGTTCGCTGCCGCGCCGAGTTTGCTTAGCGCGTGGGCAGCGAAGCGCGAGTCGGGTTTGAGCCACGGGGTGTCGTGCGCGCCGAAAATTTCAGCGAGCAGCGGCGTCAGTCCGAGGTGCGCGCACACGGCTTGGGAGGCATCGGCGCGCTTGTTGGTCAGAACCGCGCTGGGCACCCCGCGGTCGCGCAAGGCTTGGAGGAGTTCCAGCGCGCCGGGCAAGAGGACGACATCGTCGAGGTTGGTGGCGTGCCAGTGCTCCATGTAGATCGGCAGAATCCGCGCGACGTTTTCCGGGCCGGCGAGGGTGGCGATGGCTTCGTCGAGTCCGCGACCGACGGCGGCGTGCACTTGCGCGTAGGTCGGTTCCGGCATGCCGAGTTGGCGCATCGCGTAAACGTGGCAGCGGTAAATCGCGCGGAAATGATCGAGTAGCGTGCCGTCGAGGTCGAAGAGAACGGTGCGAGGGAACATGCGAAACGGCAGCGAAGCACGGTGACTGCCTGCGGCGCGAGGGGGAAATGCGTTATGCCAAAGCGGTAATCAGTAACGAAATGAGCACAGAAAGTTCTGGAGCCGCGCGCGTTGTCTCGCGAGACTGCGACGAATGACTGAAACGGAGACTCCTGCACGAGCTGAAGCGAGCGTGAAGGACGGCGTTTTGCTGGTTCGGTTGGGCGGAACGTGGGAACTCACGGGCGAGCGCGTGACTTGGCACAATTTGGTGAGCACGACGATGAGAGCGCGCAAAGGTGAGGCGCTGCCCCGCACGGTGCGGATTGAGGGGAGCGGAGTCGCGGACTGGGATAGTTCGCTGCCGTTGTTTGTGCGTCAGGCGCGTCTGGGCGCAGAGGCGATCAACGCAAAATTTGAAACGGCGGACTTGCCGAAGGGAGTCGAAGAGCTGGCGACTTTGTTGGCGCAGGAAACGGGCAAACCGCCGCAAGCGGCCGCGGTGCCGGATTTGTTTTCGGCTGTGGGTGAAGCGACGACTCAGCTCGTGGACGAGGCGCGCGATATTTCGCGGTTGGTCGGTGAGTGTTTGTTCAGCATGGGCCGATTCGTGCGCGGGCAGGCGCAATTCCGCTGGCGCGACAGCATCACCGAGATGCAGCTTTGCGGCGTGCAGGCGTTGCCGATCGTCAGTGTGATCGCGCTGCTCACAGGCATCATTCTCGCCTATCAAGCGGCGGCGCAACTCCGGCAGTTCGGCGCGGATATTTATGTGGCGGACATGGTGGGCATCGCGATGGTGCGCGAGATGGGGCCGCTGATGACGGCGGTGGTGCTGGCGGGGCGCACGGGCGCGGCGTTTGCGGCGACGCTCGGCAGCATGAAATCGAACGAGGAAATCGACGCGCTGCAGACGCTTGGCGTATCGCCGGTGGATTTCCTCGTCATGCCACGGATCACGGCGCTGTTTTTCATGCTGCCGCTGTTGGTGTTGTTCGCCAATGCCATCGGGATTTTGGGTGGCATGCTGATCGCCGTCAGCACGCTCGATATTCCCGCGACGCTTTACTGGACCGAAACAAAATCATTCCTCGATCTCTCCGATTTGTTCACCGGTCTGATCAAGGCGGCGACCTATGGCGCATTGATTGGGGTGACGGGTTGTTTGCGCGGGTTGCAGGCTGATCGCAGCGCGGCCGGTGTCGGCGCGGCGGCAACTTCGGCGGTCGTGACGTCCATCTTCTTGCTCGTGGTGGCCAAAGCCTTCTACGCCGTGCTCTTCAACATGCTTGGCTGGTAACATGAATCTGACTTCACCACTTAGCACTGCCGGCAAGTTTGCCATCGAGGTCGATGGTTTGGAGTGCCGTTACGATGAACGTGTCATTCTCGAAAACGTGTCATTTGCGGTCAAGCGGGCGGAGATTTTTTTCGTCATCGGTGGCAGCGGTTGCGGCAAGAGCACGCTGCTGCGCAACATGATCGGTTTGCACTTACCGACGAAGGGAGCGGTGCGGTATTTTGGCCACGACTTTGTCACGGCGAGCCTGGCGGAGCGCAAAAAATTATTGCGCAGCTTCGGTGTGCTTTATCAGGCGGGCGCGTTGTGGAGTTCGATGACGTTGCGGGAGAACGTCGCATTGCCGCTAGAGATCTTCACCGATCTCACGCGCAAGGAGCGGCACGAGGTCGTCGCGCTCAAGCTCGCGCAAGTCGGCCTGACTGGTTACGAGGATTATTTTCCGGCGGAGATTTCCGGCGGCATGCGCAAGCGGGCCGGACTGGCTCGCGCGCTCGCGTTGGATCCGGAGATTGTCTTCTTCGACGAACCATCGGCCGGACTCGACCCGATTACATCTTTGCGGCTCGATGAGCTCATTCTTCATCTACGCGACACGCTTGGCACGACTATCGTCGTCGTGTCGCACGAGCTCGCCAGCATATTTTCCATCGCGGATCGCCTAGTGATGCTCGACCGCGATACACGCGGCATTATTGCCGAAGGCGACCCGAATAATTTGCGCGACCGCAGTGAAGATTCACGGGTGCGCGAGTTTTTGAATAGACGTCCGGAGCCCATCGGGCAGAAAGGAGCCACCGAAGTGTGAAAACTCGATTTAGTCCCGCCGCCGTCGGCATGTTTGTCCTGGGAGCCGTCTTGCTGGCGATGGTGGCCTTCATTTCGTTTGGCGGCACGAACTTCTTTTCCAAGCCGACGCGCTTCATGGTGTATTTCGATGAATCGGTCAGCGGGCTTGATCCGGGCGCCTCGGTGAAAGTCAACGGCGTGCGCGTGGGTCGGGTGGCGGCGATCAATGTCCGCTACGACACGGCCAGCCGCTCCGCCCAAGTGCAGACGATCTGTCAGATCGACCGCAACGTGCTGATCGACCGCGATGGCAACACGATCGACCTTACCGATACCGCCGAGCTGCAGAACCTGATCGACCGCGGACTACGGGCGAAGCTCAACCTGCAAGGTATTACCGGGCTGCTTTTTGTCGAGTTGAGCTTCGAGGATCCGCGCGAGTATCCCGGCGACGTGCGGTTGCGCGATGAGCGTTATCCGGTGGTTCCGGCCGTTCGCTCACCCATTTCGGAGGTGCAAAACAGCATCGTGGAGATCGTGGCCGACCTGAAGAACGCCAAAATTGCCGAACTGAGCAAAGACCTGCGCACCATGGTCGGCACGGCGAACAAACGTTTGGCGGAGTTCGATGTGAAATTATTGTCCGACCGCATCGCGGGGGCGGCGGCAGCGGTGGAAAATTTTGTCGATTCGCCCGAGGCCAAGCATGCTTTTGTGAATCTGAACGCCACGCTGACAGAATTGCGCGGGATGCTAGCGCGCATCGATGGGGAAGTCGGACCGGTGAGCGCAGAATTCAAGGGCACCCTCGTCCGCGCGCAGCAAGCTCTCGACACGATCGACGGGGCGGCGGCGGCGACGCGGCGTTTTGTGCAAGCGCAGGGGCACCTCGGCGAGGACGCGTCCCGTGCACTCCATCAAATCACCGAAGCGGCCGACGCGATTCAACGCCTCGCCGAGTATCTCGAACGCAAACCGAATGCGCTCCTGCTCGGCCGCCAGCCCCCGCAGCCCTGAACGCTTCCCGTGTCGCCATGAAAATTTCGCTTCTCCTCCGTCTTGCTTTTGGTCTTGTCGCGCTCGGTTTGGTGGCGGGTTGCAATTTGCTGCCCGAACCCAAGCCGGACCTGACGCGCTACTTCGTGCTCGAAGGTGGCGTGCCCGGTGCGTCGGCGCCGACGGGTTCGGTGCGACTTGGTCTCCGCCCGGTGGAGATTCCCGCTTACCTGAAGACGAAGTCGATGGTGGTGCGCAACGGTGGGAATGAAATTCGCTACGTCGATAGCGCCCGTTGGGCTGAGCCACTGGATGCGGGGTTGACGCGTTTATTGCGGGCCGCGTTGGCGACGCGCGCGCAAGTGGTAGCTTATCCTTTTCCCGCCAATCTTGAGCGCGACTACGATGTCACGATCCGCGTGTTGAATGCCGAAGGCACCGACGGAGGGGTGCGGTTCACGGCGGTCGTGGTGATTACGCGCGTGGGTGACACCGCCACGCAGGTTGAGCGGCGTGTGTTCACCGCGCCGCCACGGGTGTGGCGTGGTGATTATGCGGAACTGGCCGCAGGGTTGAGTGCGGC
Source organism: Candidatus Didemnitutus sp. (assembly GCA_030681265.1). Taxonomy (GTDB): domain Bacteria; phylum Verrucomicrobiota; class Verrucomicrobiia; order Opitutales; family Opitutaceae; genus Didemnitutus. The sequence continues at coordinate 14,154 of JAUXXD010000064.1, read as the reverse complement.
CGTGGCTGGTCTCGCGGACGAAGTGCTGCTGGCGATCCCGGCCAAGTGATTGAGGGGAGGGCGCGCGGTAGCGGTGAACGTTGCACAGCGAGATATTCCGCTCGCGCGCGCGCTGAAATGAAATCACGTTCAGGCATGGCCGAGTCGGGAGAAAATTCCTCCAACTACACGGTGCTCCAGTTTTCGCTGGAGACCGGGCCCGACCAGCAGCCGACGCAGCGATCGACGAAGTGGGGTTCCTACCGGTCGGTGGAAGCGGCTTTCGAGGACGCGAAATGCCGCGCCCATGATTTGCGCGACCACTTGCAGTCGCTGCCGACGACGCGCGAGCCTACCGTGATTGATACGGAGTGGGGCTACGATTTGCGCATCGGCCCACTGACGGTGCACCGCTTGTGGGTGCACGAAAATGTCAGTCACCGCCAACAACTGCCGTAGGCGACGCGGTGTTATCGCAGGGTGGCGGCGATGCGGGCGAGGGCGGTCTCGACGTTGGCGCGGGAGTTGAACGCGCTGATGCGGACGTGACCTTCGCCGCACTTGCCGAAACCGGCCCCGGGCGTGCAGACCACTTGCGCCTGGTTGAGCAAGAGATCGAAAAACTCCCACGAATCGCGCCCGGTGTTGATCCAGATGTAAGGCGCATTGTCGCCGCCGATGCAGGGGAAGTTGAGCTTGCCCATGGCGTCGCGGATGAGCTTCGCGTTGCCGAGATAAAATTCGGTGAGCGCGTGCGCTTGAGCGCGGCCTTCCGGAGTGTAAACGGACGCGGCCGCTTTTTGCACGGGATAGGATACGCCGTTGAACTTGGTCGTGTGGCGGCGATTCCAGAGGGCGTGCACGCTGTGCTCGTTGCCGGAGCTGTCGCGTGCCTTGAGGTTTTTCGGCACGACGGTGTAGGCGCAACGCAGGCCGGTGAAGCCGGCGAGTTTGGAGTAGCTGCGGAATTCGATGGCGACGTCACGCGCGCCCTCGATCTCGTAAATGGAGCGCGGGATGCCGGGCGTGCGGATGTAGGCTTCGTAGGCGGCGTCGAAGAGGATGAGCGCGCCGTGTTGCTTGGCGTAGGCGACCCAGGCTTCGAGTTGCGCGCGGGTGGCGACGGCACCGGTGGGGTTGTTGGGGAAGCAGAGGTAGATCAGGTCAACGGCTGCGGCGGGCGGCGCGGGGACGTAGCCGTTGGCCGCGTTGGAATCGAGATAGACGATGCCGCTGTAGCGCCCGTCGGTGCTGGCTCCGGTGCGGCCGGCCATGACGTTGGTGTCGATGTAAACGGGGTAAACGGGATCGGGAATCGCGAGGCGCAGGTCGTGGGCGAAAATTTCCTGAATGTTGGCCACGTCGCACTTGGAGCCGTCGGAAACGAAAACCTCGTCAGCTGCGATCTTTGCACCGAGGGCTTGGAAATCGTGTTGCGCAATCGCTTCGCGGAGGAAGGCGTAGCCTTGCTCGGGGCCGTAGCCTTTGAACGTGGCGCGGTCGGCCATCTCGTCGGTCGCGGCGTGGAGCGCGGAGATACAGACGGGCGGGAGCGGCTCGGTGACGTCGCCGATGCCGAGGCGGATGATGGGCTTGTCGGGGTGGGAGGCGACGAAGGCGTTAACGCGCCGGGCGATGTCGGCGAAAAGGTAGGAAGCCTTGAGCTTGGTGTAGTGTTCGTTGATGCGGATCATGGGAGGAGAAAGAGTGAAGAGCGGGTCGTGGGGAGGCGAGCGCGAGGGGCGGCATACTGGTAAATCGTGATGCTCGCTACCCGCTACTGGCATCTCTACCACTGCCCGAGCGAATGCGAGGCTTGATAAAGTGAGTCGCGGCGGGTTAGTTCAAGTCCGTTCCCAGTATGCAAAAAATTGACTCCATTGCGGCGATGCGGGCGGCGGCGACCGAACTCACAAAATCCGGGCAACGCGTGGCGTTGCTCCCGACGTTGGGCGCGCTCCACGCGGGGCACGCGAGCTTGATCCGGCTGGCGCGGGCACGCGGCGATGCCGTGGTGGTGTCGGCGTTCGTCAATCCGTTGCAATTTGGCGCGAGCGAAGATTTTGCCCGTTATCCGCGGCATGAGGCAGCGGATGTGGCGTGGTGTGAGCGCGAGGGGGTTGCGGTGTTGTTCACGCCGACCGCCGAGGAGATGTTTCCGAAACATTTTTCGACCAGCGTGGCCGAAGAGCGGGTGAGCAAACCCCTGTGCGGCGTCTCACGGCCGGCGTTGTTTCGCGGCGTGCTGACGTGCTGGTTGAAGCTGTTGCACATCGTGCAGCCGACGGTGCTCGTGATGGGCGAAAAAGATCTGCAGCAAATCGCGGTAGTGCAAAAGGCGTTGGAAGACCTTTCGCTGCCGATGGCAATTCTCACCGGACCAACCGTGCGCGAGGCGGACGGGATGGCAGTGAGTGCGCGCAATAGTTACCTGACGCCGGTGCAACGGGAGGAGGCCCTCGTGGTGTATCAAGCGTTGAAGCGGGCAAAGGAAATGGTCGCGGGCGGCGTGCGCAGCCCTGATCGGGTGATGGCGGAAGCGACGCACATCATCGGGGAAAAGCGCCGCGTGCGAGCGATCTACATCGGAGTCGTCGATCGCCAGACGATGGAAGCGGTGCGCGAAGTGACCCCCGGTCAATCGTGGATGGCGGTGGCGTTCTGGGTCGATGAAGTGCGTCTGACCGATAATATTATGCTGTGAGTGTGCCGGACGGCGCGTCCGGAGTTGAATTTTGCGCGGGCAACGTGTGATGTCTCGGAGCGTGAATCCGTCTTTCCCCGCTAAACCCCGCATCGCCATCGTCGGCACTGGCGCCTTGGGAACTTACTACGGCGCGCGCCTCGTCAAGGCCGGCCACGACGTGCATTTTCTCGTGCGCACCGGACTCGCCACGCTCCTCGCGCGTGGCGTTCGTATCAAATTACCGACGGAGCGACTGCACGTGAAACGCATTCAAGGCTACGCCACGACTGCGGAGATCGGGCCGTGTGATCTCGTGATCGTGGCGGTGAAAGCGACGGCAAATCGTGACTTGAAAAAACTGCTCACGCCGCTTTTGCACGACGACACGGTGGTGTTGACCTTGCAGAATGGACTCGGTGTCGAGGAGCCGGTGGCGGAAATCGTCGGGGCGCACCGCACGGCCGGGGCGATCTGCTATATCGGCGCTACGCGGCCGAAGCCCGGCGTTGTGGAGTGTTCGTTTCCGGGGTTGCTGATGATTGGCGAACTGGGTCGCCCGGCGAATGGACGCACGCGGGCGCTGGCGACGCTGTTCAACAAGGCCGGACTCAAATGCGAAGCGCAGGACGATCTTGATGGTCAACGCTGGCAGAAGCTGGTGTGGAACGTGCCGTTCAATGGCATCGCGATTGCCGCGGGTGGCATCACGACGGATGTCATTCTGGCCGACGAGGGGCTGCGCACGCTGGCGCAAAAATTGATGGAGGAAATCATGAGCACGGCGGCGGAGTTCGGGCACAAAATGCCGCGCGCGTTCATGGAGCTACAGTTCGAGCGCACGGCGAAGATCGGCAAGTATCGCCCGTCGAGTTTGATTGATTTTCAGGAAGGCCGCGCCGTGGAGTTGGAGGAAATCTGGGGCGAGCCGGTGCGCCGTGCGCGGGCGATCGGGGCCTCGGTGCCGCGTTTGGAAATGCTCTACTGGCTGCTGCGGCGTTTGCTCGCGGCGCGCAAGAAAGTGAAGCAGTGCTGAGGGCGTCGGTCCGCGGCGCCGGTTAACTGGATCGGGTTAAGGCGGCACGTTTTCCCGCGCAACGTGACGCGACGAGTGTGCCGCCGACACGCAGAGCACCGCGTGTTTGAATTGCTTCGAATCAACCGTTGCGCGTGGCGGGCGGAGTCGGCACGCTTCGCGGCCACACTCCACCGAATCAATGTCGCAAAATCATACCCCGAAATTCGAGCCATTCATTCCGGCTTCGACTACGCTTCCTGAATTTACGATCCGCGCCGTGTTGACGGGTGCCATCCTGGGCATGGTCTTCGGCGCTTCGTCGCTCTATCTCGTGCTCAAGGTCGGTCTGACGGTGAGCGCGTCGATCCCCGTTGCGGTCATCTCACTCGCGTTGTTTCGCTTGTGGTCGAAGGCGGGTGGGCGCGACGCCACGATTTTGGAGAACAACATCTCGCAGACCGCGGGCTCGGCGGGTGAATCGATTGCCTTCGGCGTGGGCGTGACGATGCCGGCGATTCTGATTCTCGGTTTTGATCTCGAACTGACGCGCGTGCTGCTCGTCGGCTTGCTCGGTGGCTTGCTCGGTATTTTGATGATGATCCCGCTGCGGCGCGCCTTGATCGTGAAATAGCACGGCGTGTTGAAATATCCGGAAGGCACGGCTTGCGCGGCGGTGTTGAAGGCGGGGGTGGACGATGTTTCGCGCGCGGCGGCGTCACCGTCGGCCAAAGCGGAAATGGCGGCGGCGGAAGCGGCGGGGCTCGGCAAATCGCCGGGCGCCAAAGTGGTGTTTACCGGCTTCCTGGTCGGCCTCGCCTACAAGACGCTCAACGTCGCGTTCAAGGGCTGGAAGGATGTTGCCGAAAAAGTTTTTGGTGCGCCGCTGAAAGGCGGTTCGGTCGGCGTGGAAGTGTCGCCGGAATTACTCGGCGTCGGTTATGTGATCGGTCCGCGCATCGCGTCGATCATGTGCGCGGGTGGCGTCATGTCGTATTTGCTATTGATTCCGTTAATCAAATTTTTCGGTGACGGATTGCCCGGGGCACTCGCGCCCGGCACGGTGCCGATTTCCGAAATGTCGCCCAACGGCATTCGCGGCGCCTACATTCTCTACATCGGGGCGGGCGCGGTCGCGGCGGGTGGCGTGATCAGTCTCATCCAAGCGTTGCCCACGATTTGGCACGGTATCGTCGGCGGCATGAAGGATGTGGGGATTTCTAAAATTAATGGCGGCGAAGATACGCCGCGCACGGATCAAGACCTCTCGTTGAAATTTGTGGCGGGCGGTATCGTGGTGCTGATGGCGGGCATCATGCTCTCGCCCACGCTGCACATGAACGTCCTCGGGGCAGTGCTGATTGTGGTCTTCGGTTTTATTTTTGTCACGGTGTCGTCGCGTCTGACCGGCGAAATCGGTTCCTCCTCGAATCCCATCTCGGGCATGACGGTGGCAACGTTGCTGTTCACCTGCTTGGTCTTCCTGCTCGTGGGGTGGAAGGGCGGCACGCATTACGTGACAGCGTTGTCCGTCGGGGCGATCGTCTGCATCGCGGCGTCGAATGGTGGCACGACTTCGCAGGATTTGAAAACGGGTTTCCTCGTCGGCGGCACGCCGAAGTTGCAGCAATACGCGATTCTGATCGGCTCCTTTTCGTCGGCGGTGATTCTCGGACCGATCTTGCTGCAGTTAAATGAAACCGCGGTGGTCTACATGCCGGCCGCGCAAGTCGCTCCGGGATTGGTGGCCGACGTGAAGGATCTCGGCACGAAGCGCGAAGGTTTGGTCGGGCCGCAGGCCAAGGACGACAAGGGGCAATACTACACCTGGCACAAAATGGAGACGGTGGGCGGTCCCGCGGGCAAATACCTGATGACTGATCGCGGTGAAGCCGTGTGGTTCGTCGATCCGGGGATCAATGGCGCGTTTTCCGAGCGTCCGGACGGGACGACGGTGCGCAAATTCGATGCACCGAAGGCGACGCTGATGTCCTACATCATCAAGGGTATTCTTGATCAACAATTGCCGTGGGCGTTGGTGCTGCTCGGCGTGATGATCGCATTGACGCTGCAGATGACGTTCGCGCCTGCACTCGCCTTTGCCGTGGGCGTGTATTTGCCGCTGGCGTCGTCGGCCCCGATTTTTGTCGGCGGAATGATCCGCCACTTCGTCGATAAACGCACGCGCCGTAAGGCGGCCTACGCCACGATGAGCGAAGCACAATTCGTGGCCGAGAGCGACAAGAGCCCCGGCGTGCTGTTGGCGTCCGGTTACATCGCTGGTGGGGCGATCGCGGGCATCATCATCGCGTTCCTCGCGGGCATTCTCAGTGATTTCGACGCGTCGATCACGACGTGGTCGGTGGAGCACAATCCGTTCTTCGAAGGCCCGCATGCCGACTTGCTTGCGCTGATTCCCTTTGGTGCGCTGTGCGGTCTGCTCTACTTCGTCGCTCGTGAAAAGCTGCTCGCGGTGAAAAAGTAACACACGCGCAAATCGCAATTTCGAGCCGGGCCTACGGGCCCGGTTTTTTTGTCACTCATTGCCGGTAAACTAAGCCTGCTGCACCAACTCAACTCCCGCGACGAAGTCTTGCGGTTGGTGAAATGGGTCTGGTCGCTGCGAGCAGTAACGGCGGGGTGTGACGCGAACTAGGCAGCACTTTAGCGAAGCGCGGGCTGGCTGGGCGCGGCGGGGCGGCGCGCGAGATCGAGTTCACCTTGGCGGGCGTAGTCGATCGACTCGGCGAGAATGCGGGCGGCTTCCTGGGGAGCGTGGAAGCCCATCGAATTTTCGGCGGCGACAAAATCCATCCGCCACTGTGCTTTGCGCTGGAGGGCGCGGGCGGCTTCCAACTGCGCATCGGTGGCACCGGCCTTGGCGGCGGCGCTGATGGCGTGAATCAAGGCGACGGTGGCTTCCTCGGCGCGAGTCAGGAGTGCGGCGTTGCGATTCTGTGCGATGAGCGCCCGGTCCATGATTTCTTTTTCCGGCACACGGTGGCAACCTTGGCAGGAAGCCGCGACATTGAGCAGCGGGCTGCGCACGTGGTGATTACTGACCTTGATCGCGCCTTCGCGTTGGTAGGGCATGTGGCAGTCGGAGCAGGAGACGCCGCTGCGCGCGTGGATGCCCTGGCTCCACAGTTCAAATTCCGGGTGCTGGGCCTTGAGCACTTTCGCGCCACTCTCGGTGTGCTTCCAATCGGAGAAACCGATTTCGTCGTAGTATTCCTCTATTTGCTCGGCGCGGAGACCCTTGCTCCATGGATAGGTCACAAGCTTCTTGTCGCCCTTGAAGTAGTATTCCACGTGGCACTGCGCGCAGACGAGCGAGCGCATTTCCTGACGCGAGGCTTCGGTGTTGGGCTGGTAGGGTGCCTTGCGGCCTTCCTTGCGCCAGCGTTCGATGCTGGGAAGGTGCGGGGTGGCGTAGTTGGATTCCGCGAGATCGCGGATGCCGTTGAGGAATGCAGGGCGACTGACGCGGAGATTCATCGTTTCGGCGTCGTGGCAGTCGATGCAACTGATGGGGTGCGAAACGTGTTGGCGCGCCTCGTGAAACGGCATCGGGGAAAGGTGCTCAAAGCCCTTTTGGATTTGTGCTTCGCGGTGTTCGGGTCCGGCGGGGGCACCGGCTTTGAGACCGGCCGCAATGTAAGCAGGAAGAACGGACGAGTGGCAGTGGAGGCACGCGCCGGGTTGCTTGAAGCGGTTGACGCGTTCGGTCATGTCTTGGTCGTGTAACATGTAGGCGTGGCCGCGATCCTCGCGGTAGTCGGCGGCAAAACCGTAGCCGGCGAAGAGCGTGCGATAGACGGGGAATTCATCGAGACGTTGGAACGCTTCGCTGCCACCGTGGGTGGTGCGCTCGGTGTCGACTGTGCGGCGATAGGAGTCGTATTGCCGCGGATAGTTTTTGCCCCATAGCACGGGATCGACGGTGTCTTCGTTGACGTCGACGACGCGGAAGACGTGCTGGGTGGCTTCCGCTTTGCGCGTGATGATGTTCTGGTAAAGGAAGAGCACCGCGAAAGTGGCGAGCGCGAAGACGGCGATGAGCCCGAGGTAACCGAGCGTGGTGAGGCCGCGAGCGGAGGTAAGGGAGGGGTTTTTCATGGCAGAGAGGGAGGTGAGTGGGTTAGCGCACGGGACCGTGGCCGACTTCGCGGTGGCAGTGCACGCAATCGAGCATCTGGCGGGCGTTGCCGGCGTGGGTATTGATGCCGTCGATGATTTGGTGGTGGCAGTTGACGCAGTTCTGTTGGAGAACGGCCGAGTTGACTTGGCGGATCATGATGGGCTCGTGATAGTCCTGCAGCGTAAAGCCTTTCGAGTGCCAGAATCCGTTTTCGGCTTTGCTGTAGTATTTGGCAAAAAAGCCGGTCGGCGTGTGGCAATCGTTGCAGGTGGCGACGGCGTGATGCGGGGACTTGAGCCAGCCGTCGAAATGCTCGCGCATGACGTGGCAATTGACGCAGGCCAGCGGGTCGTTCGAAAAATAGGAAAGCCCTTGCGCGTAGGTGAAGGTGTGCGTGCCAAGCCCGGCAAACATGCCGATCACTCCGCAGAGGAGAATCGCGAGCAGTCCGTGTTTTTTGCTGAGTGACGACATGGCATGCACTTCGTGGTTAAGGCGCGGTAAACTCAGGCGGCAAGGTTGGCTAAGTGGCTGAACTAATACCAAGAAATGCGCAGTCCGGGGTCGGCGGCAATCGATTTCCTTAAACCACCGGATTAGAGAGCGTGCCGATGCCTTCGATCTCCACCGCGATGGTGTCGCCCGCTTGCAACCAAACCGGAGGCTTGCGGGCGAAGCCGACGCCTTCGGGTGTGCCGGTGAGAATGAGGGTGCCGGCGGGGAGGGTTTTATCAGCGGTGAGAAATTCGATCAGCGTCGGCACATCAAAGATCATGTCGGCGGTGTTCGAGTCCTGCATGACGGTGCCGTTGAGCACGGAGCGGATGCGGAGCGCATTCGGATTTGGAATTTCATCGGGCGTCACGAGCACGGGGCCGAGCGGGCAAAACGTATCGAAGCTCTTGGCGTGATTCCACTGGCCGCCGCCGAAGTCGCGTTGCCAATCTCGCGCGCTGACGTCGTTGGCGCAGGTGTAGCCGAGGAGGTAGTCGAAGGCCGCGGCGCGCGGGACGTTGTGCGCGGTGCGGCGGAGGACGATGGCGAGTTCGGCCTCGTAATCCACGCGCGTGCTACGCTGCTTTTGCGGAATGTGGATCGGTTCGCCGGGGTGTTGCACGGCACCGGGCAATTTCATGAACCATAGCGGACGCTCCGGTGGTGGCTTGCCGCCCTCGGCCGCGTGTTTGGCGTAGTTGAGGCCGATGCACATGATCGTGGTCGGGGCGATCGGCGCGAGCCGCTGGCCAAGAGTCACGACTTCGTCCGTGACGCGCCACGCGCCGAGAATATCGCCGGTGATGGCGCGGGCGGTGCCGTCGGGTTGCAACGCGGCATAGGCCGGGCCGGTGGGGCTGAGGTGGCGCAGGAGCTTCATCGCCACCGAGTAAAAATAAAGCCGCGTGCAGTGCAACGCGGCTTTGCCGAAAAGGACGGGCCTGAACTCAGGCGGCGGCGCGGTGTCGGCGTTGCCAGATGACGCCGACGAGAGCGACGGCGGCGAAGATCAACGCGTAGGTGGACGGTTCGGGCACGGCGATGAGCTGGCCGCGAATTTCGCCGCCGCTATTGGTGGCCGTGTGCACGTTGATGTAGAGTTGTCCATTCATCAGCGCCGTGGCCTGCGTGCCGTTGAGCGAGACTGTGCCGGAGAAGCCACCGTTGGTGGCGCTGCTGCTCCAGCCGCCGAGGGCGTTCAAACCGATCTGCACGCCGGCGTTTTCGAGATAGGAAGCAGGGGCGTTGCTGGTCGTGATGCCGTGGATGTGACCGGCGGTGGCGGCTCCTGTCAGGTCGGCGAAGCCGTTGCCGGAGCCCCAGCCGATGTTGATCGTGAGGAGCATGGTGTTGCTGTCGTAACTGATACCGGCACCGACTTCGCCACCGGAGCCGAACGAGCCGTTGACCACATGGTTCTCATTGCCGGCCAGCAGGCCGATGCCAGCATTGCCCGCGAGATCAAAGGGGGTGATTTGGGCGGATACAAAAGCAGCGGACGCTGCGAAAAGCGCGAGGGCGGGGAGAATCCTTTTCATGCCCCAAACGCTACCCGCCGGCATTTGCGAGGCAAGGTGGGAGCCGGTGATTATTGTAACAAGGTTGTTACCGACACGGGCGCGGCTGGGCGGCTTGCGTTTGGCGCCGCGGTTCGCTCACTCGAAGGCATGGCTCCACCGCGCCGCAAGAACCTCTTCCGCCTCGCTGCTCCGCCGTCCGCGACGATCTACGTGCGGCGTGGTTTCCTCGCTGGACTCAAGGCGGAGTTCGAGGCGCTCAAGGGCAAGCGCGCTGCGCTGGTCGAGGACAAGATCGAGGCGCACAGCCAGGGCGACTTGCGCGAGAATTTCGGCTTCAAGGCCGCGAAGGACGCGATCCGCGCCGTGGACCGCAAGATGGACGAGCTCGACCGTTTCTATCGTCGCAATACGTTTATCGAGATTGATCCCGCAATTTGGCTGACCAAGCCGACCGATTTCGTGCAACTCGGGCACGTCATCCGGATCGAGAAGGAGGATCCCGGCGCGAAGCGGAAGCATCGGTTCACGTTTCTCGTCGCGACCTGCGGTGAGACGGCGGTGGATACGGAGAGCGACCTCGAGTGCCTGCCGCACAACTCACCGCTCGCCGCCGTGCTGCTTGGACTCGCCGCGGGCAATCCCGCGCCGGTGCAGCTCCCCGCGGGGCCGGCGGTGTTGACGGTGCTGTCGATCCGAAACCCGACGCAAGCTGAGCTCGACCGATTGCTTGCGCCGATCAAGTTCCCGGAGATGGATGGGTCAGAGTAGGGTGGAGTAACGGGTCAGAGTAGGGTTGAACAACGGGTCGCTGGCGCTCCCCGCTACATCTGGGAAGAAGAAACGGGTCGCTGGCGCTCCCCGCTACATCTGGGAAGAAGAAATGGGTCGCTGGCGCTCCCCGCTACGGGGCGGGAGTAGCGGCGAGCGCGGAGCGAGCCGATGTCACGAGGCGTTCGTGCGCACGAGGTAATGATAAACCCGCCACAACCGCAGCCAGTAGTCTTCGGCGCGCGGGTCAATTTCCGGATAACCCGCCACGCAGCAACCGGCAAAAGGGTAATCCTGCCAGCGTTCGACCAAACCTGCGCGCACTGGATTCTCGAAGATGTAGTAAACCACGGCCGGCAATGCGTCCGCCGCCCTCTCTTCCTCGCGGAGCACGTGGTCGTGCGCTTGTTTTTGCCAGCGGACGGGCGCGAGCGCCGGCGCAAGGTGCTGACGGAGGAACTCGATGGCGAGGCGCTGATCGGCGTCGTCCGAGATGCCGGCGGCGAGCAGATGCAGGTGATCCGGCATCAAGACGTAGGCCGGGCACAGCAACTCGTAGCGGGCGCACGTGTGCAGCAGCAGGTGGCGCCATGTGTGGTGGAATGAGGGATCGAGCCAGCCGGTGGCGCGGTGATCGACCGTGAGCGTCCAGTGCACGAAGGCGTGGCCGCGGTAGAATTCGGGCGCGAGGCGCGGGAGGTGGCCTTTGGATGCGAATTGATCGGGTCGCTGGCGGGTGGGTGAGTCGGGTCGCTGGCGCTCCCCGCTACGATCAGAGGAGTCGGGTCGCTGGCGCTCCCCGCTACGATCGGAGGAGTCAGGCTGGCGCTCCCCGCTACGGGGTGAGTCGTGAGTCATCGTAGGGCGGGTTGATATCGAGCAGCCGTAGCGGCGAGCGCGGAGCGAGCCGATTGGAAATGGGATTACGTCTGCGCCGGCTGCTGCGCGTAGGCTTCCATCCCGACGCAGGAGCACACGAGATTGCGGTCGCCGTAGACGTTGTCGACGCGTCCGACGGCGGGCCAGAACTTCGCGGCGCGCGTCCACTGGTCGGGGAACGCCGCCGTCTCGCGCGAGTAGGGGCGGTTCCACTCGGTGCCGCAGACCACGGCCGCGGTGTGCGGGGCGTGTTTGAGCGGGTTGTTGAGTTTGTCGCTCACACCGTTGGCGACGGCTGCCATTTCGCCGTGAATGGAAATGAGCGCATCGCAGAAGCGATCGAGTTCGGTGCGCGTTTCGCTTTCGGTCGGCTCGATCATGAGCGTGCCGGGCACGGGGAACGACATCGTCGGTGCGTGGTAACCGTAATCGATCAGACGCTTCGCCACATCTTCGACTTCGAGGCCGTGTTTTTTCCACGGACGGAATTCGAGGATGCACTCGTGTGCGACGAGACCACTGCCGCCTTTATAAAGCACGGGGAAATGCTGCGCGAGGCGCTTGGCGATGTAGTTGGCGTTGAGAATGGCGAATTGTGTGGCGCGCGTGAGTCCGTCGGGACCCATCATGCGAATATACATCCACGTAATCACGAGGATGCTCGCGCTGCCCCACGGTGCGGAGGAAACCGCGCCCATGTGGTGGCCGCCGCTGTCGTTGTGCAAAGGCACGACGGCGTGACTCGGGAGGAACGGCACCAAGTGTTTCGCGACGCCGATCGGGCCCATGCCGGGGCCGCCACCGCCGTGCGGGATGCAGAAAGTTTTGTGGAGATTGAGATGGCAGACGTCGGCTCCGATGAAGCCCGGCGAGGTGAGACCGACTTGCGCGTTCATGTTGGCGCCGTCCATGTAGACTTGGCCACCGTGCGCGTGGATCGTTTTGCAGATGCTGCGGATGCCGGTTTCGAACACGCCGTGCGTGGACGGATAAGTGACCATCAACGCCGCGAGATTGGCGGCGTGGAGCGCGGCTTTGGCCTTGAGGTCGGCGAGGTCGATGTTGCCGTTGGCATCGCAGGCGACGGCGACGACTTGCATGCCGCACATCGCGGCGCTGGCGGGATTCGTGCCGTGCGCGCTAGTGGGGATGAGGCAGATGTTGCGATGACCTTCGCCGCGCGACTCGTGGTAGGCGCGAATCACGAGCAGGCCCGCGTATTCGCCTTGCGAGCCGGCGTTGGGTTGCAGCGAGACGCCAGCGAAGCCCGTGATTTCACCGAGCCACTTTTCCAATTGCGCGAACAGCTTCGTGTAACCCTTCGTCTGGTCGCTCGGTGCGAACGGATGTAGCGCGCCGAACTCCGGCCACGTGACGGGAAACATCTCGCTCGTGGCGTTGAGTTTCATCGTGCACGAGCCGAGGGAAATCATCGAATGCACGAGCGAAAGATCCTTCGCTTCGAGGCGACGGATGTAGCGCAGCATCTCGTGTTCGGTGTGGTAGCTGTTGAACGCTTTCGCGGTGAGAAACGCCGAGGTGCGGGCGTGCGGCGCGGGGTATTCCTCGTGGCCGCGAGCGCTAGCGAGTGGAAGTTCGTCGGTTCGCTGGTGCTCGCTGCTACGGAAGAGGGCAACGAGCGTTTCGATTTCTGCGATGCTCGTCGTTTCGTCGAGCGAGAGCGCAAAGCTGCTACTGTTCACCGGACGCAGATTAATTTTCTGTTTCGCGGCGGCGGCGTGGACTGCGCCGGCTTCGATGCCGGAGACGGTCAACGTGTCGAACACCGGCTCAGCGTTGACCGTGGCGCCGGTGCGTTCGAGCGCGGCGGCGAGCAATTGCGTGAGCAGACGCGTGCGACGGGCGATGGCGCGAAGGCCGTCGGGGCCGTGGTAAACCGCATACATCGACGCCATGACGGCGAGCAACACTTGCGCGGTGCAGATGTTCGACGTGGCCTTGTCGCGGCGGATGTGTTGCTCGCGCGTGCCGAGAGCGAGACGCATCGCGGGGTTGCCTTGCGCGTCTTTGGAAACACCGACGAGGCGGCCGGGCATCTGGCGTTTGTAGGCGTCTTTCGTCGCGAGGAAACCGGCGTGCGGTCCACCAAAACCCATCGGCACGCCGAAGCGTTGCGCGGAACCGACGGCGACATCGGCCCCAAATTCGCCGGGCGCGCGGAGGAGCGTGAGCGCGAGTAAATCCGTGGCGACGACGCACAACGCACCCGCCGCGTGGGCGCGTTCAAAAAACGCCGCATAGTCGTGCACGCTGCCGGTAGTGTCGGGGTATTGCACGAGCACGCCGAAGACGCCGGTGCTGAACTCGAAGGATTGATGATCGCCGACGACGACGGTGACGTTGAGCGGCAACGCGCGCGTGCGGACGATATCGATCGTTTGCGGGTGGCAACGCTCGGAGACGAAAAACGTGCTGGCGGCAGCGGATTCGCCGAGCTTCACGCGATGCGCGAGCATCATGGCTTCGGCGGCGGCGGTGCCTTCGTCGAGCATCGACGCGCCGGCGATTTCCATGCCGGTGAGTTCGGTGACGAGCGTTTGGAAATTGAGCAGCGCTTCGAGGCGGCCTTGCGAGATCTCGGATTGGTAGGGCGTGTAGGCGGTATACCAGCCGGGATTTTCGAACAGGTTGCGCTGGATCACCGGCGGCGTGT
>JAUXXD010000063.1 GCA_030681265.1 Candidatus Didemnitutus sp. | reverse complement strand
GTGCCGTCGATGCGAAAGCGGATGCGCGAGTGGATCTCGAGGGGCTCGATATGAATGTCGGTGGCCCGTTCGCGGATGGCGAAATGAATAATCTCGTCGAGCACGTGGACGAGAGTCTCGGTTTTCGACAGCTCCGAAATTCGCTCAATCGCCAAGTCGGGATCGTCAAACAGGGCATCGCGTTCCAGTGCGACCAGGCAATCCGCGATGGATTGCTCGGTCGCGTAAATCACCGAAATGGCATCATCGATCTCGCACGGCAGGCAGAACACCGGGCTGAGAGGAATCCGGGCGATTTGCTCAAGACGTTGCAACAACCTCGCATCCTCCGGCGTGGCCATGGCGACGGTGAGCACGTTGTCGATTTGGTAGAGGCCAATGGCCCGAGCTTTCCGCGCAATCTCTTGGGGAATATGCTTGGCGGCCTCCAGCGTGATCCCGGAAGCCAGCACATCGACATAGGCGATGTCGAGATAGTCGGCCCACAAACGGCAGGCGTCTTCTTTCAATAGGAATTTCTGGTCGATCACCGCCTGCAGGAGGTTGAGCGGATGCTCATGTTTTGCCGCGAGTGATTCCAGTTTCGCCCGGGCATCGAAACCGGGTTGTCGCAACACGAGTTCGACAAAGCCGCTAATCGTGGGAGGGGGCATCACGACGTTCTCGTTTTTGTTGCAGTTCGAATAGGGCGGTGATCGAGGGCTGGTCGAGTTTCTCCATGGTGAAGGCGCTGGAGGCGCGATCGCGTTTCACTTCCGCCAACAAGGCCGGCAGCGCATAGCGGACCTCTACGAATGGCAGGGAGGGAACCGATTCGTTTTCCGGCAGGGCTGATTCACTGGCTGCTGGCATGACGGAGGGGGCCGACTGGCGGGTCATTTCCGGGATCGCAGAATCTCCGCCGTCGCTGGTGGCCGTTTGGATTGAAAAGTATCGCGGATGATTTTTTGCAACTGGGCGGTGATGTCATCGGGCAGGTTATCTTTGCGCAGGTAGCCCACTGCGCCGAGTTGGAGACAAACCTCCACCGTATGCCGGTTTACCAATGAGGTGAGCATGACGACCGTGCAGGAGCCGTCGAACTGCTTGAGGTTGCGCAAGGTCTCGAGTCCGTCGACCCGGGGCATATTGACATCGAGCAGGACGAGTTCTGGTTTTTCGCGCTCGTAAATTTGCAACGCTTCCTCTCCGTTCGACGCTTGGAGAATGAGGGAGTAACCGCCGAGTGATTTGATCAGCAAACTGACGAATTTGCGGATGTGCGTCTCGTCGTCGACGATGAGAACTTTGCCGGCTTGATTCATGCGTTAAGGGGAAAGGTGATGCGGAACTCGGCTCCGCCGCCGGGCGCATTTTGCGCCTCAATGGTGCCGGCGTGGGCCCGCATAATTTTAGCGCAGATGGACAGCCCGAGACCGGTGCTCGTTTCGCCACCCGTGGGCTTGGCCGATGTGCGACTGAAGTCCTTGAAGAGCCGCTCGTGTTCACCTTCCAGTATCCCGGGGCCTTTGTCGCGAACCACCACGGAACAGCGGCCCGAAACCAGTCCTGTTTCCACCGTGATTGTCGAACTGGGCGGCGAAAACTTGATCGCGTTGTCGAGCATGTTGTTCAGGACCTGTCGGATTTTTGGGCCGTCGATGGCCAGCTCCGGCGGAAGCTCTCCGGGCTTCACGACAATAAAGGAACCTTTTTTGGCGGCGGTGGCGTTGTTGAGTCGCACCGAGGAGGTGATCAAATCGGTCAGCGAGGTGGGTCCGGGCGTGAATTTCAATTCCCCCGCATCCAGCATGGAGATATCGAGCAACTCATTCACCAGATCGAGCATCGACTGGCTGGCGTCGTAGACGGTGTCGAGGAGATCACGTTGCTCGGCAGTGACCTCGCCCACGTGACCAGCCCGCATGAGGTTGGTTAGCGCGCGAATCGAAACGAGCGGGTTGCGCAAATCGTGCGCTGCCATGCTGAGCAGAAGATTCTTGGCTTTGTCCTCCCGTTTCATTTGCGCAAGCCGGAGTCGGTTCAACAGATGCACGCGGATCCGCGCGACGACTTCCGGTCCGCGAAAAGGAGAGGAAAGATAGTCGACTCCACCTGCAGCCAGGCCTTCGACAACTTCCGCGGGGTCACTATGGGAGGCGATGAAAATCACCGCGTGCGCCCCGCGACCGCGCCGGAGACTAATACCAATGTCCGCTAGCTAATAGACTTTAGATTGGAGCGCCAGAGTTTACCTGATCGGCGAGCCAGCGGTGGATCAGGCCGGCGAATTTGGCCGGTTGGGTCCATTCCCGGGAAGCGGCGAAGAGGTGATCTTCCAACCGGCGCAAGCTGGGATAGAGCCGGTTGGTCACGCGGGCTTTGAGCAGGCCGCCGAAGCGCTCGACCGGATTGAGTTCCGGACTGTAGG
>JAUXXD010000057.1 GCA_030681265.1 Candidatus Didemnitutus sp. | reverse complement strand
GCTCCCCGCCGGCACCCGCACCTTCCTGCGCCTGCGCGTCTCCACTCAGTAACGCCCCTTGCAGTCATCGGCCTCGCACGACCGGACGCAATCGCCGTGATAAGGTTCAACGCACGCGGGGGGCCTTAGCGCTTGACGGCGAGACCGCCGCTCCAGCGCAGTTTGCTGCGCATCACTTCGAAGTGCGAATACTGGCGCGGTTGGACGAGATTTAGCCGCAGTGCCGCCAAGCTGATATCGATTGAACTGCCGGTGACCACCGAGTTGCGCTGTCCATCGAGTGCGACGAGCAGACGTGAATCCGTGGTGTGGTTCACGACCTTGAGCTTTACATTGTCGCGAAAAATAATCGTGCGGTTGTTCAACGTGTGCGGGCAGATCGGCGTCATCGCGATGACTTGAGCCGACGGGTGCACGATCGGGCCGCCTGCGGCCAGATTGTAGGCCGTGGAACCGGTGGGCGTGGAGAAGATGATGCCGTCGGCATAATAGTCGGTGACCAATTCGCCGTCGGCAAAAACCTCTAAGCGCACCAAGCGGGAATTGGTTTCGTTTTTGATCAGGACGTCGTTCAGCGCGACGTCGCGACGGCCGGGGCCGATTTTGCAATCGAGCAACGAGCGCGAGGCGAGGCGGTAAGCGCCGCCGAGCATCGCGGCGAATTGCGTGCGCGCTTCCTCTGCCGAATAAGTGGTGAGGAATCCAAGGCTGCCGCGATTCACGCCGATGATGGGTAGGCCTTGTTTCGCCGCAGCACGCACGACGCCGAGCAACGTGCCGTCGCCACCGACCACACAAACTGCGTCACAGCCGGTGAAGTAGCCGCGGGGCAATTTGCGACCTTGATTGAGTTTCGTCTGCTTCACGCCCGCGCGTCCGGCGATTTCGAGCAGTTCGTCCGCCAGTTCAGCGGCGCCGGGTTTGTCCGGATTGACGACAAAAGCGAGACGGCGAAAGGGCGGCATGTCAGCCGGAAGCTAGCGACTTCGGTGTCGTTGAAAACAGCAATCTCTCCGCATCCGCTGCGGTAAGCACATTAATTGCTGCGGCGAAGTCCAAGGAGGTATTCGCGGTTGCCGTCGGCGCCGTGCACGGGGCACTCGCATTCGCCGTGGAGCGTCGCCCCAGGCAATTCGTCGAGGGCAAATGCGCGAATCTCCGCCAACACACGAGCGCGCACGGCGTCGTCACGGATGACGCCTTGCCCGCGATCAACCTCGGTCTTGCCGGCCTCAAATTGCGGTTTTACTAGCGCAATGAGCACGCCGCCGCGCCGCAGAAACGGCCAGATAGAGGGCAAGACGGTTTTGAGGGAAATGAACGACAGATCCATCACCACCGCGTCATAGGCACTGCGCGGGAGAGAACTGGGAGTGAGGTGCCGCGCGTTGGTTTTTTCGAAATTGGTGACCCGCGGGTCGCGGCGAAGTTTGTCGTGCAACTGTCCGGTGCCGACATCGACGCACGTCGCCGAGGTTGCGCCCGCCTGCAGCGCGCAATCGGTAAAACCGCCGGTCGACGCGCCGACGTCGAGCACGTGCGCACCGTTCAGATCGACGGGAAATTGTTCGAGGTAGGCGGCGAGTTTATCGCCGCCGCGACCGACGAAACGCGGCGGTTGTTCGACGGTGAGTTCGGTATCGATCGGGTAATCTTTTCCCGGCTTATCGAGACGCTCCGTGCCGCGCAGCACGCGACCGGTCATGATCAACGCCTTCGCTTGCGAACGTGTTGCGCACAAGCCGCGCGTGACCAGCAGTTCGTCGAGTCTTTGTTTGGCAGGCATCGGTTAAAATTTTTGGCGGGCGGGGGACCAACACGTTGTGCGTCCACCGATCACACTGTGGCGCAGTGTCACGCCGCTGCGAGGACAAGTGCCACCTTTTTTCCATCGGTGGATGAACAACCATTGCGCCGGAATGTTGGCGTTGAGGTCGGCGGGCAACATGCCGCCGACACCAGCGATCACGCGGAGGGCGGCGCGGCAAACCCAGCGACATTCACGACGTAACACGTGTCGCTCCGCCGCTGTTAGCGAACCCGTGAGACGCCCCGGATGGATTTCTGCGCGCCAGAGAATTTCGTCCGCCATCCAGTTGCCGATACCGGGGAATTGTTCCTGTTGGAGCAGCACGGTTTTGATCGGTGCTCGGGCGTGGCGTCGCAGAAAATGATCGACGCACTTCGTCGTGAATGCCGTTGAGAGCACCGCAGGAGCGAGCTGCGTCCACCATAAGGGCGGCCGCGGACCGAGGTGCCAACGCACGCCGCCAAACATGCGCGGATCGGTGAAGACCAATGTGCGTTGGGATTGCCGCAGCACGAGATGATCGTGCCGCTGCACGACGTAGTCGGCGGATTCGACGCGCAATTCTCCGCTCATGCCCAAATGCAGTCCCAGCCAGCGTCCTCCGGTAAGCCGAAAGTGCATTTGCTTGGCCGCCGCGGCCGACCCGACCAGCTTCCGTCCCGTCAGTTCCCGCACGATTATCGCCGGATCGCAGTCGCGAAAGATGCGCGCCTCCGGATGAACATGCACCGCCGTGATGCGCCCGCCGTGGCCGACGGCCCAACGACGGCGGTAAAATTCGACTTCGGCAAGTTCCGGCATGCCCGGTAGCGAATGCACTCGTGCTGGCGGAACAAGAGGATTCGCGGCTGGGCGACCGCGCGCCATCGTCGGCAAGAGGCGTTGCGTTTCCGGCGGCACCCACTCGCGCCGCAGCCTGGATTCCGGCTACGAAACGATAAAATTACCGCCAATGCTCCGCGACCCACGGAGTAGGCCGGACGTGGCGGTAAAGATTTTTGCTTTTACCCAAAACGGCCTCGGGAGGATTCGGATTGCCGTGGAACACCACCACCTTGGCACCGGCGGGCAGCCGGGGATCGCGGATCAAATTCAGCGGAAAGGGGGCAAGGCAGCTATATTTGAAACTTACGCACCACTCCTTCGGCCAGTAGGTCAGCAGGCCTTTGCGATGCATCTCGCGGGTCAAATATTCCTGTTCGTTCCTGACTTCGGCTTTAACCAGATCGATGTTTTTCAGGAAATAGTCGAGGAGGTCGGGATGGGCACCGGCTTCGAATCGATAAATCGAAGAATTGCCAGTAATCCGCCACGGCTTCGCCCAATCGTGAATGATGCAAAACTCCCCCGGATGCTCAAAGAAGCAATCGAGGTTATCCGTGATGCAAATATCCAGATCCAGAAAAAGAACCTGGCCTTTTAGATCGCTGAACGGCGATTCGAAGGTCGAAAGCTTGCGCCAGCCGCGTTCCTTATCCGCCGGCAGATTCATGGTGGGCAGCGGCTTGATTTCAACACCGGGTCCGATGCCGGTGCCGTCGTCGGTGAAACAAATGAAGCGATGCGGCTGAGTCAGGTGGCGACTCAACATCGACCGCAACGTATTCACGTATTCGGGGCCGTATTTCGTTCCCCACTTCATGCAGATGACATTAACCATGTTCGGTGTGGTTAGCTGGTTTCTCGTTTGAAGAACAGTTTGAAAATTTTCGGGGAAGCCACGAGCGCAGTGTGGCCGGAGGAGAGTGATTTTGCGGCGATTCCCCGTCGGGTGGGTTTGGCACCAACTAAACCAACGTTACCATTTTCGCTCGTGAACGGTTAGCGGATTTCCCAGCGATATGGATGACGCGAAAGCATTTTGGTGCCGGTCTCAGTAACTTGGACGACGTCTTCCCAGCGACAACCACCCAGCCCCGGGTAATAGAGTCCCGGCTCGACCGTCAGCACCGCGCCGGCTTTGAGCAGCGCCGAGATAGGGCTGATGCGCGCGCCCGGATCGTGCACCGCCAAGCCAAGACCATGGCCTGTGCCGTGAAAAAACCCGGTCGCACCGTCGGCGCCGCGTTTGGTTTGGTAACCAGCTTCTTCGAACGTCTCGACGACGAGTTGATGCACATCCGCGCCGTCAATGCCCGCGCGCAATGCCCGCAGTGCCGCTTGTTGGGCTTCGCGCACCGTTGCGACCATGCGCCGCTGCACTTCGCGCGCCGTGCCTTTCAAGTAGGTGCGCGTCATGTCGCCATGATAACCGCTCGCGAGATGCCGCGGAAAAATATCGATGATGATCAACTCATGCGGGCGCAACGGACCGGAGCCGCGCTCGTGCGGATCGCAAGCTTGGTCGCCACCCGCGACGATGGTATCGCGCGCGTCGCCGCCTTGCTCCTTGATCGCCGTTTCGATGAGGAATCGCAGCCGTTCCGAGGTGAGCGCACGACCTTCGTAAATCAATTTGCGGCCCTTGATTTCGCATGCTTGCAACACTTGCTCGGCAAGCTTGAAACCGACACAGGCGAGACGATTGCCCGCTTGAATAGCCTTTGCTTCAACGGGGGTTTTGAATTCGCGCTCAGGAAACAGCATGCCATTCGCCAACTGCAGCTTCAGGCCCAGTGCGATAAGTTTGGCGTAGAGTGCGGCGGGGAAATCGTCCGCGATCAAAAAAGTGTTTAGGCGATACGACTTGGCCAGCGTAGCGATCATCTCGGCCACGCCGGCGGTCAGACCAAACTGAGCGCGTGCTTTCTCGAGCCACTCTTCTCGCGAGAGCACGACGTCGAAGCGACTGGTGCGTTTGACCCGGCCAAATTCGAGCGCGCTTTGCACCGTGATTTTTTTTCCGCGGGCCGCGAAGGCGATGAAGGGGTCGTGCACTTCCACACCGCCGAAATAGAGCATATCGGCGCTGCTGTGGGTGTCGGCGAAAAGGAGCGGAGGAGGGAGCTTGGGCACGGTGAGTCAGGAGTTGAGTTTTGCGAGTAGGTGTCTAGCGAGTAATCCCTACAAAACGCAAAGATGTTCTCCCGACTCCAGTTCGTGTTTGGCCTCTCCCTCGTGGGTCTCGCTGCGTTGACGGCTTGCGGTGAAAAAACCGAAGTTCGCCAAGCCCCGAAAACG
>JAUXXD010000041.1 GCA_030681265.1 Candidatus Didemnitutus sp. | reverse complement strand
GACGCACGGAACGGACGCGCTCAATTTCGCCGCCCACCTCGCTGCTCTCGCGCGCAATGCCAAACGTCCGCTGGCCGTCGCGATCGACGCTGGTCCGACCTACGAAAATTATCGCGCGGCCTTCCGGTCGGTCGGCGTGCCCACGTTCGACCGCGTCGAAACTGCGTTGCAGGGTTTGCGCGTGCTCTAGCTTCGTCGCCCCCTGCGGTTATTTCAGGAGAAATTTTGCCGCGGCGGCCTCGTCCACCAGCCACACGACATTCTGCGCGCAACCGCGCAAAATCTGTGACGGCACGTGTTGCGGGTGATACTCACCCGCGTGGACGCGGTATAGCGACTCCGCTTTGCTCGCTCCTAACGCCATCACCACGATGAGGCCGGCCGCGTTCAATCCACTCGGCGTAATCGTGAGCCGCCAACCTTTTTCCGGCACATCGATCGCCGCGAAATAATTTCCGCCGTCGTCGCGCAGCAACGGACTCCCGGGAAACAACGACGCCGTGTGGCAATCGTCACCCATCCCGAGAAAACACACATCAAACGTGCGATCACGCCCGAACCACGGCGCGCCCATCCGGCCGAATTCGACTGCCGTCATCGCCGGCGGCACATTAGTGGACCACGGGTGTTTGCGCTCCGACGGAATTGCCAACGGCTTCAACAGCAGTCGATCCGCCGTGCCAAAATTGCTCTCGTGGCTGTCGATCCGCACGTAGCGCTCGTCACTGACGAACCAATGCGTGCGCGCGAGCATCCCGGGCGACAGGGCGTCTTTCGCCACGCACCATTGATACCACTCTTTCGGTGTCGAGCCGCCCGTGAGTGCCCACGTGAAATGCGGCGCGTTGGGCGCGCGTCCGCGTTGTCCTTCTGCGAGGAAAACCGCCGTGCGGAAACAGTCCTCTTTTGTGCCGATCATGACGCGTCCGTAACTGGTGCTAAGTTCTTTCATAACGTTGGCCGAGAGAGCACGGAGTAGCGTGCGAGGTCACGAAAATTGTGCGAACCGGCCGGCTCGACGCGTGTTCAATAGAACATCGCCTCGCTCAGCGCTTCCGCTGGTTCCAACAAACGCGCGCCCGCCACGAGTGTCGTGCTGCCGTGGCCGAGGTTGCCGGAAAATTCCGCGTGGTTGGCCGAAAGGTCAGCCGACCACGAAAAATCTTTCGCGGCGTCGCTGTAATCGAAGTGGATCGCAAAACAACCGGAGCCATCGCAGACCTCGGCGGTGAATTGGATTTCCTCCACCTTACCTTCGCAACGCATGAGTCCTTTCTTCAGCCAACCGAGCATCGCCGCCGCTTCGGCGGACAACTTCGCTTCGTGGCGCAAGGTCACGCCACGCAAGCCCGCGATAATTTCATCCGGCGAGTAGCGACTGAGAAATTGGCCCAGCGTCTGGCGGAGTGGGCGTGTGCGCGTGTAGGCGAGATCGCGCACCGCGGCGGGATTCGGCCACGGGAAAGTGAAGGCGTCGGCTGGCACCACGGCGCTGTCGAAGAGCACGCGGCGCGACTTCGTCAGTAAGTAGTCGTAAGCGGCGAGGCGGTTGTTCGACGAGAAGCGATGCGCCCAGTAATAGAGCGGCAAATCATTCGAGAGGCAGATCGACACCTGATTTTGCAAGTAATCGTGAGTGCCGACGGGATAGCCGAGCATCACAAACTCGCAGCAACGCGTGTCCTTGCCCGATTTACCGAGAAAGCACTCGCCGTAAATCTTGGCGCGAAACTCGCGCGGAGCCGCCGGATCGCGTGCGGGGCAGAGCACGACCACGCGACACGGATAACGCTGCGCAAATTGGACCGTGTGCCGGAATTGGATTTCCGCGTCTTCCGGCGTGGAGTTGAGCCCGAAGTGCACCACGAGATTGAGCTGCATCGCGCGCTGATCTTGCGCGTCGGTGTTGTTCCACAGTCGGGTGAAACCGCGGTCGATTTCACCGACCGGCACTTCCATTCCCGGGAGAATCTGAAAAATAGCAGACATGACCGCTCAGGGTTCGCGCCAGGTGTGTCTGTTGGCGGCGAGAAGCGCGGCAGAAGACGGCGGGCCCCACGAGCCCGCACTGTAAGCATCAAGACCGTGGCGTCCTTGTTCCTGCCAGTGTTCAAGGATGGGCGTGACGAGTTGCCAGGAACGCTCGGTTTCGTCGCCGCGAATGAAGAGCGTGCCGTCACCGATCATCGCATCGAGCACGAGTCGCTCGTAAGCCTCGGGCGTGTTGGAGCCAAACGTCGTCGCGTATTTGAAATTCATCTTCACCGGTTGCGTGCGCGTTTCGAGGCCGGGGATTTTGGCATTGAGGATCATGCTCATGCCTTCGTCGGGTTGGATTTGGAATGCCAGAGTGTTCGCCGCGAGTTGGAAGCGTTCCGACTCGGCGAAAATATTTCCCGGCGCCGGCTTGAAGCGAATGGCGATTTCCGTGACGCGGCGCGCCATGCGTTTGCCGGAGCGCAGATAGAACGGCACGCCGTGCCAGCGCCAGTTGTTGATGTTGAGGCGCAACGCCGCGTAGGTCTCAGTCGAGGACGTTTCGGCGACGCCGTCTTCCTGCAGGTAGCCGGGCACGGCATTGCCACCGAGCAGGCCTTCGGTATATTGCGCGCGGGCAACATCGCCGCTGGTGGCATCCAACCGCAGCGGCTGGATCGCTTTCAGGAGTTTCACCTTTTCGTTGCGAATCGACTCCGCATCGAGCGACACCGGCGGCTCCATCGCAGTGAGCGCGAGGAGTTGCATCGTGTGATTCTGCATCATGTCGCGCAACGCACCGCTGCCTTCGTAGTAACCCGCGCGCGTGCCGACGCCGACTTCCTCGGACACGGTGATTTGCACGTGATCGACAAAGTTGCGGTTCCACAACGGCTCGAAAATCGCGTTGGCAAAACGCTGCACGAGCAAATCCTGCACCGTCTCCTTGCCGAGGTAGTGGTCGATGCGAAAGACCTGCGACTCCTCAAAGACCGCCGTGATGGTGCGGTTGAGCGATTGCGCGCTGGCCAGGTCTTTGCCGAACGGCTTTTCGATGATCACCTTCGATTGGTGGGCTTGGCCGACGTGGCGCGCGGCGAGTCCGCTTGCGCCAAGATTCTCAATGATCGGCGCGAACACAGACGGCGGGGTGGAAATGTAGAACAGCGTCTGTAGCGGCTGGCCGATTTCTTTTTCGATCGTCGCAATGCGCTCGGACAAACGGCCGTAGGCCGCCGCCTCGTCGTAACCCCCACTCACGTAGAGCGTGCGCGGCGCGAGGCGCGACCAGACATCTTCCTGCACCTCGCGCCGCGAAAACTCGCGCACGGCGTCGGCGGCAACTTGTTGAAATTCCGTGTCGGGCATCGGTTGGCGGCCAAAGCCGATCAAAAAGAAATCCGCCGGCAACAGGCCATCGACCGCGAGGTTGTAAATCGCGGGCACGAGCTTGCGCGCCGTGAGATCGCCGGAGGCGCCGAAAATAACAACCACCGTCGGCGGGGCGCCGCGATGTTTGCTGAGTCCATGGAGAAATGGGTGCCGGTCGTGGTCGGGCATGACGCAGGATAGTCCGCGAAGCGCGGCCAAGCGCCAAGGAATTAAATCAAGCATGACACTGCGCGTGACGAATGCGCGTGCACGTTGCAATGTGAGCTCGTCGTGGCGCTGCGCGCGGCCTGTGGCACTGTCCCGCCGCGGCGATGTGCTTATGCATTGCGTCGCACTTCCGCGAGCGAGCCGCTTTGCCGCGCCACGTGGTAACCCTTGGGAAACAGCGCGACGTTTTCAAAGTGCAGGCATAGCGACGGCAGCCGGTCGCTCAAGGCCACTTCCACGACATCGAAGCGAAACGTGCGCGGCGGATCGGCCAAGGCCGTGAGATAGGCATGCACCGCGCGGCGCAGGACCCGTTTTTTGCGCGCATTTACTGTGTAGTAACCGGGCACCAGCGCATCGCGCGAACGGGCTTTCACTTCCACGAAGACCAATACCTCGCCGTCGCGGGCGACTAAATCAATTTCGTCGCGCCGGTCGCGGGGGCTCCGCCAATTACGCGCCACAATCTGAAAGGCGTGGCGGTGTTGCAAAAATTCCGCGGCGGCCGCCTCGCCTCTAACACCAGCCTCCGACGCGTCATCCTCCGACGTGCGCGTCGTCAATTTCTGCCATACCTCGTTGAGCCAAGCTTGCATGCGAAAAGTTCGCCCTCGACCACGCGAAATTTTTGACCTACACGCAAGAGCGTTCTTCGCCGTGTGCGCGCCCCGCCCCTGCTGACGCGTGTTCCGGTGCCCCTTTCTGCCATGGCTACCTCCAGCACTCTTACCGGTAAACTTCGTCGCTCGCTCCTGATTAAGGTAATTTCCAAACCGGCACCGAGCCGCGAGGACGTCAGCTCCGTGATCGAACTCACTGCGAGCAAAGTCGTCGAGTCGCTCCAGGCGCAATCGATGACGTTCTATCTGGTCGAGGGCGGCGAGATCACCTTCAAGCAGGTTTATTACTCACCGACCCTCTGGGGCGATGACCGCGACAAGGAGCAACAATTCGCCAATACCGCCGCGAAGCTTCTCGCGCTGCGGCTTCCGGCCGGCACCGGCAACGTCGGCAAAGTTATCCAAACTGGCGAACCGCTCTTTTTCTCCACCACGGGCGATAATGCCGACTCGTTGAAGAACATGAACACGGGCTTCGAGGTGCGCTCGATGCTCACCGTGCCGCTCAAAACCAATATCGTCATCGGCGCGATCCAAGTGCTTAACAAAGAGCCCGCCGCCGGCACCGATGGTCAATTTACCAAGAAGGACCTCACTGCGCTCATGGAGGTCGCGGAATATTCCTCGACGCTCATCCAGCGCATGCTGGATCCGAAATTCCAACTCAGTGCCGAAGACACCGCCAAGTTCATCGCGCGTTTCACCGAGTTACCTCTGGTCACCGAGCTCGACGCGGTGGAAGTGGACGAAAAGCTCGTCGAAGTCATCGGCGACGCCGTCATTCGCCGTGAATCAGTTTTCCCCGTGCAGAAGACGGGAAACAACTCCGTCAGGGTGTTGATGACCAACCCGCTCGACTACGCAAAACGCGAGGCGTTCCAGCAAGCCACCGAATTAACGATCGACGATGTCAGCGTGATTGCAGCGACATTACTCGATGAGCTCATCCAGAAGCATTTCAAGGAATCCAAAGCCACCAAAGCCCCGATGGCCACCGACGTGGATATCGGCGAAGTAGCCGATTTGATTGGTAGCGCCTACGGTGGTGAAGGCGGCGGCGAAGTTAAGGCCGCCGATCTCGAGCACGAGGACTCCGCGCCCATCATCCAACTCGTCAATCGCATCATTGAAGATGCTTACATTTCCGGCGCCTCCGATATTCATGTCGAGCCGCAGGAAAAGGAACTCGTCATCCGTTATCGCATCGACGGTCTTTGTCAGGAAAAAATCCGTCTCCCCAAACAAGTCGTCAACGCCTTGGTCTCGCGCCTGAAGATCATGTGCAACCTCGACATCTCCGAGCGCCGCATTCCCCAAGACGGACGCATCGTCTTTAAAAAATTTACCAAGAAAAACATCGATATCGATTTGCGTGTCGCCACCGGGCCGATGAACCACGGCGAGAAAGTCGTCATGCGTATTCTCGATAAGCAGAAATCGACGCTGCCGCTGCCCATGCTTGGCTTCTCCGAGGAAAACCTCGCGCGTTACCGTGAGTGCGTCCGCCAGCCCTACGGCATGATCCTGCACTGCGGTCCCACCGGCTCAGGCAAGTCGATGACACTTTACTCCGCACTCGGCGAAGTGAACACCCCCGACGTCAACATCCAGACCGCCGAGGACCCCATCGAATACACACTCGCCGGCATCAACCAGATGCAGATGAACCGCCAGATCGGCCTCACCTTCGAACGCGCGCTGCGCTGCTATTTGCGGATGGACCCGGACATCATTCTCGTCGGCGAAATCCGCGACAAGGAAACCGCGCAGATTGCCTGTGAAGCCGCGCTCACCGGTCACTTACTCGTTTCGACACTCCACACCAACGACGCGCCCTCCACCGTCTCGCGCCTGGGCGAGATGGGCATCGAACCCTTCAATATTTCCGCGTCACTCGTCTGCGTCTGCGCGCAACGCCTCCTCCGTCGCGTCTGCAAAAACTGCAAAGTGCAATACGTGCCCTCCGGTCGCGAAGCCGCACTCCTCGAGAAGGCCATTGGCTGGACTGGGGAAATCTACAAGGCCGCACCCGGCGGCTGCCACGTCTGTAGCGGCATCGGTTACAAGGGGCGCGTCGGCATCCACGAACTCATGACCAACTCCGAGGAATTAACCGAAGCCATCAACAAGCAAGTTGAAGTGGCCGACCTCAAGCGAGTCGCCATGAAGAATGGCATGAAAACACTTCACCAAGACTCGATGCTCAAAGTGAAGATGGGTGTCACGACGATGGAAGACGCCCTCGCCAACGTCCCGCCGGATTTGATCAGTTAGCCCCTCCCACCCCAAAGCGATTCGTCCGCCCATGCCGCGCTACGAATTCGAACTCTCGATTCCACCCCATGAATTCGTGCGCTACTACCGCGGCACGACCCGCCATGTGCTCGCGCGCACCTTCGAGGGACTTACCGTGCAATTTCCCGCCAACTTATTGGTGAAATTCGTCACCATGGACGGTATCGACGGCAATTTCGTGCTCATCACCGACGACCACAACAAAGTGGTCGAGCTGCAGCGCTTGTAACCGATTCGCGGTTGCCCCTATTCGCGCCCATTCCAGTGAGTTTGTAACAGGTTACTAACTCACTCGCGCGAACAAACTGTGGCGGCACGTTGATGGGGGGGTAATTCCCACAACAATTTTGTGTCTTGGCGGATTCGCTTCACGAACAGTGCTAACAAAGAATTTTGCTCGTGAGCGAACCGAACACACCCGCCGCGTCGCCGCACATGGCTGCGGTCGGCGCGATGGTGAGTGGCGGATTGATCGGCGGGCGACTGAGCACTCGTCGGGGCACCGCTCACGTCGGGGT
Organism: Candidatus Didemnitutus sp.; assembly: GCA_030681265.1. GTDB lineage: Bacteria > Verrucomicrobiota > Verrucomicrobiia > Opitutales > Opitutaceae > Didemnitutus. The sequence continues at coordinate 13,274 of JAUXXD010000041.1, read as the reverse complement.
CTCGTCGCGCGCGGGAGATTACACCAGTCTTTCGCTCCTCCGGACGTCGTCAGCACGGCAACTTTAGTCCAAAGTGTTCGACGGTCGCTGTCCGCTAAGTGTTCGATGAATAGCGTCACCTCGCCAATAATACGTTACCAACGCACCGAACGAACCGCTGCTGCCAATCGCTCCGACGCGATCGATTGGATTCTCCGTCACCCTGAAAGCTGAAGCGGCCGGCTTAGGCGTCGGCGTGCTCTTGCGGCTTCGCGTTGCGGACGGCATCGGCAATGGTGACCGGCACCGTCTCCGTCTCACCGGTCGATTTGTCGAAACGCATCGAGAGCGTGCGCGAGACCCCGCGTTCCTGCATCGTCACCCCGTAAAGCGCGTCCGCCGCGGCGATCGTGCTCTTGTTGTGTGTGATGATGATGAACTGTGACTCTGCGACGAACTGTTTCAACAGATTGGTGAACCGGTGAATGTTCGATTCGTCGAGGGGCGCATCCAATTCGTCGAGCAAACAGAACGGCGACGGCTTCACCATGTAGAGCGCGAAGAGTAGCGCCACCGCCGTGAGCGTCTTTTGTCCGCCGGAGAGCAACGTGATACCTTTCAACTTCGTGCCCGGCGGCTGGGCGACGATTTCGATGCCGCTCTCGAGCGGGTCATCGGCGGTCACGAGATCGATTTCCGCGCGGCCACCTCCGAAGAGAATGTTAAACGTATAGGCAAAATTTTTGCGGATCTGATCAAAGGTGATCTGGAACTGCTCCAACGACGTCTGGTTGATGTCGTCGATCGCTTTCAAGAGCGCCGCCTTGGCATTCGTGAGATCGTCGCACTGCGCCTTCAGGAATTCGAAGCGCTGTTTCAATTCAGAGTATTCCTCAATGGCCACGAGATTTACCGCGCCCATCGAACTGATACGCTGACGCAACGCGTCCACCTCTGCTTTGATCGGCTCCCACACTGTTGTGTCAAAAGCAGCCAAATCGGCCTCCGTCGGTTCGCCTTTGTTTTCCTTCTTCTTCCGCCGCTTCGGCGCGACCACCGCCGCCGAGCCAGCTTCCGCCGTCGCGGGCAAGGCCGGTGCTGCGGTCCCCTCGTCCTCATCATCAAGGTCGAGTTCCTTCATCCCCTCGGGTTCGTCATCCGCGTGCCAGAGCAAGCGGCGCCAGTCGAGCGTTGCCACTTCGACATTGAATTCATGCGTGATTTCCTCGGCGAGGAACTGCACCCGCGCGCGCGTCTCGGCGACTTTGACTTCATTGCGCGAAAGATCGGACATCGCGATTTCGGCTTCGGAGCGAAGGGAACTCATCCCCACTTCGACCGCCGTGATCGATTGCTCAACTTCCGCGAGCTCACGGCGCGCCGCCTCCACTTCCTGCTGCGCGGTAGCCAGCATGGTGGCGATTTCCTCGGCGCGGGCGCGCTGGCCCTGCGTTTCGTTTTCCAAGCTGGCAATCTGTTCCGCCCACGAGGCGATTTCGACTTTCCGCTGCGCGTGCAACTCGACCAATTGACCACGGCGGCGCTCCATCTCCGTCAAGCCGCGGTCGAGCACTTCGACTTTCTGGCGACGTTCGGCCAGTTCGAGGCGGGCCTGCGCCAGTGATTCCTTTTGCAAATCCCGCTCGGCGCGACGCGCGGAGATCGCCGATTCCATCTCGGCAATCTTCTGCTTCTGCGCTTCGACTCCCGTGTGCGCTTCCGTCAATTGCGTTTGCGCCTTAGCGTGCCGCGAACGCGCCTCGTCGTGATCGCGCTGCAAATTCGCCAATTCAGTCTGCATGCGGCCAAGTCGATTGGCCGATTCGTCATGGGTGCGTTGCGCGTTTTTTTCCTCGGTGTGGAGACCCGCCGCCAACTGCGAGGCCGCGAGCACGTCCTTGCGCTTCTGTTCGAGCGCGGCTTCGGTGGCCACCAGGGCGGTGTTGAGCTGGTCGATTAGCACGCGTTGCGCGTCGTGCGCCGCTTGTTCTGCGACCACGGCCTTGCTGGTTTCGCGCAAATCAACTTCGCGCTGCACGATGCTGTTAGCGGGCTTCTTGTGGTGACCGCCATAAATCAAACCGCGCCGATCCACCAAATCACCCTTGGCCGTCGCCACCATCAGGAAGCTGAACGTTGGATTGGTTTTCCAGTATTCGAGAAACGCGCCCAAATCATCCGCCAAATAGCAGGCGGACAAAATCGAGTAAGCCGGATGCGCTGCGTCGCAATCCACCACGGCGTCAGTCGCCGGGCGCAAGCCCGCAGGCAATTCTCCGGTGGCGTTCGCCGCCACTGGCGTCGGGACTTGCAAGCAGACGCTGCCAATCTTGTCCGCTTCGAGCTGCGCGAGGATGCGTTGCGCCACCGCCAAATCCGACACCGTAATCGCTTCGACCGAGGCGCCCAGCAGCGCTTCCAGCGCCTTCGCGTATTCGGGACGCACTTCGAGACCCTTGGTGATCGGCGTGAGCGTTAGTCCACCCAAGGTCGAAGCGAGCCGGCCTTGCAGCAGCGCCTTCGCGCCTTCCCCGAAGCCCTCCCATTTCTCCTGCAACTGCTGGAGCAACTTCAGGCGCGCAGTTTTTTGCGCGAGATTGCGATCAATTTCCTGCAGGCGGCGTTGCCCTTCGCGGAAATTCGACGTGGCGGTTTGCAACGCGGTCTGTGCGGCTTGCGCTTCGCTGTTGTGACGGCTCTGCTCGGCGCGCGCTTCTTCCACGCGGCTCCGCACATCAGTAAGCGCTTCCAGCGCCGCCATGACCGCCGTGCGCACTTCTTCAAGATCGGCGGCAACTTGATCGTATTTGTTCTGACTCGTGCGCGCGTCGACTTCGAGCCCGGAGCTTTCCGTGCGCAACCGCGCGACGGTGCTCTCCAATTGCAACAGGTGAAACTTATCCTGACCCAATTGTTGTTCCGCCTTTGTCAACTCGCCATCGAACACCGCGAGCTCGCGATTGCGGTCCTGGAACACGGCGTCGGAACTGCCAAGCAAACTGAGCTGCATTTGCTTGTCCTGCGCGCCGGTGTCCACTTGCGACGCCAACTCGCGCAACTGCATGTCGAGTTCCGCCATGTCGTCCTTGCCGCCGCGCAGTCGATCAGTGAGTCCGGTGCGGCGCACTTCTGCCATGTTTGCGGCGTTCTCCGCCTGCTCGCGTTGCGAGCGCAAATCGAACACGCCTTGCTGTGCTTCCTGCACGCGCTGCGTCAATGTCGCGCGCGCGGTCTTTTGCGCGTCGAGCGCACTGGTCTTTTCCGTGAGCGTCGAGCGACGCGCCTCGGCTTCGCTGCGCAATCCGGCCACGCGACCATCGAGTTCCGCGAGCACCGTGCTGAATTGTTGCCATTGGTGCGCACCGTGGGCCAACGCCAGATGCCGCAGGCGGAAACTCAGGCGCTTGTAACGCATCGCCTTGGCCGCCTGACGGCGCAGCGAACCGATCTGCCGACCAACTTCGTTGATCACATCCGACACGCGCGCCAGGTTCTGCTCGGTCAGCGCGAGCTTGCTCATCGCCTCGCGACGCTGGCTCTTGTATTTCGTGATGCCGGCCGCCTCTTCGAAAACCACGCGCCGCTCCTCGGGCTTCGAGGAAAGGATTTGGTCGATCTGGCCCTGCGCCATGATCGAGTAACTTGTCCGGCCCACGCCGGTATCCATGAAAAGTTTATGGATGTCCTTCAAACGGCACGGCTGGCCGTTGAAGTAGTAATCGCTCTGACCGTCGCGCGACACGCGGCGCATGATTTCAATTTCGTGAAACTCGCTGCCGAGCTGCTTTTCACATTCCGTGAGCAACATCGCCACTTCGCAAATCTGCGCGGGCTTGCGCGTGTCAGCGCCTTCGAAAATGACGTCCTGCATCTTGCCACCGCGCAGCGCCTTCGCGCTCTGCTCGCCGAGCACCCAACGGATCGCGTCGGCGATGTTGGATTTGCCGCAACCATTGGGACCGACAATTGCCGTGACTCCGGGTTGGAAATCCAACGTGGTCTGGTCGGCAAAACTCTTAAACCCGTTAAGCTTGAGCGCGCGTAGATACATTGAGCGAAAACGGAAAACTAGAGGGTTGGGCACGGAGCGGCGCAACGGAAAAACTGTGATTTTCCCTCTGAAAAATTGTTCGCAACGGCGGTTTTTCGCTGGCCAAGAGGAACCGCCCCAGCCTACGCGAACTGCGATCTGCCGCCGGGGGGGCACTGACTAGGGTGCGGTGATGCGCAGACGGAAGAACACTTTCGGGCTCGTGCTGCGCAGGCACGCCGCCTGCCACGTCTCGATGCCCGACGCCGAAGCGATCAACTCGTGCCTCGTCAACAATCCCGTGCCCCACGCCGTCAGATCGGTGGAGGCTTCCACGCTGATCATCACTCCGTCCGCCGCACTCGTCCGGCGGTAGGTGAACACCCATTCCGTCGCCGTCGCGGTCACCGCGGGCAGTTCAGGGGCGTCGGGCGCGTGGGGATCGAGCGCGAGCGCGAACTCGAGCAGGTTCACGCGTCCGTCGCCGTCGGGGTCGGCGAAATTAGCGGCGACGCCGGTGTTGGCTGTCGTGCCGAAGTGGGTGTTGCGCCAAATCTCTTGCGCGCTCAACATTAGCCCGGTCCCCGCCATTTCGACGGTGAAGGGGTTCTCGTCGGCGTCGCTGCTGACAATGCGCACCGTCGCCGTCCGCAGACCGGCCCCCGTGGGGGAAAACGTGGCGGTGAATGTGGTCGTCTCACCCGCAGCGAGCGTCGTGGCGCCCAGCGCCCCGAGGAAGAAATCGCCCGAATGCGAGCCGATCACGCTCAGCGCGAGGCCGGTGAGTGGAGCGGTGCCGGTGTTATGAATGGTGAAGGTCCGCGCGTCGCTGTTCGTGCCGGCGGTGGTAGTCGCGAAGGTGGCACTGCCGCTGCCGCTCTGCCGCTCCGCGCCACTCGCGTCCGCCCCGTCGAACACGGCGATTTCCGGCGCGGCGGAAATCACCACGCTGCCGGGATTCTGGTAAAGCGTGCGCATTTCAGTGGCGGTGAGGACGTGGTCGTAGACCTGCACCTCGTCGATCGCCCCGGTAAAACCGTGATAGCTCCCATCGTCGCGCGCGCCGATGTTGAAGCTGACGGTGTTGCGGATCGAATTCGTCCCGAGCGTGTCGGCGGCGACGATCGGCGCGGGATCCAGTTCGCCGTCGACGTAGATTTTCACGCCGGAGGCCCGGCCGCTCCCGTCGTAGGTGAAGGCAACTTGGTGCCACGCGCCATCGTTGATCGGGATCGTGCTGCACACCTCGATGTGCGACGCACGGTATTGCTTGATCAGCCAGATGATGATGCGGCTCGCGAATCCCGGCGCAGTGCCGCCGCAGAAATAATGCAGTTCGTAACCGGTGTGGTTGGGCTCGGCGGAGGTGTATTGATGCATCTTCCCGACGATCGCGCTGTCCTGCTGGCTGCCGGGCGGCACCTTCATCCACGCCGAAATCGTGAAGGCCGACGTTGTGTCGAAGTCCAGGCTCGACACGTGCCCGGCGGTGATGAATCCGGCGTTGTCGAGCGGGCCGGCGCCCGCGCCCGTGAAGGCGGCGGCGCTGCCGACCTTGCCCGCCGTCCAGCCGCTGGTGCCGGAGCCGATTTGCATCAGCGTGCCGGGATTGTTCGCCGCGCCGAGGTCCGCCGTCGTGGTGCCGGTATTTTCGTTCAGCGGCCAATATGAGATCACCCCGGCTGACGCATCGAGTTGGAAGCTGTTGCCGAGCGAAACGACGAACGGATTTTCCACCGGGTCGTTGCTCGCGATCTGCACCGCTGCCGCGCGGAACCCGGAGGCGGTGGGCGAGAACACGACGGAGAACGTGGTGGTCGCGCCGGGCTCAAGCGAGGCGGCAAGGCCCGTAACGTCGACCACGTAGTCGCCGGCGTGCGCGCCGGTCTGCGTGAGGCTGAGCCCCGAGAGCGTGGCCGTGCCGACGTTCTTGATCGTGAAGAGGTGGGCAACACTGCTGGCTCCAAGCGCCGTGTCCGGAAACACCCGGCCGGACCCGTGCTGTCGCTCGGCGGCAGGATCGGCGCCTGACCCGTCGAAGACGGCGATATCCGGGACCGGCGGGCCCGACACCACGGCGAGCGTGTAAAGAAACGCATCGGAGCCGACGAAAAGTCCACTGTAACGCTCCTCCGCCGCGAGTGCCGCAGAGATCACGGCCGTCGGCATCGCGCGTAAAGTCATCGTGCCGTCGCCGAGTTGGCCGGAATTGTTGTAACCCCACGCCGCGAGACCGCCGTTCTGCGTCAGGGCGAGGCTGTGGTGGCTGCCGCCGGCGAGCGCGACCAGCGACGCACCGGCCAGAATCGTGCCGCCGGTGGCGACCGCGGTCGGGACGGTGCGCTGCGTGGTCGTGCCGTCGCCGAGTTGGCCCTGCGTGTTCCAGCCCCACGCTGCCAGCGTGCCGTCGGAACACACCGCGAGGCTGTGCCCGGAGCCGACCGCGATCCGTGTGACGGTTTTCCCGCCGAGGGGCGTGCCGGCCGTGGTGACTGCCACCGGCACGCTGCGATTGGTAGTGGTGCCGTCGCCGATCTGCCCGTTGAAATTATCGCCCCACGCCACGAGGGTGCCATCGGAGCACAGTGCGAGATTGTGATTCCCGGCCGCGGCGATGGACACGACCGCGCGTCCGGCCAGCGGCGTGCCGGCGGTGGTCACCAACACGGGAAGCGTGCGCTGCGTGGTCGTGCCGTCGCCGACCTGGCCGGCGTTGTTCTGCCCCCACGCGACGAGCGTGCCGTCGGAACAGAGCACAACACAGTGAAACGCGCCGGCGGCAACCGCGACGACCTGACGTGTCGCCAGCGGCGTGCCGGCCGTGGTCACGGCCACCGGCAGCGCGCGGTCCGTCGTCGTGCAGTCGCCAAGTTGTCCGCTGTGATTGCGTCCCCACGTCACCAACGTCCCGTCGGCGCAAAGCGCTACGCTATGACTGTCGCCCGCGGCAGCGGCAATGACCATGCGCCCCGCAAGCGGTGTGCCGGCACTCGTCACCAGTCCGGCGGCGGAGCGCGGAGCGGTGTGGCCGATGCCGAGTTGACCGTAAGCGTTGGAGCCCCACGACGACAGCGTGCCGTCGGATGCGACGGCCAGGGCGTGGTAGCCGCCCGGAGCCAGCGCGAGCAGCGTTCGTCCGGAATGCGCCGGCGAAAACGCGAGCGGCTCCGGCTGCAGGTGGTCCGTCGTCGTGCCGTCGCCCAACACCGAATAGGCGTTGTAGCCCCAGGCAAAGGCGCGATTTTGTGCCCACACCAGCACGAGATCGTTGCCCGTGCCGCCGTGATAATTCGCGACAAAGGGATACTTGATGCCGCCGTAACTCAGCTCGACAAATTGACCGTGCGGCAACCCATCGAATGTTCCGGTGATGAAGCCCAGGCCGGTGTTGTCAACCACCAGCAGCTGCGTGCCGACGGGCGGCGCGTAAGCGAGCTTGACGTTGATACTCTTGCCCGCCGCCGTGAAGTCCGCCGCCCTGACGGCAATCTCCGTGCCGGTCGTGTAGGTTGCGGAGACGATGCCGCCGGGGATGTAGCCGGTGCCCGCGACGGAAATGACAAACGGATTCTCGTCGGCGTCGTTGCCCGCGAGGAGGATTTGCCCCGCGCGTGTGCCCGCGCCGGTGGGAGCGAACGTCACGGTAAACGTCGTCGTGCCACCGGGGACCAGCGTGCTGGCAGCCGGAGCCGTGAACGTGAAGTCGCCGGCGTGCGGGCCGGCGGTGGAGACGATGAGGCCGGCGAGGTCTGCCGTGCCGACGTTCTGAATCGTGAACGTCCGGGCGGCCCCTTCACCGCCCACGGTCGCCGGGTCGAAGGAAATAGTCCCGGTGCCACTCGTGCGTTCCGCAAACGCCGCGGTGCTGTTGCCGGTGAACACACGAATCTCCGGCGCGGGGTTGTCCCCGCTGACATGGAGGACGAAGGGACTCTCGTCGGTATCGTTGCTCGCGATCTGCACCTGCGCGGTTCGCAACCCGGACGCCGTGGGTGCAAACGTGACGGTGAACGTCGTGGTCGCTCCCGGCGCGAGCGTAGCTGCGCCGGGGTTCCCGAGCGAAAAATCACCGGCCTGCGCGCCGGCAAGCGTGAGCACGAGACCGGTCAACAGCGCGGTGCCTTTGTTTTGCACCGTGAACGTCTGGGCGGCACTGCTCGAGCCGACGGACGTGGGTGTGAATAGGTGGCTGCCGGCGTTGTGCGATCGCTCGTCGGCCGGCGCGGTGCCGGCTCCGGTGAAAAGCGCGATTTCCGGCGCGGGAGGAAAAGCGGCCAGCGCCACGGCGTGAAACGCGTGCGCCGCCCCGAAGATGCGCGTGAAGCGGCCGCCATCACCAAGCGCCGTTACGGACGCCGCCACATGACGGTTGCTCTGCGTGCCGTCGCCGAGCTGGCCGCTGTTGTTGCGACCCCACGCGGCCAGGGAGCCATCCGCGCCGAGCGCGACACTGTGAAACGTGCCGGCCGCAATCGCCGTCACCGTCACTTCCTCCAACGGTGTGGCGGCTCTCGTCACCGCCACCGGCAGGCGCCGGTCGACGGTGGTGCCGTCGCCGAGTTGGCCGTGAGCGTTGTAGCCCCACGCGGCGAGCGTGCCGTCCGTGCACCGCGCGACGACGTGATTTCCGCCGGCAGAGATCGCGACGACCATCCGACCCGCGAGCGGCGTGCCGGCTTGCACGACCGCCACCGGTGTGTGGCGAACCGTGAGCGTGTTGTCGCCGAGTTGTCCGGAGGAATTGTCGCCCCACCCTGCCACCGTGCCATCGGAACACAGCGCCAAGCTGAAATGCCGGCCCGCGGTGATCGCCACCACGGTGCGGCCCGCGAGCGGCGTGCCGGCCGTGCTCACCGTCACCGGCGCGAAGCGGTTCGTCGTCGTCCCGTCGCCAAGCTGGCCGTAAACATTGAGTCCCCACGCCACGAGGGTGCCGTCCGAGCACAGCGCAAGCGTGTGAGAACTGCCCGCGGCGACCGCCACGACGGTGCGACCCGCGAGCGGCGTGCCGGCCGTCGTGACCGGAGTGGGAAACGTGCGCGCGAAAGTGGAGCCGTCGCCGAGCTGGCCGTAAACATTGTAGCCCCACGCCACCACCGTGCCATCGTCGCACAACGCCACGCTGTGGGCCGCTCCCGCCGCCACCGCCACCGGTCGGCGCCCGGCCAGCGCCGTGCCGGCCTGCAACACCGCCACGGGCACGACGCTGTCGTTGGTGCTGTGATTGCCGAGCTGCCCACTGGCGTTGTTGCCCCACGCCGCCAGCGTGCCATCTGCGGCGAGGGCCAGGCTGTGCGTCTCCCCGGCGGCCAGCGCGACGACGGTGCGTCCTGCCAGCACGCCGCCCGGGTCCACCAACACCGGTGCGGTGCGGTCGAGCTTCGTGGCGTCGCCGAGTTGCCCGAGCTCGTTCCAGCCCCAGGCCAGCGCGCGCGTGACCGCCCACGTCAACACCAGATCGTTGCCGGTGCCGCCGTGGTAATCGGCGACGAAATCGTAAGTGTTACCGCCGAATTCGAGCGCCACCGCCTGGCCCGGCGCGAGATTGTCAAACGCGCCCGCAATGAAGTCCGGGCCGGTGTTGTTCACCACCGTGAGTGTCGTGCCGACTGCCGGCGCGAAATCCAACGTGATGTCCACGGTGTGGCCGCTCGCGGTGTAGGCGGCGGCGGTCACCGGCACTGTGCTGGGGCTCGCGAAAGTCGCCGTCACCGTCGCGGCCCGCCCCGTCAACGCCGTGCAGAACAGAACAGCGAGCAGAACCACCCGGCGAAAGCATGCCACGTGCATGGCTGAAAGGGGTATGCGCCCGACACTAAAAGCCGCCCGCGCAGGAGCAAGGCGTAATCCGGCTGGGGCGAGCGCCACGAGCGGGCGCGAGCCCGAACCGGGCTCCGCAAGGACACAGAAGAGAAATCGGACCAAGGCATTGAACGCGGAGGTCTCAGCAAGAGTGCGCCCAACGTCGATCCGTGGCACGCAAGCGCGTCACCTAAAATTGTTACGCAATTCAAACCGCGTCTCGCACCTTTGGCGTTTGGACCTTTGGCGTTGGAGATTTTCCCGCCCCTTGCGGTTTCTTGCCACTTGTTCCTTGGCGCGAGGCGTCCTTCCGACACCCTCGCGGTCATGCTTTCTCCCCTGCCCCGCTTCGTCTGGCTCTGCCTCGCGTTCTTCATCTCGCTGCCGGCCGCGTTCGCCCAAGAGGCCTCGGCTGTCCGCACGCTCTACCTCGTCCGGCACGGGCATTACGATCCGGTGCCAGGCGCCGACAGCCGCACAGCCAACGCGCTCAACACCCTCGGGCGCGAACAGGCGGAGCTGACCGGCGCGCGGCTGGCGGGCTACCCGGTGACTTTCACCCATGTGGTGAGCAGCGAGTTCACCCGCTCCCGCGAGACGGGCGACCTAATCGCCGCGTCTCTCGGACTGGAGTGCCGGCGCGACGCTCGGCTCAACGAGATCACGCCGCCCGGCGCGGGCCTGCGGGCGGAGCAGATCGACGACGGCGCGGAGGCGCAGCTCGCCGCCGCGTGGGAACACTACAGCGCCCCCAACGCCGGCGGCGACACGCACGAGCTGCTCGTCTGCCACGGCAACGTCATCCGCTGGTTCATCTGCCGCGCGCTCGGCGTGGACCCGCGGCAGTGGACGCGGATGGAGATCGCCAACTGCTCGATCACGATGATCCAGATCCGCGCCGACGGCACGATGCGCCTGCAGCAGTTCAACGAGATCGCGCACGTGCCGGTGGCGAAGCAGACGTGGAGCGGCAAGGGACCGGCGTGGCCGCTGCCGGCGAACGCGAAAAAGTAGCCGCGTCGCGGCCCAGCGAGGATGCATAGCACGGCGGTCATAGACCGCCGCTACACTTCAACCAGCGACTCCGCTCACTTGTGGTCCCAAGGGAACGACACCGACTGTTTCGGAAATTTCCAGAGATGCACGACGGAGAACATTTTTCCTGGATTACAGATTCCGTTCGGATCGAGGGCGTTCTTGACCGCCAACATCGCTTTCACTTGCGCGGGACGATGTTGCAGACGCAGAAACGGCGTCTTCGCCAGACCGATGCCATGCTCGCCGGAAATAGCGCCACCGAGCGCGACGACCGTCTTCATCAGGTCATCCACCGTCGCCTCCGCGCGCTTCGTTTCCTCGGCATTGTCGCGGTAATACATGATGTTCACGTGCAGGTTGCCGTCGGCGATGTGGCCGAATGTCGGAATGGCGAGCCGCGAGCGGCGCTTTAGCTTCGCGAGATAGCGAGCAAACTTCACGTAGTTGCGCATGGGAATAACGATGTCTTCGTTGAGTTTCGAGTCACCCAACTCGAACATCGCGCCGGAGCACTTGCGACGCACGGCCCAAAGCTCTTCAGCCTCGTCGCGGGTCTGCGCCTCGCGATGGCCGAGTGCAAATTTTTCCGCCCACGCCAGCACGGGCGCTTTTTGCTCTGCGACTTCGCTGACGCCTCCGGCGAGCTCCAACAAGATCACGGGGCGGCCCGCTTGGCCCGGGAAGACTGTTTTGCCAGTTGCGCGTTCGGCGCAAACAACGCTCTCGCAATCGAGGAATTCGCAAATCGCCGGTTGCACGCGGGCGCGGAACAGCACTTGCGACGCTTGGAGTGCGGTGACTTCGTCTTTGAAAGCAGTAAGCAATGTCCAGCGTGCGGCGGGTTGTGGAATCAGTTTCAAGACCGCGCCAGTGACGACCCCAAGCATGCCTTCGCTGCCGATCCAGAGATCGCGCAGATTGAAGCCGGCGGAAAATTTCTTCGTCGCCGTGCCCCACTCCACGTATTCGCCCGTCGGCAGAAATCCGCGCAACGCGACGACAAAGTCGCGCGTCACACCGTATTTGCCGCCGTGCATGCCGCCAGCGTTGCAAGCGATGTTGCCACCGATGGTGCAATACGCCTTTGACGACGGATCGGGCGGATAAAACCAACCTTTCTTCGCCGCTGCTTCCTGGATCGATTGCGTCGTGGCACCAGCGTCCACGGTCGCAAGGCCGGCTTCAGCATCGATCTTCACGCGGCGCAATTTGGTCATGTCGATCACCCAACCGCCTTGCACCGGCGCGGCGGAACCCATGAGCGTCGTGCCGCGACCGCGCACCGTAACGGGCACGCGGTGGCGATTGGCAAACGTGAGCACGATCCCAACTTCAGCTTCGCGGCGCGGCGTAACCACCGCCACGGGCAGGAAAGAAACTTTGCTGCTGTCAAAGGAAGCGGCCCAGCAGGCCTCGGCGGTGGTGGCCACGCGCGCGCCGAGGCGGCGTTGCAGTTGGCGGGTGGCGGAGGCGTGCGCAGTTTTCATCAAGACGAACCCGCACTAAAGACGGACGCGCCGCGACCTGCAAGCAGGCAGCCGCGCGCGACCGTCATAGTCGCGCGGCGCCTCAAGCCGGTTAGCTCGTTTCGCCCTTGGTAAGTTCGAGCGCGAGGGTGCGACAACCTTTGAGGTCGGTCTTGCCCGTGCCGAGCATCGGAATTTTATCCACGCGCTTGATAATGCGCGGCACCCACAAGTTGGGCAGACCGGCTTCGAGCAATTTGGCGCGCACTTCCTCGAAGGTGACTTCCTGGGTGGTCAGCAGCACGAGCGCCTCGCCTTTGGTCGCATCGGGAATGCCCGTGACGACGGTGGTGGGGCCTTCATTTTGGTCCCAGCCGAAGAGTTCGGCGATGCGGATTTCAATCGTGCCGTGCGGCACCATTTCGCCGCCGATTTTGGAGAAGCGCGACAAGCGACCCTCGATAAACACGAAGCCGTCATCATCCATCCGCCCGAGATCGCCGGTGATAAACCAACGATCGCGGAACGCGCCGGCGGTTTTTTCGGGGTCCTTCAAGTAGCCCGGGAAAATATTCGGTCCTTTCAACCACAGCATGCCGGTGGATGACATCGGCAATTCCTCGCCGGTGTCCGGATCGACGATGCGGGCAGTGACGCCGGGCATGAGGCGACCGACCGCGTTGAGGCGCTTGCCATCCTGGGGCGTCGAAACCGACGAAGTAACGGGCGGGTTGTGCTGGTTCACGCTCGCGACCGGCGTCGTTTCGGTGAGGCCGTAACCTTGCAAAATCTCGATGCCGAACTGCGCAAGAAATGCCTCGTAGAGATCCATCGGCAGCTTCTCGGCACCGGTCACGACAAGATCGAGCGTCTTCAATTCGTCACGCGTCGCCTTCTTGAGAAACGGACGGATAAACGTCGGTGCGCCGACCATCACGGTCGCTTTTTCTTCGTGGATT
>JAUXXD010000017.1 GCA_030681265.1 Candidatus Didemnitutus sp. | reverse complement strand
TCAGCGTGAGTCGGTCCGCGGCTGTGATCGGCGGCACTTCCAACTCCGGCCACCACTTCGCCAGACAGTTTACGCGCACAATCCATTGCTCGACGGTTTCGTTCCACTCCGTGAGCGCGATACGCCCGGCGATAACTTCCTGCGCGAGGAGCGCGGCCGCTTGACCAAGTTCGGGTTGCGCCGCGGTCTGCTTGGATTCGAGCACGAGATCACGGAAACGCCGTTCCTTCCGCGCGAGCACGCGGCGTTGCGTCGTGTCGTAGACCACCCCGTTTTCTTCTCGGCATTCCTCGGGAAACAACTCCGCCAACCACGTTTCTTCGACTGACGTGCAAAGGTTGAGCAGCGTATTCACTTCACCACGGCTTTCGATTTCGGTGATTTCCGCCGCGATGAAAAGCGGGGCGGTTTGAATCGCGCTTTCGCGGGCCAACACGCCGCGACGCCCATGCACCACCTCGCACCGCAGCGTGCCTTGATCGAGTCGCCGCGCCAATTGATCACTGAAGCCGAGCAAGACGCATTTGCGCAACGCGACGCCATCCACGCTTTGTTCGGAAACGTCGAGTTTCTCTCCTGCGGCGATCTTGAGGAATTGCGCGAAGAGCGGCCCAACCTGCCGCACGGCCTGCGCGTGAATTCCGAGTTGGCGGCACGCATCGAGATTGTAGCGGGCTTGGTCCGCGTAGCGCCACGCGCGCATCAGTTGAAAAAAATCGGATTCCGTTTCAGTGCCGAGCGCGTCGTCGCGCGCGTCCTGCGTGCGCTTGTCGACATTGCGCAGCAGGAAATTGCGCCCTTGCGTCAGTGCCGCCATCAACGCCACGGCGCGCACGCATCCGTAGTCCTGTGCCGCGAGAAACATGCGCGCATAACGCGGATGCATTGGAAAGCGCAGCATCTTGCGACCCACATCGGTGATGCGGCGGCGCGCCCCGTGCAACGCACCCAAATCGACGAGCAGCAACTCGGCGCGTTCGAGCGCCTTGGTTTCGGGACGTTCCAACCAAGGAAACTCCTGCACATCTTCGATTCCGGCCGCCTTGAGCGTCAGCACGACCTCCGCGAGATCGAGGCGCTTCACTTCCGGCAACTCCTGCAGCGGACGCTGCGCGTGCTCGCGCTCCGTCCAGAGTCGCACACACACACCGGGAGCGGTGCGCCCAGCGCGACCGGCGCGTTGCTCGGCGGAGGCCACGGAGATTTTTTCGATGAGCAGCGTGTTGATGCCGCGATGCGGATCGTAGCGCGCCATGCGCGCTAGGCCGCAGTCCACGACAGCGGTGACACCATCGATGGTGAGCGAAGTTTCCGCGACATTGGTGGAGACGATGATTTTGCGTGTCACACCGCGTGCCACCGCTTGGTCCTGTTGCTCTGTGGGCAATTCGCCATGCAACGGCAGGCACGCGAACTCACGGAGCGCGCGCGAATTTTCCAGTTCCTGCACCGTGCGATTAATTTCGTAGGCACCGGGCATGAAGACGAGCAGGTCACCGCTGGTGCACGCCGCAACCCGCTCGCATTCCCGCGCCGCCACTGACCACACGGGGTCTTGGTCGAAGTTTACTGCTTTTGCTAAATACTCTGTGCTCACCGGAAAAGTGCGGCCGCCCGACGTGAGCACGGCGCACGGCGCGAGGTAACTTTGGAGCAACGCCGCGTCGAGCGTGGCGGACATCACGATCAATTTGAGATCGGGGCGCGTCGTTTGCTGGATTTGCAAGGCGCGCGCCAACGAGATGTCGCCGTAGAGGTGGCGCTCGTGAAATTCGTCGAAAACGATGGCGCTGATGCCGCGCAAGTTGGCGTCGAAGGACATTTGGCGCAGCAGAATGCCTTCGGTGACAAAGCGGATGCGCGTCGCGTCCGAGACGCACGCATCGAGGCGAATTTGGTAACCGACTATTGCGCCAAGTTTGGTGCCGACTTCTTCCGCCACGCGCTTGGCGAGCATGCGGGCGGCGAGTCGCCGCGGTTGCAACACGACAACTTCACCGCGTTCGCCGAGGATACCGTGAGCGAGAAGCATCTGCGGCACCTGCGTGGATTTTCCCGAACCGGTCGGCGCCTGCACGATCACACGACCGGCGTCGCGCACAGCGGCGAGAAGCGGGGCTTCGAGTTCGTAGATGGGAAGATCGCGGGGCGGCATCGCAGGCGTCGGACTGCGAAACAGGCAGGACGAAGCGGAGTTGACCAGTCGGGAATGTCGCCGGAGCAACGGGATCGCGCGTGGTTCGCTTCGCAAACGGTGCGCTGCGCGAAAATTGCGGTGAATAACCGGTGGGCAACAGTTACGCGCAGGTTGTTCACCGGTTTGGCGCGTGAGGCGATTGCTAGTAACAACCGGTAGACTTTTGCAGGTGGTCCGGAGATGTTTGACGTGTTCCTTGATAGAACAGTCGAGAGCACGACGGCATGAAAAACCCGTCGAAGGCGCGACTGGGATAATCCCGGGCAACCGGGGAATGGGCAGCCGCAACTGGTGCGACTCTCCCCCACCATTCCAATTGGGATGGCAGGCATATATCACCAGTTCCTCTGGACGGCGTCGCAGCCGATCCAGTTATGCGACAATGGAACTGAGCGGCGAGGCGCGAACTTAGAAACCGCGGACCGAGCCGAGTTAGGTTCAAGGCCAGTTTCGGGCCTTGGATTGAGGCAGTTACCCAGAGGGTTATGGCTGCTACTGCTAGACCAGGACGTAGTGGTTCGTTCCGGAGAGTTGCACTCTCCAAAAGATCCGGCTGATGCAAACGGCTGGAAGCGAAGGAATGAATTGCCGCGTGGAGTGGCGCGGGATGGCAACAACCCGCCAGCCTTCCAAGATTGGGGCGACCCCGCCAAACGGGATTACCCAACTGTAAGTCAAAAGCAGCCTGAGAGATAAGAGGTCAGACCCGTCGCACGGGGCCAACGCATCGCCAAAAGTGGTGGCCGTCCCCGTGGTCAAGGTGCCGGTGCGAATTGTGTTCTTACAGGCGTCCCAGCACCCGTCCGGCGAGCGAACCATCGGCAGATGGTCACCGAACCGAGCGTAGAGGCCTCACTCGATAGATCCTGCGCCTGAAAGGGCTGGGACGGTCCCGCTATGAGACCGAGAGCATCGCTTGCCGCGATGAGTAGCGTCGGGAAACACTTGGCCCGCCAATTGGCGAGAGCGCCCAACAAGTGTGATTGGGGAAGAGCGCTTGGCGAACGCCCACACCCGAATTTGGCCCGGAGACCGCAAGGTTTCCGGGCCTCATTCTTTAGTAGAACCCTTTGGCAGCGCGCCGTGGGTCAGACCTACCCGGAACCACGGTATTGGCTGGCCTCGGCGCGTTGTCCGAGGGGTTTTCTGTTTAGTCACGCCGTGTGCGTGCTTGCGCCCGCGCGGGCGCAGGTTTCGACTAGTCAAAGTGACCTCCTCTGATCCAGCTGACTTGGCCAACCACGATGCGCACGCCGCCGCGCAAATCGCCGCACTCAACGGCCCTGCCGGTCACTTGGCCCACGATTTCAACAACCTCCTCGCTGCCATTTCTGGCTCGGCGACGTTGATTGAGTTGAGCGAGCCTTCCCCAGAGATCATCCGCCACTTGCGCAACATCCAGATCGCGACACGCCGTGCCGCCGGCCTGATGCAGCAAATGCTCGCGCTCTCGTCGCGCACCGATGGGCTGATGGAAAAAATCGATGTCGCCGCGCTGCTCAAAGAGCTGGCGCACGACAGCAGCAAACTACTCGGCACGAGCCATCTCATTTCCGTTTTCACGACCGAGGATTTGCCGCTCTTGACGGCCGATCGCGCGCAAGTGCGCCAAGTTGTGGTCGCTTTGCTTGAAAACTCTCGCGATGCCATGCCCGCGGGCGGGACGATTTTTATCACCGCGCATCTACTTGCGCCCTCCGCGGCAAGGCTGGATCGCCAGATTGCAATCTCCGTCAAGGATGCCGGCACGGGAATGCGTCCGGAAGTTCGCGCGCAGATTTTTCAGCCGTTTTTCAGCACCAAGCCGAAAGGAAAAGGCACCGGCCTCGCTATGGCGATTGTCTTGCGTGTGCTGCAACGGCATCGCGGCACGATTCAAATCCAGACAGAACTCGGCAACGGTTCGCAGGTTACGTGTTTGTTTCCTCTGGACCAGCCCGCCGCCGAATAACTCGGCCGCCCCGCAAGCTTCCTTCTTGCCATGCGTGCGGCCGAGCCGCACCGTGACCCTTTTATCTCTGCGCAAGCACTCTCAGGACCATGAACCAGAACATCCGCAACATCGCAATTATTGCTCACGTCGACCACGGGAAGACCACGCTCGTCGACAAACTCCTCAAGGAAGGCGGGGTCTACCGCGTCAATCAACATGTCGAGGAACGCGCCATGGACTCCATGGACCTCGAAAAGGAGAAGGGCATCACCATCAAGGCCAAGAACACGTCCGTTCATTGGAACAACATGATTGTGAACATCCTCGACACCCCGGGGCACGCTGACTTCGGCGGCGAGGTGGAGCGCGCGCTGCGCATGGTGGATGGCGTCCTCCTGGTTATCGACGCCTACGATGGTCCGCAGGCCCAAACCCGTTTCGTGCTTCGCAAGGCCCTCGCCCACGGCCTCAAGGTTGTCATCGTGATCAACAAGATCGACCGCGACAACGCCGAGCCGGCCAAAATGTATGAGAAGGTGCTCGAGCTCCTCATGGAACTCAACGCCACCGAAGAGCAATTCGATGCCCCAGTCGTCTACGGCTCCGGCCGCGATGGCTACATGATGTATCACCTCGGCGAAGAAAAGAAGGACATGACCCCTCTTTTCCAAACAATCATTGATCACGTCCCGCCTCCCTTTGCCAAGCCGTCCGAGCCCTTCCACATGCTCGTGTCGAACATCGACTGGAGTGACTATGTGGGCCGCATTGCGGTCGGCAAGATCCTCGGCGGCACCATCAGCATCGGTAACCCCGTTTTCGTCATTCGCCACTCGGATGGAAAACGCGTCCGCGCCAAAATCTCCAAGATTTTTGAATTCACCGGCCTCGGCCAACGCGAAGTCGAATCCGCCGTCGCCGGCAACATCGTCGGTCTCGCCGGTTTCGAAGACGTCGATATTGGCGACACGCTCGACGTGCGCGACGATGGCCACGCCCTCCCATTCACCCAAATCGACCCGCCCACCCTCGAGATGCAATTCTGCGTCAACGACGGTCCCTTGGTGGGTCAGGAAGGCAAACTCGTCACCTCCCGCCAACTGCGCGAGCGCCTGATGCGCGAGTTGAAGACCAACGTCTCCATCTACATCGAAGACACCGACAAAGCGGGCATCTTCAACGTCAAGGCCCGCGGCGCGATGCAGATCGCCGTGTTGGTCGAGACCATGCGCCGCGAAGGTTTTGAAATGCTCGTGTCGCGACCGACCGTCATCGAGAAGATCGTCGACGGGCAACGCCACGAACCATTCGAGACCGTCTGGATCGAAATTCCCGACGAGTGCGTCGGCGCGATCATGCAGAATCTCGCCAACCGCAAAGGTCGCCTCACGAACATGGAGAAGCTGGCTCACTCCACGATGCTCGAAGCCGTGATCACGACCCGCGGTCTCATTGGCATGGAGATTGACGTCGTCAACGCCACCAGCGGCCGCGGCGTCCTCAGCCATCTCTTCAAGGAATACGCCCCCTACGCCGGGGAAGTGCTCACCCGCATCACGGGCACCCTCATCGCCACGGAGGCCGGCGAAACCACCGGCTACGCCCTGGTCATGTGTCAGGAACGCGGCAAACTCTTCGTCAATCCCGGCGAGCAGGTCTACGAAGGCATGATCGTCGGTGAGAATCCCCGCAACGAGGACATCGCCATCAACGCCGTGCGCGAAAAGAAGCTCACCAACTTCCGCTCCCAGGGCGACGGCGTCGCCACCGGCCTGACGCCGGCGACCAAGCTGTCGCTCGAGCGCTCGATCGAATACGTCGCCGCCGACGAACTCGTCGAGGTTACCCCGAAGAGCCTGCGCCTGCGCAAGCGCATCCTCAACAACGGCGCCCGCCAAAAGGCCGCCAAGGCCGCCAAGTAAGCGTAGGATCGACCTTTAATTTGCCAAGGCGACCGGCCTCCCGGTCGCCTTTTTCATGCCTACGGGAACAATTCTCCCAGCAGGTAGTGTGCGGCAACTCGCGAGCAACCTCACGCCGCTTCCGCCGTCGAAGAAGTTTCGCGCTCGATCTCTCGCGCCTTAATCAAACCGTGCGCACTGTTGCGGCCGGTCATTTTCAGGCAAATGCGGTCCATCAAAATGTAGACCAGCGGAATCACGTAGAGCGTGATGATCGTCGAAAGCAGGAGTCCGCCGACGATCACGATGCCCATTGGATTGCGCGTTTCCGCTCCGGCGCCCGTGGCGAATGCAATCGGCACAGCACCGAGGATCGTTGAGATCGACGTCATCAAAATCGGCCGGAAGCGCAACGTTGCCGCTTCAAATGCCGCCCCCGTCGCCCCGAGCCCCTTCTCTACTTGAAGCTGATTCGCGAATTCCACGATTAGAATTCCGTTCTTCGCAACCAACCCGATGAGCATGATTAGTCCGAATCGCGAAAAGAGATTGTCCGTCATTGGCGGGCCCCAGAAACGAGTGCAGTAAAGCACTAACAAGCCACCCGCGATGGCAATGAACACACCGCTGAAGATCGTCGTCGGATGAATCCACGACTCGAACTGCGCCGCCAAAATCAGGAACGTAAACACCAGCGCGAGACCGAACAAAATCACCGTGTCGTTGCCACTTTCGACAAACTCGCGCGTCTCGCCGTCCCACGCATAAGTGTAACCCGGCGGAAGTTTGCTGCGGGCCAATTCCTCCATGAAGGTGACCCCGTCGCCAATCGTGCGGCCTTCGGCCATTTGCCCCGAAACCGTTACGGCGCGTAGCCGATTAAAGTGCGGGTAACTTTCAGGAACGGTGTCTTCCGACCACGTGACGAGGTTGCTCAGTTGCACAAAATGACCGTCTGTCGAACGCACATAGAGTCGTCCGAGATCGGATGGCGTGGCCCGATTCTGGTCCGTCACTTGCACGATGACGTAATATTGCTGGTTGCCGCGCTGAAATTCCGTGACGCGACGCCCGCCGAGAAGCGATTCCAGAGTCGAACCCACCGCACTCACCGGCACTTTCAAGTCGGCGGCTTTGGCGCGATCAATCTTCACATCAAGCTGCGGCTTCGTGGGCGACGGATCGACGCGCGGTTGCTGGAATTGGCCGCTTTCGCGCATGGCCACGAGAAATTCGCTTCCGAGGCGCTGCAGTTCGTGGAAATCACTGCCGAGCAAAACGAAGCTCACACCGCCACCTCCACGGCCGCGGCCAAATGGTCGCAGGGGAGTGGCCGTTGCTTGGCCTCCCGTAATTTCGCGTTGAAAACGGCGGCGAAGTTCGGCGGTGATTTCCTGCGTCTTGCGCTCCCGTTCCTCCCACGGTTTCAAGGTCGCAAAGATAAACGCCCGACCACCATCTCCGGTGCGGTGAAACGTGCGTTCCATTTCCGGAATCTGCAGCACCATCTGCTCCATATCGTAGGAATAAAGGCGCAGGTATTCCGGAGTCGCTCCGATCGGAGCGGTCAGGTTGGCCATGAAAATCCCGCGGTCCTCCACTGGCGTGAGCTCGCGCTGCAGTTGCGTATAAAGCGCAAATCCACCGGCCGTGAAGAGCGCGGCGAGGATCAGAATTAGCGGTTTGAACCGCAGACCAACTGTAAGCGATTTCCCAAAAAGCTGATTGAGCCAAACAAAGAATGGTTCGGTGCGCTCATAGAACCAGCCATGCACTGGTTTGCCAGCGACCCGCTTGGCCCGCAGCATCCGCGAGCACAGCATCGGCGTTAGTGTCAGCGCGACAAACGACGAAACGAAAACCGATACCGCCAACGTAACTCCGAATTCGTAGAAGAGTCGACCGGTCTGACCAGTTTGAAATGCCACCGGCAAAAATACCGCGGCGAGCGTCAGCGTCGTCGCGATAATCGCGAACGCGACCTGCCGAGCGCCGAACACGGCGGCGTGGATTGGACTTTCTCCGCCCTCAATGCGGCGATAAACGTTTTCCAGCATCACGATCGCATCATCGACCACGAGGCCGACCGCGAGGACCAAGGCGAGCAAGGTCAGCGTATTAATGGAGAAGCCCAGCACCGACATGACGGCGAACGATCCGATGATCGAAACGGGGATGGCCACCAGTGGCACCATCGTGGCCCGCCAATCGCGCAAGAAGAGAAAAATCATCAACACCACCAACACGCCCGCCTGCCAGAGCGTGTGGTAAACCTCCTTCACCGAGCGATCAACGAACACCGAGCTGTCGAAGCCGACTTCCACATTCACCCCGTCCGGCATGTCGGCTTGGATCAGCGGAATCATCGCCTTCGCGCCGTTCGCCACGTCGAGGACGTTGGCTTGGGCTTGCCGCAGAATCTGCACGCCGACCGTCGGGCGACCCTTGAAGTAACTTTCCGAGCGATATTCCTCCGCGCCAAGCTCCACGCGCCCCACGTCAGCGAACTTCACTTGGTGCCCGCCACGCGTCGCCAGCACGAGATTTTCAAACTCCGCTACTTCCGTCATCCGGCCTTCGATCCGAACCGGAAATTCGCGTGAGGCAGACTCGATCCGCCCGCCAGGGATCTCCACATTCTGCTGCCGCAACGCCGTCTCGACGTCGGTGACCGTAAGTTGGTGCGCGGCCAAGCGGTCGCTGTCCACCCACAGGCGCATCGCATAGCGCGGCCCGCGCATCCCGACCGAGCCGACACCGGGAATCGTCTGCAAGCGTTGCAACGCGATGCGTTCGACGAATTCCCGCAATTCGAGACGGCTGTAGCGCTCGGAGTTAAACGAAATGGTGATGACCGGCGAAGCGTCGGCGTCAGCTTTGGTCACTTGCGGCTCTTCGATTTCGTTGGGCAATCGGCCCCGCGCTCGCGCCACGCGGTCGCGCACATCGTTTGCTGCTTCATCCACATTGCGCCCGAGATTAAATTCGACCGTGATACGCGACTGTTCCTCTTGCGAATCGGAACGGATTACGCGGATCCCGTCGATAGAAGCGATTTCGCGCTCCAGCGGTTCGGTAATCTTGGCCTCCACCACCTCCGACGACGCGCCGCGATAACGGGTATCGACAGAAACAACCGGCGAATCGATCAAAGGATACTCACGCACCGGCAATCGCGAAAAACTCAAAATGCCAACCAACACCACGAGGATGGACGCCACCAACGCGACGACCGGGCGGCGAATTGAAATATCGGAGAGGATCATCGTTTAGCCTCCGATCTGAAACTCACGGCGCAACGGACGTAGCTCCAGTTTGGCCCCGGGAAAGAGAATCAACGCCCCGACACCGGAGGCGACTATCGTTTGGTTTTCTAACAACTCCCCTTCCTTCACCGGCGTCACTTCCACGAGCCCACGCTCGCGCAGGCCGAGTTGCACCGCTACGAATTGCGCCACTTTATCCGAACCTTGCTCGCGGACGACGATGAGTTGCGCTCCACGCGCGGTCGTCAAAATCGCGCCCTCTGGAACCGTCAGCGCCCCACGGCGCACTTGGAGCACAATATCGATGTTGGCGAACATCCCCGGTTTCAGTCCCACCCCGGGTGCGGTTAAAAATCCCTTCACCTGACTCGAACGGGTTGAGCGTTCAATGATGGAGGAGACAAAATAAACTTCACCCGGTGAACTGATCTCCCCTTCCGGCGTTTGCGAGCGAATCGTAAAGGTCGAACCCGAGCGCACGCGCTCCACGAAGCGTTCTGGAACTTGGAACTCGATCTTCAGGCGACTGAGATCGTCGAGTGTGGTAATGGTTGTTGCCGCCGTGACGTAATCGCCCGTCGAAATACTGCGCGCGCCCACGACCCCGTCGAACGGCGCCTTGATTGCCAGCTTATCGAGGCGCACGCGCAGGAGGCGCAACTCGGCTTCCACCGACGAGTGTTCGGAGCGCACCCGGTCAAGTTCCGCCTGCGACATGGAGCGCGCTTGGGCGAGGTCTTCGCTGCGTTTTAAATTTAGTTCCGCGAGGCGAAACCGGGCTTCGGCCTGCGCCAATTGCGCGCGGAGTTCCTCGTCGGCAATCCGCACGAGCACGTGGCCTTTCACGACATGTTCGCCTTCGAAGAAATTCACCGACCGCACTTGGCCCGAGATCTCGGCGCGGATCTGCGCTGTTTCGTTCGGGGCCAATGAACCAACGAGCGACAGCGACTCCACCAAATCGCGGCGGCTGACGGTGACGACCTCCACCGGTTGCAATTGGCCGCCAGCCCGCGCTAT
This sequence comes from Candidatus Didemnitutus sp., assembly GCA_030681265.1. Taxonomy (GTDB): domain Bacteria; phylum Verrucomicrobiota; class Verrucomicrobiia; order Opitutales; family Opitutaceae; genus Didemnitutus. The sequence goes on along the minus strand of JAUXXD010000017.1, from coordinate 9,453 downwards.
TGGCTTGGCGCCGTCCGTATTTTTGGTGCAGCCCGATAGCAGGAGCACACCAATTAAAGTTCCCGTAAAAGCAAAGCGTAGAGGCAAAAACATCGAGACGAAAAGTCGGCCTAAATTGCCGCTTGCGCAAGTGTAACTAACCTTGCGCGTTCAGTTAATCAGCTTTGCGTAGTCTTCGCCCGACAACAAGGCGTGGGCTTCGCCTACGTCGCTCAGCTTGAGTTTGACCATCCAACCTGCCGCATACGAATCGCGATTAAGCGTCTCGGGCACGGTATCGAGAGCAGAGTTAATTTCGAGAACCACACCGGAAACTGGGGCGTAGATATCCGAAGCCGCTTTGACTGACTCGACGACGCCGAAGGCTTCGCCGGCTTTCAATACTGCTCCTACTTTGGGTAATTGCACAAAAGTGATATCGCCGAGACTGCTTTGGGCGTAGTCGGAAATGCCGACCAGCGCGGTGCCGTCGTCGGCCAGTTTCAGCCACTCGTGGGATTTTGCGAATTTCAGTTCAGCGGGAATGTTGCTCATAAAGAAAAGCGTTAGTTCTTTTTTAGGGTAACGAAGGGAGGTTTGACCAGTTGCAATTGGATTTTGGTGCTGCGGAGATCGACCTGCAGCGGGTCTTGGACGAACGCCGCATCAACCAACGCCGAGCCAATCGATTCATTCAACAGCGGGGACAACGTGCCCGAAAGCACCCGGCCGACTTCGCCGCCCGCGGCGTTCAGCACGAGCGCTCCGGCCCGCACGATACGACGATCGCCCGTGCGAAAAAACACGACCTTCTGCAGCAATCCCGCTTCCTTTTGCGCGCGCAGGCTGGCGGAGCCGATGAAGTCGCCTTTGTCGAATTTCACGACCCAACCAAGCCCCGCCGTGAGTGGATTGATGATTTCGGTGATCTCGTGGCCGTAGAGCGGAAATCCGGCCTCAAGCCGCAACGAATCGCGCGCGCCCAGTCCCGCTAATTCCAAACCAACCGATGCGCCGGCCTCCCAGAGTTTCTCGGCGAGTCGCTCGCCGTCTGCAGAGGCGCAATAAAGTTCAACGCCGTCCTCACCCGTATAACCGGTGCGACTGATCAAGCAGTCCACCGCGGCAACTTTCCCCTCAGTAAAATGGTAGTATTTTACGTCCGCTAGCGTGGTGGTGGTGAGCGTTTGCACCAATGCGATAGCCAGTGGTCCTTGGATCGCCAGTTGCGCATAATCCGCGGAACGATCCGTCACGGTGCAGTCGAAGCCCTTCACCTGCTCCTGCATCCACGAGAGGTCCTTGTCGATGTTGCCGGCATTGATGCACAGCAAATAGCTGTCGGGTGCGCGCATGTAGACGAGCAAGTCATCCACCACACCGCCGTCCGGATAACACATTACGGTGTAGAGCACGCGGCCCGGAAACAGTTTGCGGCAATCGTTCGTCACGAGGTGTTGCAGAAACTTGAGCGCGTCGGGGCCGCGCACGTCGGCCTCTCCCATGTGACTGACGTCGAAAAGTCCGGCGCGCGTGCGCACGGCTTTGTGCTCTTCGAGAATGCTGCGATACTGCACCGGCATCTCCCAACCGGCGAAATCGACCATCCGTCCGCCATTCCGGCGATGAAAGGCATTAAGCGGAGTAAGCTTTGGCGTGCTCATGGGCGGACGCTAGTGGGCGGGCGAATCCTCTCGCAAGGCATCTTTCCGCCCCACCGCTGGAATAACCCACAGCGAAGCCGGCTAAAAGAAATTGTGTTCAAGCCCTCTCCCCGCAGTAGTGTCGCGCATGGCCCTGTTTCTCATCGCGGTCTTTTTTACCATCGTGATTTCCTTCCTCTGTTCCTTGACGGAGGCGCTGATTCTCAGTTCGACGACCGCGTAGATTGAGTCGCTGAAGCGCAGTAATCCCACCCGCGGGGCTCTCTTGGCAAATTTCCGGCACAATCTCGACCGCACCATCTCCACCGTTCTCACGCTCAATACGATCGCCAACACGCTGGGCGCGACCGTCGTCGGGGCGATGGGCACGCGGTTATTCGGCAACGCTGCCCTCGGTTTCATTTCCGGCGGACTCACCTTGGCGATTCTCATCATTGCGGAAGTCATTCCGAAAAATCTCGGCGTCACCTACCGCGTCCATTTCCAACCCCACGTCGTCTATCCGTTGCTGTGGACGCAGCGGGCGCTACTCCCGATTATTTGGTTTTGCCAACAAGTCGTGCGGTGGGTGATCCCCCAGCGCATCAGCACCCACGCCGCCGACCGCGAGATCATTCTCCTCGCCGAGAAAGGCGCAAAGGAAGGCACGCTCACGAGCAACGAATCCAACATCATCGCCAACGCGCTTTCGCTCGATGATGTGCGCGTCGGCGCGATCATGACACCGCGCATCGTCGTCACTGCCCTCGCCCGCAATGCCACAATCACTGACGTTTTTCGCGAGCACGCCTCCATCCCGTTTGCCCGTTTGCCCGTTTATGGGCGCAACATTGACGACATCATCGGCCTCGTGCGGCGGCGCGATTTGCTCAAAGCCAAAGCCAACGACCAGGACGAAATCCTCGTCGAATCGTTGGTGCAGGAGGTGCAATTCGTCCCAGAAACGATCACCGTGGCGCAAGTGCTCCAGCAATTCTTGCGCACTCATCAGCAACTCGCCGTTGTGGTCGACGAATTTGGGGCGACCAGCGGCGTAGTGACCATGGAGGACATTATGGAACATCTCCTCGGAATGGAAATTTTCGAGAAGGACGACATCGCGGTCGATATGCGGGAGCTGGCCCGTTCTCGCTCACAAAAACTCCCACGCATGCCACGTGCCGGCAGTTCGCCCACCCCCTAATTTATTTTTGTTGTGACTCACGCTTACGCAGGAACCCCACCGGAATACTGGGTGCACGACCTCAGCCCCTTCCTGATCCAATTCAACGAGAGCATCGGTATCCGTTATTATGGGTTGGCCTACCTCTTAGGTTTCGTCGCCGCAGGTTTCCTGCTGTTTCTCTACCATCGAGCAGGACGGAGTGCGCTTACGCCGCCGGCGAGTATTGATCTGATTTTCGCCATCGTCGTCGGGGTGCTGCTGGGTGGTCGCTTCGGCTATTTCCTGCTCTACCGCATGGATACCGTGTTGCGTGATCCGCTCTCGTTGCTCCGCGTGTGGGAGGGCGGCATGGCCAGCCACGGCGGATTTGTCGGAGTGGCGTTGGCGTTGGCGTGGTTTGCGCGCAGTCGCCAGTTGTCGCTTCTGCACTTGGGCGACCTTATCGCGAGCGTCGCGCCGGTCGGGTTATTTTTCGGCCGGGTAGCCAATTTCATTAATGGGGAACTCTGGGGACGCGTCTCCACCGTGCCCTGGGCCGTAATTTTTCCGCAAAGCGCCGCACCGGGCACACACCCGCTCTTGATTGAACCACGCCATCCCTCGCAACTTTACGCGGCTGTCCTCGAAGGGCTTGTGTTGCTCGCGTTCGCGCAATGGCGCTTCTGGAAAACTGAGTGCGTGCAACGCACTCCCGGCCGGCTGGTCGGAGAATTTCTGATCGCCTACTCCGTCGTTCGCGTGATCAGCGAAATCTTCCGCGAGCCGGACGCAGCACTGCTCTTCGGCTTGAGCCGCGGCAGTTTCTACTCGTTGTTTCTCGTCGCGGGAGGTGTCGTATTGATTACGTTCTCCCAGCGATCACAACGTAAAGCCTGAGGGAATCACCGCGCCCTTGCAGACACAGAGCACGCCATCGCGCACTATGATATCGTGCGCATAGTCGCCATCCGCTTTGCCATCGACCACGAGCGTGACGTTGTCACCGATCCGCGCGCTCTTATCGATAATCGCACCTTTAATGCGGCAATTGCGACCTAGGCCCAGCGGCGGAGTGCCCGTAGCGCGGAGGGCAACTCGCTCGGCTTCGCTCTCGTAATAATCGGCCCCCATCATCACGACGTCTTCGAGAGAGCAATTTTCGCCCAGCACGGAACGGATCCCAATCACGCAGTGTTTCAGGGTCGAATTAGTGACAATGCAACCATCGCCAATCACCACGTGGTCGATTTCACAACGGTTGATTTTGGACGCCGGCAGGTAGCGGGCGTGCGTGTAAATCGGCGCGGAGCGATCGAAGAAATCGAACGGTGGCAAGGGCTGCGCCAACGCCAGATTTGCATCGAAGAACGCGCGCACGGTTCCGATATCTTCCCAGTAACCTTCGAAAATGTAGCTCGCGAGCTTCGCCTTGCCAAGGAGACTCGGAATAACCTCTTTGCCAAAGTCCTTCATCGTGTTGTTCAGCGCATCGGCCAAGACCTTCCGACTGAAAACGTAGATCCCCATCGACGCTAAACAGCGCTTCTCGGCACAACTCTTTTCCAGTCGCGCCTCGAGTGTTTCACTGATGGCGAGCCCTTCGATGATCGCAGGATCCTTCGGCTTCTCGACAAATTCCTTGATTGTCAGATCGTCACTGACGCGCATCAGGCCCAAGCCCTCAACTTTGGATAGCGGCATCGCCACCGCCGCGATGGTCACGTCGGCTTTCGTCGCGATGTGTTGCTCCACCACTTTATCCACGTGCATCCGGTAGAGTTGGTCGCCAGACAAGATCACCACGTATTCGTGTCCGTGACTGTTAAAATGGACCATGTTGCGCCGCACGGCGTCGGCGGTGCCTTCATACCATGCACTGCTCTTCTCGGTCTGCTCGGCCGACAGAATGTCGACGAAGCCACCACTGAACGCGTCGAAGTGATAACTCTTCTGAATGTGCCGGTGCAACGACGCCGTGAGGAACTGCGTCAGGACGAAGATGCGATTGTAACCCGCGTTGATGCAGTTGCTGATCGGGATATCGACGAGGCGATACTTGCCCGCCAACGGCACCGCTGGCTTGCAGCGCTCTTTGGTGAGTGGAAACAAACGTGAGCCACGTCCGCCACCCATGATAATTGAGAGAACTTTTTTTGCGTCTGCCATAGGGGAAGCTAATTACTTGCTTATCTTCGGCGTCGCACCTCAAATCGTCAGCTAAAATAAAATTATGTGTGGCATCGTCGGCTATGTGGGAAAACTCAAAGCAGCTCCGCTCATCCTCGAAGGATTGAAACGGCTGGAATACCGCGGGTATGACTCGGCGGGAGTCATGGTGTGTCAGGACGGAAAGTTCGTCCTCGTGAAAAAAGCGGGGCGCGTCGCGAACCTCGAAAAAGAGGCGGCGAAAGTCCGCCTCACCGGTCATTTTGGCATGGGCCACACCCGCTGGGCCACGCACGGTGGAGTTACGGATGCCAACGCGCATCCACACATCAGCAGCGACGGTCAAATCGCTCTGATCCACAACGGCGTCATCGAAAACTACATTTCGATGAAGAAGTTTCTGCTGACGAAAGGCTACCAATTCGTTTCCGAGACCGACACCGAAGTGTTGGGCAATCTACTCGCTTATCACTATGCGAAGGAACCGGCTAACGCAGAGGAAAGTCGCTTCGTGTCCGCCGTGCGCAAGACACTGCTCCATGTCGAAGGCACCTACGGTATCGTCGTGATGGCACTCGATGCACCCGGCGAACTGGTAACGGCGCGCAAAGGTTCACCTCTAATCCTCGGCATTGGCGACGGCGAGAGCCTCGTCGCCAGTGATGTCTCCGCCATCGTCAGCCGGACGCAGAGCGTCGTCTATCTCAACGACGGCGAAATCGCCCACCTTACTCCCAGCTCATTTTCCATCACGACTTTGGCCGCCGGGGAAGTCTCGCCGGTCATCGACAAGGTCACGTGGTCGATCACCGACGCCGAACTCAACGGCTACACGCATTTCATGGAGAAGGAAATTTTCGAGCAACCCGCCGCGCTCGAAAACGCCATGCGCGGTCGTTTCTCCGAAGACGGCAGCACGGCCAACTTCGGTGGCTTGAACATCACACCCGCGGAGTTTCGCAACATGGACCGCTTCATGTTCTGCGCCTGCGGCACGGCGTTGCATGCCTGCATGGTGACGGAGCACTTGATCGAACGCTTCGCTCGCGTGCCGGTGGAGTGTGATTACGCCTCCGAGTTCCGCTACCGCAACATGCCGCTCTTCAGCAACACGCTGTTCTTCGTTATGAGCCAATCAGGCGAGACGATCGACACGTTGGCCGCGATGCGCGAAGCAAAGCGAAAGGGTTACAAGGTGCTCGCGATTAACAATGTCGTCGGCTCCACCATCGCCCGCGAGGCGGACGGCGGCATTTACCAGCACGTCGGCCCCGAAGTCGGCGTGGCCTCAACCAAGGCCTTTACCTCGCAACTCCTTATCGGCGGACTGCTCAGCCTCTACATCGCGCGCATGCGCGACATGAGTTTCAGCGACGGCGTGCAATTCGTGCAGGCGCTCAAAGGCGCGCCCGACCACGTGCGCACCGTGCTGATGCAAGCCGAGCACATCAAAGGCATCGCCAAACGCTACGCGAAGTATCGCGACATGCTCTTCCTCGGCCGTCTGTCACTCTTCCCCATCGCGCTCGAAGGCGCACTCAAGTTGAAGGAAATTTCCTACATTCACGCCGAGGGCTATCCGGCGGCGGAAATGAAGCACGGCCCGATCGCCCTGATCAGTGAAGAGTGCCCGGCGGTGTTCTTCGTCTCCTCCGGCGAGATGTTCCACAAGGTCATCAACTCGATGCAGGAAATCAAAGCGCGCGGCGGTCGCATCATCGCCATCGCGACGGAATCTTGCCAATTGCCCGACGGACTCGCGGATGAAGTTATCATTATTCCCGAATGCCACGAAGCGGTGTTGCCGATTGTCGCCACCATACCCGTGCAGTTGCTCAGCTATTACATCGCGGTCGAGTTGAAACGCGACGTCGACAAGCCCCGCAATCTAGCGAAGTCCGTGACGGTCGAGTAATCATGCAATTCTCGCCGGATCGCGCTGCCTTTCTGGAACACGCCCAGGCTGGGAACGTCGTTCCCGTCTCGACGGAGTTATTGGCCGACTTGGAAACGCCAGTGTCGGTCTTCGCCAAGTTGCGTTCCACCGGCCCGGCTTTCCTGCTCGAATCAGTCGAAGGCGGCGAACACGTCTCGCGTTACAGTTTCGTCGGCTGCAATCCGCGCAAGATTATCACCTCCGCGACCTGCGAAGGCGATCCGCTCAAACATTTGCAGGAAGAAATGGCCCGCTATCGTCCCGTCGAGTTGATCGGCTTGCCGCCTTTCACCGGGGGCGCAGTCGGCTATCTCGGTTACGAATACGTGCATAGCGCCGAACCCTCGGTGCCGCTCGCCGCTCGTGACGAACTCGGCGTGCCCGCCATGTGGTTCATGTTGTGCGACTCCATCGTCGCCTTCGATCGCGCCCGCCAAACGCTGCGACTGATCGTTAACGCGCACATCGGCACCGATGCTGATGCCGCCTACGAGGCGGCACGGGCGGAATTGCGTCGTCTCTATGAAGCGCTGCGCCAACCCGCCCCAGTGCGTCCGGCGGAATTCGGCGAGCCGAAAGCGAGCACGGTTCCGTCGGGCAATTTCACGCGCGCCCGTTTCGAAAAACTCGTGCACGACTCAAAGGAATACATCCGCGCTGGAGACGTGTTTCAAATCGTCCTCTCGCAACGGTTCAGCACCGACTTTGCCCGCACCCCGCTCGATCTTTATCGCGCACTGCGCACGGTGAATCCGTCGCCTTACATGTTTATTTTGGAGACGCCGGAGTTTTCGTTGGTGGGCGCTTCTCCGGAAGTGCACGTGCGCCTCACGGGCCGCCGCGCCGAAATCCGTCCTATCGCCGGCACGCGACCACGCGGAGCCACACCGACAGCCGATGACGCGCTCGCCGCCGAATTGTTGGCTGATGAAAAGGAAAAAGCGGAACACCTGATGCTCGTCGATCTCGCGCGCAATGACATCGGACGCGTCTGCGCCTACGGTTCGATCAACGTTCGCGAATTCATGACCATCGAGCGCTACTCGCACGTCATGCACATTGTGTCACAGGTGGAGGGACAACTTGCGCCAAAATGCACCGCTTTTGACCTGATGCGCGCCACTTTTCCCGCCGGCACCGTCAGCGGCGCCCCCAAAGTGAGAGCGATGCAATTAATTGCGGAAATGGAAGGCACCCAGCGCGGCAGTTATGCCGGTGCACTCGGTTATTTCAGTTACAACGGCAATTTGGATTCCTGCATAACCCTCCGCACCGCATTAATTAAGAACGGTCAAGTGCACGTGCAAGCAGGCGCGGGGATTGTCGCGGATTCCTCTCCTACGGCGGAGTATGAAGAGACGATCAACAAGGCCTCGGCCCTGTTTAAGGCGATCGGGCTAGCGAAGGAATTTTAGTATTTTTGCCCCCAAACGGGCACTAGCGGGAAAAATTCGGGTCGTATGGCAGGAACTGGGAATAACTTTCGGGCGTTCGGCATCTTAAATGCAGAGACCGATTGAAATGACCATCCTGTCTCACCCACTCCACGCTATGAAGACCAACAGGAAAGTGACCCGCGCAAAGTCCGTTTCGACCGAGCCGTCGGTGGTTCGCCAGAATGCGACAATGCCCAAAACCACCGAGGAAGTCCTTCGCATTCGCCCGGAGATTGCCCCAACAAAAGCGCCGACCGCGTCTGAATTCGACAAAGCCTCACCCGTGGATCGCCGCGACGACCGCTCGAATCTCCAACTTTACCTCAATGAAATTCGCCAGACTCCGCTACTGACGATTGAGGAGGAAATCAAACTCGCCGCCCGCATCAAACGCGGCGACAAGGCCGCCCGCGATCACATGATCAAGGCCAACCTGCGCCTGGTCGTCAAAATCGCCTTCGACTACAAGGAAATGGGCCTGCCTTTGATGGACCTCATCAGCGAAGGCAACCTCGGCCTGATCAAGGCCGTCGAGCGATTCGATCCCGCCAAGGGCGGCAAGCTTTCCACTTACGCCGCTTGGTGGATCAAGCAGTCGATGAAACGCGCCTTGGCCAACCAGTCCAAGACGATCCGTCTGCCAGTTCACCTCGTGGACAAAATCTCCCGCATGCGGAAGATGATCGCGAAACTCACGGAAGAGTTCGACCGCGAGCCGACCAACGACGAACTCGCTTACGAGTTGCAGATTCCGGTCAATAAGATCGCGCTGCTCAAGACCGTCAGCGTGCGCCCGGCTTCCCTCGACGCGCCGGTCGGCGAAGACAGCGATGCCGCGACGCTCGGCGATCTCGTTGGCGATGAAAACACCATCGCGCCCGACGCCCAACTCGGCGAGCGCAACATGCACGAAGATCTGCACTCCGTCGTCAACTCGCTCGAACCACGCGAGGCCAGCATCATCAAGATGCGCTTCGGCCTCGACGGGCAGAACGAGCAGACGCTGGAGGAAGTCGGCAGGAAATTCAAAGTGACGCGCGAACGCATTCGCCAACTCGAGTATCTCGCGCTCAACAAGATTCGCCGCCACATGCAGCAGCATGACCGTCAGCGCACGCTCGACGAAAT
>JAUXXD010000032.1 GCA_030681265.1 Candidatus Didemnitutus sp. | reverse complement strand
GCTCAGATTAACCCGACCGCGTTGCACCGCGCGCTCCGCCTCCGCCAACGCTTCGCGCACCTTCGGCATCGGTTGCACATCCGCCGTCGCCGCGTCGGTGAGCGCGCGCACCCGCAAATCGAAAAAAAGGCCGTAGCTCGGCAGCCATGATTTGGTGTTCAATGCTTCGACCGCCACCGCCGTGTCGTGACCCGCCCGCCACGAGCGCGTGGGCCGCAACCGCCAGTGCACGCCGCGCATATTCAGCCACGACAGCAGTCCGCTCAGCAACAGACACGCGAGCAGCAGCGAGAGTGTGAGAAAGAGAATATTGCTCGCCGTGTTGTAGGCGGCCGTGCCGATCCCGAGCGCGAGTCCGATCAGAAAAACTCCCGGCAGCGTCACGGCTACGCGGTGCCCTTTCACCGGAAAAACCAGTGACCACACCAGCCGTTGCGCGCGGGGCATTTTCAGCCCAACCGCCGCCCCACCCGCGCCCCCCCAATCCGCCGCGGCAATCGGAAGAACGGACGAGTGAGCGGTCATGACAAAGCAGCGCGGCGTGAAATTGCGCGCGCGGTTAAGCGGGAATCGCGATTGAACCGACGATGCGGCGCAACGCCGCCGAAACCGTGCGGCGCTCCTCGAGCGCGTCGGACGTTTGCCGCACGAGACCGAGACGATGCGCCAGCACGGCAGGCACCATTTCCTGAACATCCTCCGGCACGACGAAATCCCGACCGAGCAACAAGGCGCGTGCCTGCGCCGCAAGCCGCAACGCGAGTCCGCCGCGCACGCTGATGCCGGTGCGAAATTCGGCTTCGGTGCGCGTCGCCGTGACGATTTTCAAAATATAATCCAGCACCGTGTCCTCGATAAACACGCGCCCCACCAACGCCTGCAGTTGCAACAACTCCACTCGCGTGGCCACCGGATTGAGCGCGATCGCATCGTAGCCGAGCTTCGGCGCGCGCAGGATTTCAATTTCGTCGCCCGGTTGCGGGTAACCCATTTGCACGCGCATCAAAAAACGATCCATCTGACTTTCCGGCAGTGGAAACGTGCCTTCGTAGTCCACCGGATTCTGCGTCGCCACCACCATGAACGGCGAACCAACCGCGTGTGCCGCGCCGTCCACCGTGACTTTGGCGCGGTCCATCACTTCGAGCAGCGCCGACTGCGTCTTCGGCGTGGCGCGGTTGATTTCGTCGGCGAGGACGATGTTGGCGAATACCGGACCGGGCTTGAACACGAAGTTTTTCACCGCCTCGTCGTAAACCGACACGCCGATGACGTCGCTCGGCAGCAAATCGCTGGTAAACTGGATGCGCGAGAATGCCGCGTCCATCGACCGCGCGAGTGAGTAAGCGAGCGTGGTTTTACCGACGCCGGGCAAGTCTTCGATCAGTAAGTGTCCGCCCGCAAGGAGGCAGACGAGCGCTTGGTCGATCACGTCGTCCTTGCCCTTGATCGTGAGTCGCATGTTCGCCTGGAGGCGACCAAGCAAAGCGCGGGCAGTGGCAATTTCCGCGGCGGGAGCAAAATCACTCATGCGCGGAACGTAGCCGCCCGCGCGCGTGGCGCAAACGGTTTTGCGCGCCAGAGATGGCGCGGGGCCATCCGACGACGCTCAGCGCAGAACTTCGATGCCCGCGCCGTAGTTGATGTGAAATGCCGTGCCACCGAGGACGACCGCCGGCACGGATTTCACGCCGGCGGCTTCGGCCTCGGCGACCCGCCTCTTCGCTTCCCCGAGGTGGACGACTTCGACGTCGTAGCGCGCCGCGTCGAATGCGGAGGCAATATTTTGTTCGGCCGCAACGCAAACAGGGCAACCAGCGTGATAGAAGATGACTTTGTTTTTCATGGGGAGAATCCCGGATCTTGGAGGTTTAATGGGCGCGACAGGCGAAGTCCCGGCGCTGACCCAGCTATTATGCCACTGCTGCGCCGCCACCGAAAGAGGGCATGATTCAGTGGGTGGTTACCGTTTTGTTCCTTAGTGCAAGGAACTCCACTCAGTGCTAATTTAAAACCATGAAACGCAAACCGGCCCCCCGCAAACCGGCTCCCCTCAGCCTCCCCGAGCGCAGCGCCTATCGCCGGCTGGAAGATGTTGTCGGCTGCAAGTGGTCCGCCGCCGTGCTCGCCTCGATCAGCTTCGGGGTGACGCGTCCGGGGCAACTCGAGCGCTTCATCCCCGGAATCTCCACCAAAGTGCTCAACGAACGCCTGCGCAAACTCCTCGATTTTGAATTGATCGACCGTCGTGAAATCTCCGGTAAAGTGCGGCGGGTTGAGTATCGGCTGACCGACACTGGGCGCGAACTCACCGCGATCATCCACCGGATTCGCGACCTCGACGAAACGCACCGGCAACCAAACGAAGCAGCCGACGAGACGCGCTGAAGCACGGTCCGTCGGCAGGTAGTTGACCCAGCTTAGGGTCGCTCTAACTTGAGGCGGAAGAACACCCGCGGGCCCGTGCTGAGCGGCACGCGGCCCCGCCACGTTTCGGTGGTGCCGGTCGCGGTGCGTTCGTGCGTGACGCCATTTGCCGTCCAATTGGCGAGGTCGGTGGAAAATTCGACCGCGTAAGTCAGGTCGGTGCGGTCAGCCGGTCGCGTGTAGGTGTAGGTCCACTCGGATTCGTTAGCGGCGAGTTGCGGCAAGCCAGCGTTAGTCGCGGTGAGCGGATCGAGTCCAAGCGCATATTCGACCAGATTGGTCAGGCCGTCGGCGTCGGGATCGGCAGTGTCGGCGGCGTTGCCGGTATTGGTCGTGAGGCCGAAATGAGTGGAGCGCCACGACTCGGACGGCGTCAGCGCTGCGCCGACGGCGAGTGTGTAATTGAGACTGACGACGGTGTTGCCGTTGGCAGAAACGAGTTCGACGGCGTAGTCGCCGGCGTTGGTGCTTTGCACGTTCGTTAATGGCAGCGTGATCGATGTGGCGCCGGCGATGACGCGATTCTGGAAACGCCATTGATAGGACGCGGGTATGAAACCATTGGGCAAAGCCGTGAGCGTGACGTTTTGTCCGGCGTTCGCGCCGCCGCTCGGGCCGCTGATGGTGGCGGAGTCTGCACTCGGTGTATCGGTGGTGACATTGCCCGCTCCGGCGCGCACGAGCGCGGGCACGTTGGCGGCGGCGGTGAGTTGGTAGGAATATGGCGGCGTGAACATCGTATCCGCGGCGACGAGTTGCGTGCCCGTGCAGTTGTCGAAGACGTTGCCCAAGGTCATGAGCAGGCCGGCGTCGGTTTGCAGGGCGGTGCGCTTGGCGAGCGGGTTCTTGACGTTCTGGTAGTAGTTTCGCTCGGAGAAAATCTGCGCGAGACGGCGCGTCTCGGTGCAGTAGTCGTTGCCCGCAGCGTCCCAGAGATTGTTATACATGTGCGATCGTCCGAAGCGGCACGCGATCATCCGCTGCTTGGCCTGCCCGGTCCACCAGTTGTGGTGCCACGTAATGCGGTAGTTGGTGAGACCGTCACCGTCGCCTTTGTCGTCGTCATTCGAGCCGACGAGGTTCGCAAAATTATGGCCGTTGTTGCGCGTGTAATAGAATTTGCACCACGAGATTGTCACGAGGTCGGAGCCGGCCACGAGGTCGAGGTTGCCGTCGCTGCAATTGTAGATGCTGCACTTGGTGACGAGGACGTTGGTGGAGTTCGCAATCGTGACACCGTCGTTTTCGCCCGGAACTCCGGTGTCGGCGGAAATGTTGAGATTGGAAATGATGACGTTGTTGGCGTTGCTGATTTCGATCGTGCCGAGAATCGTCGAAGTGATGGTCGCTCCGCGAATCGTCTTGTTTGAACGCGGTTTGACGCGCCCACTCGCGCCGAGGTCGATCGTGCCGGCGACGATGATCGTGTAAGGCGTGGTCGATTCCGCGAAGGAGATCAGCGCGGCGGCGGTGCTCACGGTCACGGTGGCGCCCGCCGCGCCGCCGGTCACAGTGCCCGCGTAGCCGCTCGCGCGAATGAGGCCGACGCCTTTCACCGTCACAACGGCAGCGTCACTCGTCGCCGAACCGGATGCGTTGGTAACAACGACCGTGTAGTCACCGCTGTCGGCAATCACGGTCGAGTTGATCGTGAACGTGCGGCTGATGGCGTTGGAGATGGGGTTGCCGTTCTTGCGCCATAGGTAAGTGAACGGCGCAGTGCCACTCGCGGTTACGGAGAGCGAGAGGCTTTCTCCTTCGGCAAGAAACTGCGACGCGGGCGGCGTGCTGATGGCCGGCGCAACAACTGTGTTATCCACCGTGAGCGTTGCTGGGAGCGTGGTGATAACTCCGGCGGAATTGCTCACCGTGACACTGTAGTTCGCCGCATCGTCCGCGGTCGCACTGGCGATGGTGTAGGAGGCGGACGTGGCGTTGGAAATCTCCGTGCCATTCTTGCGCCACTGGTAAGTGACGGACGGCACGCCGACGGCGGCGACGGTCAACGTCGCAGGAGCGTTGAGTGCGACCTGTTGCGAAGCGGGACCGGCGGCGATGAGCGGGGCAAGCGCGGGCGTCCACGAGCCGTTGACCGCGCCTGCGATGCTCGTATTGAGAACCCACGTGGGATTGCGGTAATTAGCCTGCGTGGTCTCGTCCGTCGGCATCGTGGTAAAGGCGTCGGTGTTGGGATTCGCGAGCAGGAGGCCGTTGGCGTCGCGGAGATTGTTGGTCCAATTGCGCACGTTGGCGGCGGACGTGGGTGTGGTGGCGTTGTTGAGCAGCCACCAACCGGCGAGGTAGTTGGCCCCACTCGCGCCGTTGCCGGTGGCGAGGAAGGCGTTGTTGGAGGCGTCGCCGAACGTGGAATCGAGCACGACGACTTCGCTGAACGGGAAGCTGGCCGGGTCGATGCGGCCGAGAAAATTTCCGGTAACGCCCGGGGGCGCGGTGAAGCGGGAGTTGACGAAGACGTAGCCATGATTGCCTGAGCTGTTGCGGATCTGCGTGAGGTAACCGCCGGTCCGCAGCAGACGGATGTCGCAGTTGATGAGAAACACCGGCCCGTCGCCCCAGAGAAAATCGACATCGCCGACAATCGTGCAATCACTGACGTAGGTCTGTTTGTTGAACTGCACGGTGTCTTGGTAACTGAAAAATTTGCAGCGCGTAACGAGGTTGCGCCCCGTCGTGGCGCTGGCGCCGTTGACGATCAAGGCCTCCGCCTGCGAGCCGTTCTGCGGCGTCGTGTTGTTGATGGTAAGGTTGGCGATCGTGCAATCACGCACGCTCTGCGCGAGAAACGTGGCACGATGGTAGACACCGGAGACGTTGTTGAACGTATTGTTGTTCGGATAAGTGATGATCGTCTCATCAACGTCTTCACCGAGGAGCGTGAGGTTGTGCTTAGACTGGAAGGCGACGATTTCGAAATAAGTGCCCCTCTTCACGCGAATCAGCGTCGGCGTCGTGTTGGCCGCGGGAACAAAATCGAACGCCGCTTGCACCGTGTCAAAATCTCCCGAGCCATCTGCCGCGACAATGAGCGTCGTGCTGCCGTTGGCCGGTCCGCTGTTCTTGGTGGAAAAACGCCACGTGGTCGTGTTGGAAATACCCGCGAAGGCCAAACCGGTGGAGTTAGTAAACACGCCGGGCTCAACCGTCACATAATAGGTGCGTCCATAGGCGAGCACGCCGTTGCGTGGATAAATCGTCGCCGTCTGGCCCGACACGGTGATCGGGTAGTAATTGAAATCCGTCGCGATGCCGCCGATCGGTTTTTTCAGCACCGGCAACAACTGCGTCGAGAGCGTGCTGCCCGCGCGCAACGTGTCGCGCAGCGCGGTGGCGGCGGCGAGGTCGATCGTCTCGACGATGGAGTTGTCCGCCGCGTCGCGGATGTGGAGCACGCCGGCCACGCCGACGGTCGGCACTTCGTTGAATGTGATCGTGAGACGCGTGTCGGGATTGCGTCCGGTCGCAGTTGGCGTCGTTGCGGTCGCCGCCAAGGTGGACGACAACACCGCCACGGACGCCGCCGCGCTGGTTGCAGAGCCGACGGAATTTGTCACGACGACAGTGTAGGCGCCGGTGTCGGCGCCAGTCGCGTTGGTGATGGCGTAGTTCGCTGCGGTCGCGCCGTTGAGCGCGACGCCATTTTTGCGCCATTGGTAAGTGGGAGCGGGGTTGCCCGTGGCCGTGACCGATAATGTGAGCGAACCGCCCGGTTGCAAAGTGCCGCCGATTGGTTGGACGGTGATAACCGGCGCCTGGTTGACCACGAGTGTCGCGCTCGCGCTGGTGACGCTGCCTTGGGAATTGGTGGCGACGAGACGGTAAAGACCGGCGTCGCTCAATTGCGCGTTGGTGATAACTAAGCTGGTAGATGTCGCGCTGTTGACTGGCGTGTAGTTCGCGCCGCCGTTGCTGCTGCGCTCCCATTGGTAAGTGAGAGGCGCGGTGCCGTTGACGACGGTGCTGAATGTGTGTGCGCCGCCAACCAACACCGTCGCGCCGGTCGGATCGACGGCGAAGGACGGTGCGACTGCGCCAATCGTCACCGTGAGCGTCGCCACCGCACTGACGGTGGTGCCGGCCGGACTCGTGACGGCGACCGTGTAATCTCCGGCGTCGCCCAAAGTGGCGCTGCCGATGGCGTGCGTCGAATTCGTGGCGTTGAGAATATTCTCGCCGTTCTTGCGCCATTGATAAGTGAGCGCAGTGCCCGCGCCGCCATCGGCCACGATTGATAACGAGACGCTGTCGCCGACGCTCTTGGTGAGACTGAGTGGCTGCGTGAGAATTTCGGGAATGACCGTCGTCGTGCCGGTGGTCACGATTTGGAACGATTTGACGTTAATCACACTGGCCACGCTGCTAGTGGCCCG